>JAEWAC010000402.1 GCA_023391895.1 Bacteroidota bacterium
TGGTAGGGCGTGCCATAGGATATGGTGGTAAAAAAAACTTTCTGATGCGGTAAGGGTTCTATTTCATGTATGGTAGCGGCTCTTTCGTCTTCACTGAGGTCGGGCGGGCATTTGGTTACCACAATCACATCTGCTCTTTTATAACTGGAGCGGGCATCTCTTAAGTCGCCGGTCGGTAAAAAAAAGTCTCTTGTAAACAGGTTGTTGCAGTCGGTCAGCAAGATGTTGAAGCCTGCCTGAATGGCCCGGTGCTGAAAGGCGTCATCCAATATTACTACTTCTGTTTCGGGCCGGTCGTGCAGCAGCTGCGGTATGGCTTCTATGCGTTCTTCGCCCACGGCTACCGGAATGTCGGGGAACTTGCGGTAAAACTGCAGGGGTTCATCGCCTATGTCAATGGCGGTAGTGTCTTCGGTGGCCAGGGCGTAGCCTTTGGTTTTCCGTTTGTAGCCGCGGCTTAGCACGGCCACTTTATGCTGACCCTTCAGGTGCCGCAGCAAAAACTCTACCATGGGCGACTTACCCGTGCCGCCTACCGATAAGTTACCGACGCAAATCAGCGGTAAGCCAAAGGTGGCAGAACGCAGTATTTTTTTATTGTACAACCAGTTCCGGAAAGATACAATAGCACCGTACAGCAAGGCAAAAGGAAGTAATAAAATGCGGAATGATTTTAAAAACCAGTTAGAAAACATAAACCGTTTGCGGGGTTATACAATAGTTTAAAGGTACGTCATAATTATTGGCATCCTCAATGACGTCGATCGGTTCAAAATAACATAGGCCCACCTTGATGCAGGCCGGATCACAATCTTTTAAAAACCGGTCGTAAAACCCTTTGCCGTAGCCAACGCGGTTGCCTTTTTGATCAAAGGCCAGCATGGGTATTAAAACCAGATCCAGCTGTCCGGGCTCCATCATGCTGCCTTCCACCGGCTCCGGAATGTTGTAGGCGTTCAATTCAAATTCGGTTGCTTCACTCACCGCCAGCGCCTGCATGCTGCAGTCGGCCAGGTTGGTTTTGGGATACCCAATTTGAAGGCCGGGATTCTGGAAGCTTAAATAATCGGTAATGATAAAAGTGTTGATTTCCGCCTTGTCATCCAGCGGCATAAAACTCAGCACTGAAGAAAGGGGCGGCAGGGCTAACTTTTGAAATTGAATCAGCACCAGATCATCCAGCTTCAGCTTTTGTGAGGCAGTCAATTCGTCCCGTTTTTTCCTGAAAAGTTTTCTTACCTCACTTTTGAGCATACCTATTCCGTAGTGGCAAATTGATTGATAAAAAAAGAAAAAATAGTTGTGCCGTAATTACGGGCCATTTTAAAAAAAGGAAAGGTTTCGTAACTGTTACGGGGCGTATGTTCCAGGATAAACCAGCCATCTTGCTTCAGCAGGTTTCTTTCAAAAACCCATACCGGCAGGTCATCAATATTTTGCAGAGCGTAAGGAGGGCCGGCAAATATCAGGTCATATTGTTCCCGGCAGGTTTCCATATACCGGAACACATCACTTTTTACTACCTTAAAGTTCTCCAGCTTCAGGTCGGCTGCCGTTTTTTTAATGAAAGAAAACATCTGGTTGTCTTTCTCCACAATGGTCAGGTCCGGCACACCGCGGGAGGCCAGTTCGTAGCTGATGCTGCCGGTACCGCCAAAAAGGTCCAGCGTTTTCAGCGATTCAAAATCCAGGTTGTTTTGTATAATGTTGAACAAGCCTTCTTTTGCAATATCGGTGGTAGGTCTTGTATATGGCATGTTGGATGGTGGATTGATTCTTCTGCCACCTAAGTCTCCACTTATGATACGCATGCTGCCAAGTTATAGATAGATGAAAAAAAGTGTTGATGATAATCGTTTACCGGCAATAAATGAGCCTCTGGCTGTGCAAATTGAACCTTTAAAAAATACTGGTAGATTTCTTTGTACAAAGCGGAGTTCTCATCAATTAAACCGGAAAGCACCACGGCCGTTTCTGTTTGCGACAGTTGAAACTGCTGGGTGATCATCAGCAGATAATACACTACATCCAGCGGTGAGTGAAAAGCGTAGGTTTGGGCCAGTTGCAATTGCTCCTCTTTTTTGACCACCACCCTGAACTCCCGGCTGCTGAAATAAACCGATATCTCACTGTTTGCAACCGGTTCTGTATGGGTTTTTAAAGAAGTGGTGTGGGTGTTGATCACTTCCACCGGAGACCTGCTATTAAGTTCATGGTAGACCCGGGAGGGCATGCTGTAGGCCACCCAAATGCCCTGCGCTTCCAGCCGGTCGAAAAATACAAGGTCCTGGTCCGGATGCTGCCATTGGGTTTTTAAAACATCCCTGTCAAAATGGGCTTCAGGCACCAGGATGGCTTCCGGAAAAGCACTGCTCACCACCACCTTTTGATACCGCTCCGGGTGAATGCCTTCTCCATCCAGCAGGCGCTTTACATCCTGTGCCGCTATCGGCTGGCTGTTTTCAAAATACGCCAGGTGAATCAGTTGCCGGGTGGCGGCATTGGCCGCTGCCAGGCAGATATGGTAATAAGAAATTTCACAAAGCAACAACTGATCCTTGCTTTCGATGGTTTCGGGTGACGCTATGTTAAAAAGTCGTTTCAAGCTAAACTGAATTATTTACAAAGTACAGATTTCACCCAATTGTAGCGGTCAAAATATTTACTTTGTTAGCTTGCACTCCATTCATGGCACCTAATTTACAAGTTGAAGTTTCCTACCGGCAAATTTTCAGGATTGCTTTGCCTATCAGCCTGGCGCTGCTGGTACCGCAGTTTAATTTTATTGTCAATAATATTTTCCTGGGTCACCTCAATGAGCAGGCCCTGGCTACCGCCAGCATCACCGGTGTGTATTACCTGATCTTTGCTGGAATCGGCTATGGCTTGAACAATGGCTTGCAAATACTCATTTCGCGGCGGGCGGGTGAAAACCGGCCTCAGGAGATTGGCAAAATCTTCAACCAGGGAATTTTAATGGCCATGCTGATTGCCGCGGCCGGCATTGTCATTAGCTATACTTTGGCACCTGCTATTTTGCGGTACAGCATTCACGATCCGCAAACCTACAGCATGGCGGTGGAGTTTTTGCGCATCCGCATCTGGGGGCTGCCGTTTTTGTACATCTACCAGATGCGCAATGCCCTGCTGGTAGGTACCAACCAAAGCAAGTACCTGGTAGCAGGCACCCTGGCCGAGGCGGTCAGCAATGTGTTTTTTGATTATACCCTTATTTTCGGAAACCTGGGCTTTCCGCGAATGGGCTTTAACGGTGCCGCGGTTGCTTCTATCATATCCGAGTTTTTGGGCATGTTCATCATTTTCCTGGTCATCAGTGCCAAAGGGATTACCCGCCAGTTTTCTTTGTTTCAAAACGTGAAATGGGATAAAAGCAATGCCCGCCTCATTGCACAGATTTCGGGTCCGCTTGTGTTTCAGCATGCCATTAGTATTATCAGCTGGTGGTTTTTCTATATTCTGATTGAGCACCACGGTCGCACCAGCCTGGCGGTTTCCAACACCATGCGCAATGTGATTGGCTTTTTTGGCGTATTTGTATGGGCCTTTGCCTCTACGACCAACTCCATGGTAAGCAACCTTATTGGCCAGGGCCGAAAAGAACAGGTGATTCCGGTGATCCTGAAGATCATGAAAATCAATGTGGGCATGACCATCCTGGTGTGGCTGCTGCTCACCCTTTTCCCGCATGTGTTTCTGGCCATATATGGACAATCCAACGAGTTTACGGAGATGGGGATTCCCGTGCTGCGGCTGGTGGCTTTTGTCATGGTGCTGATGTCGGCCTCAACGGTCTGGCTCAATGCCGTGACGGGTACGGGAAACAGCAAAGCGACTTTTACCATTGAGCTTATCGCGATTGTGCTGTACTCTGCTTATGTTTACCTGGTGCTGGAGGTGTACGGGCTTTCTATCTTCTGGGGCTGGGCTTCGGAGCTTTTGTACTGGACGGTGATCTTTTTGCTTTCCTTCTGGTATATCAAAAGTGACCGCTGGCAGTCCCTTTCTATTTAAAGTTCCGGCTGTAGCTAATGCCTACCGTGCCCCTGAAGCCGGTGATGGGGGCCGATAATTTGGTTATGGAGATTTGAACGTTTGTCAACTGCGGGAAAGCCTGGTGAAGGGCATTTGCCATTTTCATGGCCACGGTTTCCAGCAATTGTTCCCGAATTGAGAATACCTCTTTTGCGATGTTATAAACCTCTACATAGCTGATGGTCTGGTCTATAGCCGTAATCACTGCATCCCCGGGTAGAAAGGATGCAGTGATGGCTACTTCAAATTCGTTTCCGGTCCGGGCTTCTTCTTCGTGCCACCCGTGTGGTGCCCAGAAGCGAAGACCTTTTAATTCAATATTCATAAGGGCAGCCATGGGAACCGGTGTATTAATGAAGACCTTTTTCCGACAGGTAGCGCTCCGCATCCAGAGCGGCCATACAACCACTGCCGGCAGCAGTAACAGCCTGGCGGTAAATTTTGTCCTGCACGTCGCCGGCGGCAAATACGCCTTCTACATTGGTTTTGGCCGTACCGGGAATGGTTTGGATATAACCGGCTTCATCCATATCCAGCCAGCCTTTAAAAATGTCAGAGTTGGGCTGGTGTCCAATGGCTACAAAAAAGCCTTTGACCGGAATGGTAGCGGTATCGCCGTTTGTGTTGTTCTTGATCCGAACGGCCTCTACGGTTTTGTCACCTATGATCTCTTCTGTTTCGGTGTTCCAGTACATTTTGATGTTGGCGGTGTTTTTCACCCGGTCCTGCATGATTTTACTGGCCCGCATTTCATCGCGGCGGATGAACATATGAACGGTGCCGCACAGTTTGGAGAGGTAAAGCGCTTCTTCCGCAGCCGTATCCCCTGCTCCTACAATGGCTACATCTTTTCCTTTAAAAAAGAAGCCATCGCATACGGCACAGGCACTTACCCCATATCCATTCAGGCGTTGCTCGCTTTCAATGCCCAGCCATTTGGCCGAAGCACCGGTGGCAATAATAATGGCATTGGCTTCAATTTCCTTTTCATCATCAATCCATACTTTGTAGGGCTGTTTGGAAAAGTCGACCTTGGTGGCCAGTCCATAACGCAGGTCGGCACCCATGCGCTGCGCCTGCTTTTCAAAATGAATCATTAGTTCCGGTCCCTGAACGCCGTCGGGAAAGCCCGGGTAGTTTTCCACATCGGTTGTAATGGTCAGCTGACCGCCTGGCTGAATACCCTGGTATAATACCGGTTTCATATTAGCCCGTGCGGCATACACGGCGGCGGTATAGCCGGCCGGTCCTGATCCTATAATCAAACAATTGACTTTTTCTATTCCTGTTTTTTCCATGTAATTCGATGAGCTTAAAATGTCCAAAATTAGAAGTTAAATTGTTTCGGCTTTTAAAATCTTTCCCGTCCCTACTCCGGAATGATAATGGTGCGGTATTGGGAGGCATAGCCGCCAAAATACCCCAACGCCCCATTGCTGATATTGCTGATCACTTTGGTAGGGGTAGAAAATGGGTTGCCAATAGAGGCATAGCTGTACTCCATGGTGCGCCAGAAGTCGTAGGTAGCTTTATCGATACCGCTGATTTTTAAGGTTACCGTGTCTCCTTTCGAAAAAAACACGTCATCCTCTTCCCGGTCCACATTCCGGTTCCAGCCCGGTTCTATCTGTAGTTCGTAGGTAGTGCCGTCAATAAACAAGTCGTCAAACACCGAGTTGAGCCCCGGCAAAATAGGTTCACTGTTTCGTTGGGTAAAATAGCGCACATAATCACCATAGCCCTGTGGATCGGTCGTACGCATCATGACAATGACTTTGCTGCTGTCCACATTGGGGGGCGCCGGCTTCCACCATACAGAGTCTATTTGTTTACGGAGTGGCGGTATGGTGGTTTGGGCGGTAAACTCTTCGTTATTATACACGATCCGTAAGGTATAGGTATGGTTCAGCTCACCCACAAAGGCCGTTGCCAGGTCCGAGGAGTCAATGGAATAATAGTAAAGGCTATAATTGGTGGTTAAAGGGATGGCATATTCTTTTAACCGGTGGGTGGTGGTGCCATTGGAAATATAAACTTCGGCATTGCGCACAAAACTGTTGGCTATCAGGTCGGGGGTGATCGACGCAAAATAATTGGCCGATTGGGTGAGCACCACCCGAGGCGGCTGATCATTTTCAATAGTGGCCTCTACGACCAGCTTGGGAGGGGTTTCCTCCAATTTAAAATCTACGGCTTTTTCGCAGGCCGCCAGGCCCAGTAAGGCCAGCAAGCTTATCCATATCCTATTCGATTGTATCATCATAACTTTCCTATATAAAAACAGCCCTGATCCCAAAAAGATCAGAGCTGTAATAAAACCCATCAATTTGCATTTTTAGCCCAAATAGGCTTTTAAGGCGTTGCTGTAACGGGCTTTTTGCAAACGCTTGATAGCCCGCTCTTTAATCTGACGAATACGTTCTTTGGTCAGATCATATTTTTGACCAATCTGTTCAATAGTAGTTCCGTTTTCACCATCCAGTCCAAAATAAGCATTCACAATTTCTGCTTCTCTTGGGCTTAATGATTTTAATACACGGCGGATTTCGTTGCGCAGGGAATCCTTCATCACATCATCATCGGTATCATCGCTTCCTTCCAGCAGGTCACCCATAGCCACGTCTTCTGCTTCGTGTACCGGTGCATCTAAGGAAGTGTGGCGTGTATTGCTTTGGAAAATGTTATTGATCTCGGTTTCGCTCATTTCCAGGATGTCGGCCAGCTCTTCGGTGCTGGGTTCTCTTTCGTGCTCCTGTTCAAACGCCATATAAGCCTTGTTGGCCTTGTTGTAAGTACCAATTTTGTTTTGGGGCAGACGTACCAGACGGCCTTGCTCAGCCAAAGCCTGTAAAATAGATTGACGGATCCACCACACAGCATAAGAGATGAATTTAAAACCTTTGGTTTCATCAAAACGCTGTGCAGCTTTAATTAAACCCAGGTTCCCCTCATTGATCAAATCACTTAAAGACAAACCCTGGTGCTGGTATTGTTTTGCTACCGATACCACGAAACGGAGGTTGGCCTGCACCAGCTTATCCAGCGCTCTTTGAGAGCCCAGCGGATCTTGTTGGTACATTTTGATGCGTTGCGCCAGCGTAGTTTCCTCTTCAGGGGTAATCATGGGGATTTTAGAGATCTCCTGAAGATACTTTTCTACCGCTTGCGAATCCCGGTTCGTAATTTGGGTAGCGATTTTAAGCTGCCTCATAATTTTTCTTGCTTAAGAATTATTAAATGAACAAATATTGCGTGTTTCCGGTTGCAGATAGATGCGAATGTGTAGTTGTTACTAATCGGCACTGTCTGCAAAGGTAATTCGCAAACGCTAAACGACATAATTGTTTGCGACAATTTATTAACTGCAAAAACTATACTACAATTACTAATGCGAAACCCTTATAGGTTAAGGCTTTTGTAAGAATGATCAGCGGCAAATGCAGTGCTATTCGCGGTTTCAGGCTCTGGCTTTGTTCTTTTGAATCAAATAAATCCACAAGGCAATACCTGTAATAACCAGCCCGGTTGAAATAACTTCTGCCTGCGTGGGATGAAAACCGAACAGGTCCAGCTGATTGTTAACGCGGATCTTTTCAATGAAGAAACGCTCCAGTCCGTTCAGGATCAGGTACAAGGCAAACAAGGCGCCAAAGGGTCTTAATTTCTTTCTAAAAGCCCATAAGATGCCGAATAGAATAAAACAGACAACGGTTTCATAAAAAGCAGTAGGATAAACCGGTTGGGGCAACTCGAAGCAATATTTACCAACGCAGCCGGGTATGGGCACGCCGACTTCGTTTACATTGTGCGGAAAGTTGTAGCTCCACATCCAGTCGGGCAGCCAACTGATGGGATTTGGCTGCGTGTTAACAATACCCCAGTCGCCATCGCCTGCCACCTGACAGCCAATTCGTCCGATGGCATAAGCAATCATCAGGGCAGGTGCCACGGAATCTGCCAAATGGACAATGGGTATTTTATGCTTGCGGGCATATACGATAATGGCAATAGCGGCACAAATAAGGCCACCGTAAAAGGTAAGACCGGAAGGCGAAAACAAATAAGCCGCGGGATGCTCCAGAAAATCGCTCCAGTTTTCAAAAATGTCAAAAAGCTTGGCGCCAACCAAACCAAACACCAATGCCAGGATGGTGATTTCTCCTACCCTGTCCTCGGGCCAGATGCGCAGTTTTCTTTTCTCGGGTCTTTCCAGTTGCTGCTTTCTTTTTTCCCACCATTTAAGCCCGGCAAACAAGAGGCCCAAACCGATGCCTAATGGCCAACTGCCCATACCCGAAAAAATAAAGGTCTGCGGGTCCTGGGTAGCATCCGAACTCATAAAGAAAAGAGCTAATATTTTATAGCCTAATACAAAGCCCAGTAAAAAGTTGGTGATCAGTTCGCCGGCCGAGGCTGGCTGCCCTACCGTTACTTCCATCTCTGTAGGTTGTAACAAGCCCTGCTTGCTTTTACGCCTCAATTCACTGGACAAAATAGCTGCTGCTACCAAAAAGGAAATGGCGACAAAAAACCCAAAGGAATTGACAAAACGCAGCGGGGGAAGATCAACTCCAAACAGGTCCTTAAAGGCGTAATAGAGATTAGGATACATAAGCAGCTAAAAAGTGAACAATGTTAGCTTAATTTATTAGGAATGAACAGAAAAATGCCTCCCTTTTTTGCGGAGAGGCATTTTATTAGCAAAGTATTAATTACAATACGCCTCAAAAGCGCTGATCAGGTTGTGGGCAATCATCTGGGCAGGTCTGCCTTCGATCTGGTGTCTTTCAATAAAGTGTACCAGTTCGCCATCTTTAAACAAAGCAATAGCCGGCGAAGACGGCGGGTATGGCAGCAAGTGCTGACGCAGGGTTTGTACCGCTTCCATATCAAAGCCTGCAAAGGAGGTGGTCAGGTGATCGGGTTTTTTAGAGGCATTGGCCACGGCCATCAGCACACCCGGACGGGCCGAACCGGCTGAACAGCCACAAACCGAATTGATCATCACCAATGTGGTACCTTGTTCCTTTAATTGCGCTTCTACATCTTGGCTGGTTAATAATTCCTTAAACCCATTGTCCGTCAACTCTTCCTTCATGGGTTGTACTATTTCTTGTGGATACATGTGTTACTTATTTTAAGTGCAAAGGTATGAAATGCAAATATATACGCATACACCCTAGTTTTAAGCAAAAATGTCATAACAAAAAGCTAAATTAAGACAGAATGGCACAAAATGGGGCGCTAAAAGCGGGTGGTATAAGGT
>JAEWAC010000426.1 GCA_023391895.1 Bacteroidota bacterium
GTCCAGGTCTTCTTTGTCTATCATCGCTTTCCAGCCATTTTCGCCTGAATATTCGGCTGCTTTGGGCAGGTTCTTTTTCTGCAGTATGGCTTGTGCTTTGGTAACCCTGGCCGGATCTTTATCGCAAAGGGCTTTGATCTCCACCCCTTCTATAAACGACATGCGATTAACCGCCCCCGGTCCCCGCATTCCCAAACCAATAAAGCCAATCCGCACTTTATCTATTTTAGGTGCCGCATAACCGCACATGTTAAAGTGTTGGCGGCCGTAAGAAAGATCCAAAAGTTCTTCTTCCTTTTCCCCTCTTTCTTTAGCCCAGGACGGCAGTCCCAAAGCCAGTGCGCCGGAGCCCAGCGACAGGTTGCGCAAAAAATTTCTTCTATTGCTTTTCATATCGTGATTATAGGTTTTTGCTTTTTTGAATATAATGAAACATTTGGATAAAACATGCTACAGTATGCGCCGGTCACACAAACCAAAAACTACGGACAGCTAAAAATAATCGAATGGAACAGATAACCAATAGACAACCGATTGCACAAGTTTTTTGCAACTTGTGGTGCAACTACCCAATTTATCGATATTCATCAAAGTTGATCTTCCCTAAAAGCGGTTCAGAAGAAAGGCACATGTGTTTACCAGCTAATTTGCTTACACTTGCCACTAAAAATCAAATCGATTGCAGTTGCTTCCATAATTGCGCAGGGGCTAGGCTTTTTATAACCGAAACAGGAATGGCAGGATAATGGTAATACTAAAGAAAAAGCAGATTGGTTACACCATGAAACAACCCCTTCACCCCAACCGCAGTTTACAACATTTGAATTACCTGGCCAAACTGATGGATGCCCAGTTCAGGATTCCCGGCACTAATTTTAGATTTGGACTGGATGCGATCATCGGTTTGATTCCCGGCGCAGGCGACCTTTCCACTTTTGCCATCTCGGGTTATATGCTGATGGTCATGGCCCGCAATGGTGCCAGCGGTTATGTGCTGGCCCGGATGATTTTGAACATTTTGGTTGATACTTTATTCGGCATGATACCCCTTATTGGTGATGTATTTGATGCGGCTTACAAATCCAACATGCGCAACATGCGGCTCATGCAGCAATATTATCAGAAAGGCCGGCACCGCGGCAGTGCCTGGAAGGTGATTATTCCCGTGCTGTTCATTGTATTTCTGATTATAGCGGGAGCCATCTGGCTCACCTACAAATTACTGGCGAGCATCTTTTAAAAAAGCCATACGGAAACACCAACAGGAGAACCCTTCCATTCTCCTGTTGGTGCTGCTGGTGTTACCAGCCAATTTTACCTATGGCTGTTGAGCAGCCCCTTGCAACAACCGTTCTTTGATCACCTGCTGAAAGGCGTTTTTGGGAATGGCGCCACGCTGCATCATGGGGGCGCCTTGCAGGGGTATAAACAGCAGCGTAGGAATACTTTGAATGCCAAAAAGCCCCGACAGCTCTTGCTCTACATCGGTATCCACTTTATAAATCACCAGCTGCCCTTCATATTCTTTGGACAATTCCTCCAGCACCGGCGCTACGGCCTTGCAGGGACCGCACCAGTCGGCATAAAAATCGATGATGGCCGGCACGGAACCTTTATACTGCCACTCCTGCTCTTTTTCATAGTCAAACACCTTATCCTTAAAATCCTGTGCTGTCATTTGAACTGTTGCCATTTTATTTGATTTAATATGTATAAATATAACACGCTACAAAGGGTTGTATCGCTAAGCCTGTGCCAGAAAAAACCAAAAGCCACCGGAAGAGCGCTTTGTTGTACGCCCAACCAACTGCATTTAAAACGCCTGTATCAAATGAAGAGCCTGAACTTTCCTGGTTGTACGGTCACAGGATGCTCTCCCTACAAAAGATAAAAGTAAGCCTGGCACCGCTTTCTTAAGGTCTGATATTTGTTAGATGAACTAAAACATGATTTATGCGCTACTGTTATTTATTTGCAGGCGTTTCTTTATTCTTATTGGCCTGTGGCGGCAACAATACGGGCTCCAATGTACAAACACCCGGAGCAGAAAAAACCACCAAGTCCAAAACATTGGAAACCGGCGCCGCCTTGCTGCAAAGCAAATCGCCCATCAGCAAGATCAACGCTTACCTGGACGGCTTTCACTTTTATAGTGGTTATATGCAGGGGCAAATGGAGGCCCATCACTATGTATCGCAACTGAACGAGGACTTTCACCAGGCCGTTATTTATGACGGCAATGGGGAGGACGCCAAACTCATGGGCGTGGAATACATTATATCGGAAAGGCTGTTTAAGCAACTGCCGGAAGAGGAAAAAAAGCTGTGGCACAGCCATCAATACGAGGTAAAGTCGGGCACACTGATTGCACCGGGCCTTCCGGAAGTAGCCGAGCACGAGCTGATGGAAAAACTGGTTTCCACTTATGGAAAAACCATTCATACCTGGCATACTGACCGGGAAAAAGAACTGCCGGTGGGCGTACCGATGCTGATGATGGGCTTTACCAAAGACGGCCAGCTGAACCCGCAATTAAACGCAGACCGGGACAGGCGCTTTGATGTGTCTACCGCCGAAAAAAGAAAAAACCGCGAAGACATACCCATGCCGCCGGTCGACCCCGCCGCCAATGCCTGGGAAAAAGGCGAGGTCCGGCAGTTTACGATCACCAATAACCCGGATACCGGCCGCCACCATTTAGTGCAAAAGCAATAAACATCGACCAGCACTTCTTCAAAAACCCATATGAGGAATGGATAAAAAGGAATGGCCTTCACCGGCAGTGATCAATGTCACGTTTTGTGCTTTTACATGCCTTTAGTTTTGCTTTAAAACAGATACTATGCAGATCAAGCAATGGGAAGATAAAAACCTGGCACAATTCAGTTACGCCGTTATTAGCGATTGTGCAAAAAAGCTGGTGCTGATTGACCCGGCCCGCAACCCCGAACCTTACCTGGAGTTTGCCCGGCAAAACCAGTTACAGATCATGGCTGTTATAGAAACCCATCCGCATGCAGACTTTGTCAGCAGTCACCTGGAACTGCAGCAGCAAACCGGTGCCACCATCTACACCAGCCGACTGGCAGGTGCACAATATCCGCATCAAACCTTTGACGAAGGCGACAGCATTGTCTATGGTAAAATAAAGTTGTACCCGCTTAACACGCCTGGTCACTCCCCCGACAGCATTTCGGTGGTGCTGGAGCACGACGGTAAGCAAAAAGCCGTGTTTACCGGCGACACACTCTTTATAGGCGATTGCGGCCGGCCGGACCTGCGTGAAGGTGCCGGCAACATCAAAGCCACCCGTACCGAACTGGCCCAACAGATGTATCATACCCTTCGCAACAAGCTGATGACCCTGCCCGACGAGGTGCTGGTATACCCGGCGCATGGTGCCGGTACGCTCTGCGGCAAATCCCTTAGCGAAGCCCCCAGCAGTACCATAGGGGCAGAAAAGCGGACCAACTGGTCGCTGCAGGGGCTGACTAAAGCTGAATTTGTACAAAACCTGCTGGCGGACCAGCCGTTTATCCCCGCTTATTTTCCTTACAATGTGGAGTTGAACCGCAAAGGGGCACCCGCCTTCCGGCCTAGCCTGGCCCAGGTAAAAATGGGAACGGCGATAAAAGAGGTTGCCGAGGCGGATCGCCTGCAAAAAGACATCTGGGTGATAGATGCCCGAGATGAAAAAATATACAAACGAGGCCACCTGCCCCACGCCATCAACCTGATGGAAGGCACTAAATTCGAAACCTGGCTGGGCAGCCTCATTC
>JAEWAC010000440.1 GCA_023391895.1 Bacteroidota bacterium
AAAAGAACGGACATGGCTGAAAAAATAAAAGAAAAATTAGCCAGCCTGATCAGGGTAACCAGCCGTGGCGGCAACTTTTTGTTAAACATTGGGCCTCGTGGTGATGGCTCAGTAGTGGAATACGAAAAAGAAGTGCTGCTGCAGATAGGACAATGGCTGAAGAAAAACGGCGAAGCCATATACAACACCCAGCCCGATCCGTTTCATGTGGCCTTCGACTGGGGCAGCATCACCAGCCGGCCCAATAAGTTGTACCTGCATGTTATGAAACAGCCATCTAACAACCAGATTTTTTTACCGCAATTAAAAGGTAAAGTAACATCGGCTACCGTACTGGACGAAACAACTTCTTTAAAAACCCATACCGGCAACAACGGCTTAACCATTAACCTGCCTGCTGATTTTGACGTTGCATCAACCTATCAGGTGATTGTACTGCAGTTTGAAAAAGGCTATACGGTATCACCTGCCAATATACTTGCCCTTGGCAGGCCATCCGTTGCTTTACATTCCGGCAATGCCTTTAAGTACTACAGCAATTCCGGCATTGACTACAACTCCCGTTTTCGCAGTACCGTAAAGGAATACTGGACATTGCAGGCGCAAAAAATGCAGCAACTCAGTCCGGAACTATATTATACGGAGCAGGAAAAAGGCAAAAGCCTGGACCTAACCTTGAACGGCAAAACGCAGGTTATTCATTTGGATGGCCAGGAAAGTATAGCGTTGAAAAACGACAGGACGGGGATAAAATGGGGCCCGGTCTACCTGCAAGGCCCTTTTAATTCCGGCATTGAAGGCACGCACGGCCAATTTGAAAATATAGATCTCACCCAACCGTGGTCTAAAAGAAACTCGTCCTGGAAAGTGCAGGACGACTGGCAACACAACACTACCTATACCTTACCGGCCGGGCTTACCACAGCTTATTACATGCTGCAGGAAATAGAATCGTCCAAAGACCAGCCTTTGCTTTTGGGCATCACCAGCGGCGATGCGATAATGGTTTTTGTAAATGGTAAGGAAGTATTGATCAACAACAATCCTTTCAAAAAAGACAGTGTGCAAAACGTGCTGTTGCTCAACTTAAAAAAAGGAAAAAACCAGATGCTGGTCAAGTTATTCAACAACTTTCAAAAGCAGGTTTATTTCGGCATCAACCACCAGCTTCCGCAGGTTATTTACCGTAAAAAACTGGCGCCTGTCCTGGTGGAAAAGGAAATTTATCTTCCGGTAAGCTGGCAATGGCATGCACCTTTTACGCCACACCAGCACCTGTCAGTGCCGAACCTGAAATTGGTCATGCATTCCAAATAAAAGTGGTTCCGATTGCTTCAAAAACCCATATGGCATTTTTATATATTGATGCCTTATGAAAGTTTTGCTTCCTGACAATACTGCTGCTTTATTTAATGGCTGATGAACCGTTTTAAAACAGCGAAATCTGGTAAGAACTGGTACGGGAAACCCTGGTGGTGGTGACTACATTTTCCGATGGCACTTTGGCCGCACAAATGGTGTAAACCGGGGTTTCTTCATAGCGCGACGCCACCACGATCTGGACTTCGGCCGAATGCTGCGAAAACAGGTCGTGCACCAGCTGGGGACAATTGTTTTCTTTGGACAGGTGCGATAAGATCAGGCAGCTCATGTGAGCAGGCTTATGAGCGTTGAAAAAAGTCAGTGCCTGTTTATTGGACAGGTGGCCTTTACCGCCGCGGATGCGGTTTTTAAGATAAACAGGATACCGACCGTTCTCCAGCAAGGCTTCATCATAATTGGCTTCTAAAAAAGCGGCGTGGCATTGCTTGAAATAATGGGTCAGCTGCTCGCAGGGGGCACCAATGTCGGTAAACACGCCAACCTTGATGCCGTTATAGGCTACCACAAAACTATAAGGATCGTTGGCATCGTGCAGCTTGGGAAAAGCCGTAATGGAAAGTGACCCGATCTGTACCGGATCAAAAGCAGTGAACGACTGTACCAGCCCGGACTCCAGGCTGAAACGGCAGTACCGGAGGGTGCCGGGTGTAATGTAAACCGGCAAACCGTATTTTTTGGCCAGCACCGGGATACCACGAATATGGTCGGAATGCTCGTGCGAAACAAAAATGGCTTTTACCTTACTCATGGATAAATCCAGGCGCTTCATCCGTTTTTCGGTTTCGCGGCAGGAAATACCGGCATCTACCAAAATAGCTTCGGTTTCATTGCCTACATAATAGCAATTGCCATTACTGCCTGAATTAAGTGATGTAATGAATAAGGACATGGAAGAGCAAAGAAAAATCAAATTTGCTTAATTACTCCTGTTCTTACGCTGATTTCTTTTGCCTTTAACAGGCAACGCTTTTACTTTTTCAAAAACCCATACCGGAGCTTTATCTGTGAAACGTGAAACATAAGCCGTGAAAAAGGGGCCTGCAGTAGCGGTCCCACCTCCAACGTTTTAACTCTGACGTTTTACGTCTCACGACCAACGCTTTCAAAACCCCATATACAACAAAAAAGAGGCAGGTGCCTCTTTCCATCTTTTTACATAAAACCCAGCTCCAGGCGGGCTTCTTCGCTCATCATGTCCCTTGTCCAGGGCGGATCGAAGGTGAGGTGTACGTGCACATCGCTTACGCCGTCCAGGGCTTTTACTTTATCATTCACTTCCTGAATAATATCGCCGGCAACCGGGCAGGCAGGTGCCGTCAGGGTCATGGTGATTTTTACCTTGCCGCCTTCTTCAATTTTTACATCATACACCAGCCCCAGTTCCCAGATGTTGACGGGGATCTCCGGGTCGTGTACGGTTTTTAAAACTTCTTCAATCTGATCGCGTAATGTCGGTTCCATATGGGTTATTGAAGACTTTTAGATAAAAAAGCTACCGCGTACATTTTAATCTGTTTCAGCATGGAAAGCAAACCATTGGAGCGTGTAGGAGATAAATGACTGCGCAGGCCGATCTTGTCTACAAAATAAATTTCGGCTTCAGCAATTTCTTTGGGCGTATGACCGGTTAACACTTGAACTACCATACTTACCAGTCCTTTGGTGATCAGGGCATCGCTGTCGGCGGTAAAAAACAGCTTGCCGTCTTTGTAGTCCGCATGCAGCCAAACCTTGGACTGGCAGCCTTTGATGAGGTTTTCGTCCTTTTTATATTGCTCGTCTATAAGGGGCAGCTCTTTGCCTAACTGGATGATGTATTCATATTTTTCCATCCAATCATCAAACAGCTCAAAATCCTCAATTATTCCGTCCTGTTTTTCGTTGATCGTCATATGCACACTCCTCCTTATCAGCCCAGCAGCATGGCTGCTTTTTGCAGGCCTTTTACCAGTTTATCAATTTCTTCTTCGGTATTATAAAAAGCAAAAGATGCTCGCACCGTACCCGGTATTTTAAAAATATCCATTAAAGGCTGCGTACAGTGGTGACCGGTACGTACCGCAATGCCTTGCTTGTCCAGCAGTTCGCCCACATCAAATGGGTGGGTATTGCCTATTAAAAAGGAAATAGAAGCAGCTCTTTCTTCAGCCTCACCCACGAAGCGTAATCCATCAATAGTCTTTAGAGCATTTAGTGCATATTCAATTAACTGCTGCTCTCTTTCCCGAATCACATCCAGCCCTATTTCATTGATGTAGTCTATGGCAGCGTTCAGGCCAATGGCTTCGGTGATATTAGGAGTACCGGCCTCAAATTTAAATGGCAGTACATTGTAGGTGCTTTTTTCAAACGTAACGGTCTTGATCATTTCGCCACCACCCTGGTAGGGCGGCATTTCGTTCAGCCATTTTTCCTTACCATATAAAACACCAATACCAGTAGGGCCATAAATTTTGTGACCGGAAAAAGCCATAAAATCCACATCCAGTTCCTGCACGTCGATGCCAATATGCTGAATGGCCTGGGCCGCATCCAGCAGGACCGGAATATCCAGCGCATGGGCTTTTGAAATGATTTCCCGCACCGGGTTTACCGTACCCAAAGAGTTGGAAACATAGTTGACCGCTACCAGTTTCACCGTATCATCCAGCAGCTTTTCAAACTGGTCCATCAGCAGTTCACCTTTGCTGTTGATGGGAATAACTTTGAGCGTAGCACCCCGGTCTTCGCACATGATCTGCCAGGGCACAATGTTGGAGTGGTGCTCCAGGGCAGAGATGATGATGCTGTCGCCCCGCTTTACAAAACGCTTACCAAAAGAGCTGGCCACCAAGTTGATGGCTTCCGTAGTGCCTTTGGTAAATATGACTTCGTACTCGTGTTTGGCATTGATATAAGCCTGCACCTTGCGGCGTACCACCTCAAAGGCATCGGTCGCCTTCTGGCTTAAGAAATGCACCCCGCGGTGTACGTTGCTGTTGTATTCCCTGTAATATTCGTCCATGGCCCTGATCACTGTTTCCGGCTTTTGCGTTGTCGCTGCATTGTCCAGGTACACCAGGGGATGCCCGTATACCGTTTGCTGCAGTATCGGGAAATCTTTTCTTACCTTTTCAATGTCGAGCTTTTCTATCGCCTTGGTAACAGTATCGTTCAGCATGGGCTTTTATTTACTAACAGGAATATGTTTTGCGATCAGGTGATTGATGTGTTGTTCCAGCTCCGGCAGTTTGATCTTTTCGGTTACGTCATAAGCAAAGGCCGTCACCAAAAGGGCCCGCGCCGCTTCTTCGCCGATGCCGCGGGAACGTAAATAAAACAGGGCTTCTTTACTCAACTGGCCCACCGTGGAACCGTGACTGCATTTTACGTCATCGGCAAAAATCTCCAGCTGGGGTTTTGAATTAATGGTAGCCTTGTTGCTCAGCAGCAAATTGTTGTTTTGCTGGAAAGCATTAGTTTTTTGTGCATCGTGCTGCACATATATTTTACCGCTAAACACGCCGGTGGCATTGTCCAGCAGCACGCCTTTGTAAATTTCATTGCTGTTGCAATGCGGCATTTTATGGTTCACCAAAGAATGGTTGTCGATCAGCTGCTGGTCGGCACCCAAATACAAACCATACAAATGGCTTTCGGTCTGGTCATCGTCCAGGGCCACATTCAGGTTATTGCGGATCAGGTCGGCTTTAGGCAGCGAAAAGGTGTAATTGCTGTACACGCTGTGACGCTTCTGGCTGACGTCGGTTTGCTGCACCAGCCGTACCCCGCTTTGTGCCTGCTGCAACACATAATGGTCAAAAGAAGCATTTTCTTCCACCACTATTTCGGTCAGGCTGTTGATGAAGATTTTGGCGGCCTCATTGTCTGAAACAAGGGTTTCAATCACACTTAAAGAGGCGCTGCGGTGCACCACCATCAGATGACGCGGCTGCACAAACAAGTTAGAACCCGCCGTGAAAACATGCACCAGGTGCAATGGCTTTTCCAAAACGGCATTGGGGGCTATTTCAATAAAAATGCCATTAGAAAACAGCGCCGTGTTCAACGCCGCAAAATGAAACCTGTCGACATCGGTATTTTTTCCGAAATATTGAGCCAGGCTGCTGTCCTGCTGGGCTTCTTTAATGGAAGTAACTTTTACAAAAGATGGCAGGGTGCTGACGTCGGTTTGCAGTTGTCCGTTTACCAACACCAACTGGTAGCTGTCCAGGTGCGGGATGGCCGCCTGTTTCAACAAAGCCGGCGATGCCACGCCTTCTTTGGCAATGCCATTGATGTGGTATTGCTCCTGCAAAAAAGGTGTAACGGAGGTGTATTTCCAGTCTTCGTTCTTGCGGGTAGGAAAGCCGGATCTTTTAAAGCTTTCCAGGCCCTTTCTTCTGGCCTGCTGTACCGTCTCGTTTTCAGCCGTAGTTGCCTTAAAGCCGTTCAACAGGTCTTCATATAATGGTATCGTTACTTGATTCGTCATGATGGATAATTAAACAGATTGTTCCTGATAGGTTTCTTTCAGCCAGTCGTAGCCTCTTTCTTCCAGCTCCAGCGCCAACTCTTTGGTGCCGGACTTGATAATACGGCCATCGTACAACACGTGTACAAAGTCAGGAACAATATAATCCAGCAGGCGCTGGTAGTGGGTGATCAGCACAAAAGCATTGTCTTTGGAACGCAGCTTGTTGACACCATTGGCCACAATACGCAAGGCGTCGATGTCCAGGCCCGAATCGGTTTCGTCCAGGATGGACAGCTTGGGCTCCAGCATGGCTAATTGAAAGATCTCGTTGCGCTTTTTTTCACCACCGGAAAAGCCTTCGTTCAGGGAGCGATTCACCAGCTTGGCGTCAAACTCCACCAGCTTCTGGCGGTCTTTGCTTAGTTTCAAAAAGCTTTTTGCATCCAGCGGCGGCAGATTCCTGTAAGCCCGGATCTCGTTCAGAGCCGTTCTTAAAAAGTTGATGTTGGATACACCAGGAATTTCCACCGGGTATTGAAAGGCTAAAAACAAGCCTTCGCGGGCACGGTCTTCCGGACTCATATCCAGCAGATCCTTGCCGTCAAAATCAACCTCTCCTTCCGTTACTTCAAAGTTTTCACGGCCGGCCAGTACAGATGATAAAGAGCTTTTTCCAGAACCATTAGGGCCCATGATGGCGTGTACCTCACCGGCATTCACTGTCAGGTTGATACCCTTTAAAATCTGTTTATCTTCTACTTGCGCATGCAAATTTTTAATTGTCAGCATTTCTCTTTGATTCTTTATTGTTTAACCAACACTTCCTTCCAGTGTTATAGATAATAATTTTTGTGCTTCTACCGCAAACTCCATCGGCAGCTGGTTCAGTACCTCTTTTACATAACCATTTACAATCAGTGCCACCGCTTTTTCGGTATCAATACCTCTTTGGTTCAGGTAAAAGATCTGGTCTTCACCAATCTTGGAAGTAGTGGCTTCGTGCTCCACCATGGCGGTGCTGTTCTTGGTTTCGATGTACGGGAACGTATGGGCTCCGCACTCGCTGCCCAGCAGCAGGGAGTCGCACTGCGTAAAGTTCCGGGCGTTTTCCGCCCTGGTACCTACATGCACCAGGCCACGGTAACTGTTGTGGCTGTGACCGGCAGAAATACCCTTGGAAATGATCCGGCTTTTGGTATTGCGGCCCAGGTGGTACATTTTGGTTCCGGTATCAGCGATCTGCTTGTTCTTGGTGACGGCCACGGAGTAAAACTCCCCTGTCGAATCATCACCCTGCAGGATCACGCTGGGATACTTCCAGGTAATGGCCGAGCCGGTCTCTACCTGGGTCCAGGAGATTTTGGAACGGGCACCACGGCATACACCGCGCTTGGTTACAAAGTTATAAACACCGCCCTTGCCTTCTTTATCACCAGGATACCAGTTTTGTACGGTGGAGTATTTGATCTCCGCCCCTTCCATCGCTATCAGCTCTACCACGGCCGCATGCAGCTGGTTTTCATCCCGCATGGGAGCGGTACAGCCTTCCAGGTAGCTTACATAGCTGCCTTCGTCGGCAATGATCAGCGTCCGCTCAAACTGGCCGGTGCCCTGGGTATTGATCCGGAAGTAAGTAGACAGTTCCATCGGACAATGAACGCCTTTGGGAATGTATACAAACGAGCCGTCGGAAAACACAGCAGTATTCAAAGCGGCAAAAACATTATCGGAATGCGGCACGACCGAACCTACATATTTCCGCACCAGCTCGGGGTGTTCCTGCACGGCTTCGCCAAAAGAGCAGAAGATAATGCCCAGCTCTTTCAGCTTTTCTTTATAGGTAGTAGCTACTGAAATAGAGTCAAATACGGCATCCACTGCCACACCGGCCAAATGTTTTTGTTCGTTCAGCGGAATACCCAGCTTTTCAAAGGTTGCCAGCAGTTCGGGGTCTACTTCGTCCAGGCTGTTGTACTTTTTCTTGTTCTTGGGCGCGGCATAGTAAGAAATGTCCTGAAAGTCCATTTCCGGCATTTCAAAGTTCTGCCAGTGGGGCATTTCCTGCCTTAAAAAGGCCTGATAGCCCTTCAGACGCCATTCCAGCAGCCAGTCCGGTTCGTTCTTTTTCTGCGATATAAAACGGATTGTATCCTCGTTCAGCCCCTTGGGCGCGATCTCCATTTCAATATCGGTAACAAACCCGTACTCATACTCTTTTCCGGCTATCTGTTCAAGTATATCGTTTTGTTCATTTTCCATCTTTACAAAATTGTTTAACCTTTCTTGAAAAGCAATGCAAAAGTACTACATTTGCCCATAAAACAAGTTAATACTTGGAAAATTATTTGAGTCATACTACCCCAAGCATTAGAAGGTTTTTGCTTTTAATAAAGACCAAAGGTCCGTTATCTACGTCAAAAATGGCGCAAGAATTAGGAATGACTACGGAAGGTGCCCGCTTGCACCTGCAAAAACTGGCGGATGAAGGTTTGGTGGTGGCTACGGCAGAGACCAAAGGCGTCGGCCGGCCTTCTCAGGTTTGGTCGTTAACCGAAGCCGGCAATAATTATTTTCCCAATGCCCATTCGGACCTTACGGTTCAGCTGATCGAAAACATTCAGAACGCCGTAGGCGATGAAGCCCTGAACCAGATCATTGATGCCCGCCAGCAGGTCATTTACCGCCAGTACGCCGAACGGCTGAACGCCATTGAATCTTTAGAGCAAAAAATAGATCAGCTGGCCGAAATGCGCAGCCGGGACGGCTACCTGGCCGAATGGAAGAAAGAGACGGAAGGCGAATACCTGTTTATTGAAAACCACTGTCCTATTGGTGCCGCTGCTTTAAAATGCAACCATTTTTGCCTGTCCGAGCTAAATATGTTTCAGACGCTGTTTGGTCCGCAGATCTCTATTATCCGCATCAGCTATATGCTGAATGGCGAAAGGCGCTGCGCCTACCGCATCCGGAAAAAAGAAGCCGGCACATTGCCTTCCGAAAAGAAATAGCAGCTTAAGGCCTTGATCATAAGGGCATTCGAAACTCTTTCAAAAACCCATATGCCTGCGCTGGCGCTTTCCAACCCTTTACTGTGCAACTTCTTCTCTTTTTATAGCAACTCTTCCTTGCGCTTTTTTTACAGACCGCACCTTTTCTATATGGGTTTTTAAAAGAATGGATAACCCAGCAGTAAAAAAAGCAGTTCCATGCCACTCAGCGGATCCACGTCACTTTTTTCCGCTTCAACTTATAAACCCCATCCATCTCTCCCACCTCACATCAAAAATCTAACATCCTACATCTCCCCTCTCATCAGTACCGGATCATAACCACCTGCTGGTAATCTCTCAGCCGGCCGTTTTCGACAAATTCAATTTTGCCGCCGTCTTCCAGCACTTTTTCAATGGTTTCATACACCACATCAGCGTCTTGCAGGGTGTTATTTTGCGTATAACCGGTTGCCATGACCGGGTGATTCACTTTAGCCTCCTGGGCGGGAAATAAAATGTCTTTTTCAGCAATCAGCAGCTTTCCTTTCTTTTCCACAGCGGCATTCCATACTTCCTGAATGCCTACCGCCAATTGTCCACGGCATTTAGCGGCCTCTATCTGCAACAGCAGGTTTCTTTCTTTCAGTTTGTTTCGGTCGTTGAACATAGCAGTTTTTCAGTTCAGTTTGTTTTCGGGTACTTTTTCTCTCATTTGGGGCGGCAAATGTACGCGTCCTCAAAGCAAAATCCGCAGTAAGATTACTTATTAAATGAGTATGGATTTCTTAAAAGTTTACTAATTGCAACAACGCTTTCCAGGTGCAGCAACCGCCTGTTTTATATAGCCTTTTAAAAAGATCCTGGTTGCCAAAAATATCTGCAACACTTGTTGTCAACAGCCAGGAAAACAATGATCAAAATGTCCTATGGGGTTTTGAAAGAGTTTACAACCACCTGTTCATCGTGCAATTCATTTCCGGAGACAACTGTTATTCGTTGTATTGCAGTTCGGTGGTATCGGATGCCAGGTGCGGTAATTTGTAGCCGCCCGTATCAATCGCCGTTTTCGGAAATGCTTTGGCCAGAGTTTCCCAATCTTTAGCAGCTACATTGGTTTGATATACATAGATCGCCTGCAATTGTTGGAGCGACTGCAATGGCAAAAGACCCGCAGCAGAAACCTGCGTACCAACCAGGTTCAGGGTTTGCAGGTGGTTTAAAGATCGAAGTGCCGGCAGGCCATTATCAGAAATGCGCGTATTGTTTAAGTGCAATGAGGTAAGGTTCTGACACTGACCGATGATCGGCAAGGCATTGTCGGTAATACCCGTGTAACCCAGCTTTAACCATACCAATTGTTTTTTGATCGGCAGTAATAATTCCAAATCTTTATCGGCCACCCGGTCAGCCGTCACGAAGTTGGCCATCAGGTAATTGCTGTTTTGTGCCACCGGCATCACCACCACGTTCTTTTCCTTTAAAGCCAGTAACGCTTTTTCATCCGCCTTTTCAACCGGAGCAGCAGGCACGCTGGAAAGAGCAGCTTTTTTTTCTGCACCACTTTGTAAAGAAAGCAACAGCGGCTTTATTTTTTCCGGCTGTTGCAGGTCTTTTACTTTACTATTAAAAGGGGCGCCCTGCTCAATCCACCAGTGCAGCAAGGCAATCTGTTGATCCGTCAGCTGCGGCTTTTGTTTGGGCGGCATATGGTGTTCGTCTTCCCGCGGCAGCAGCAGGCGTTTGATCATTTCGCTTTCTTCCGCCTGGCCGGTCATGATCACTGCACCATCCTTCCCGCCTTTCATCAGATGAAGCGAATCATCCATCCGTAACTTTCCTTTTTGCTTGTTAGGCCCGTGGCAATTATAACAACGGGTTTGCAGCACTGGCTGCACCACATCGGCATAAACCTGCGCTTCCTGTATGTTGGGTATGGATTTTTGAACTATTTCTGCTTCCGGTGTTTGGTTTAAGGCTCCTGTTAAATAGCCAGCGCCATGCGTCAAAGATCCGCCGAAATGACCGGTCAGAATAATCAAGGCGAATAGCACAATGGAAGCTACTTTGTACTGCACATCGTATTGCCGGCTGATCACTTTGGCGGTGATAAAAAGAGCAACAATGGTAACACCAATGCCCATCCACATATGCAGGCTTACCAGGTTGTCTTCGTATTCATCGGAAACAGAAAGCAGGTAACCAGTAATGCAGGCCACCAGGGACGACAACACGCCCAACAACCAGATGATCTTTAAAACCCCATGTGCCACCGCATATTTTTCTTTTTGCGACAACCATTGCAGCAACAGGGCCACCATTAAAACTCCAATGGGCAGGTGTACCATTACCGGGTGAAAGCGACCAATAAATTCCGTAACCGACAATAACACGTTTTAGATTTTGGAAGCGGGAAGATAACGCTTGCGCAGCAAATGCATCATGTGTACATTAATGGCCCACTGGTCGGCAATGGGTTTATGGGTGAAAGGATGGGTAGGCATATAATCGGGCGGACCAAACTCGGTTAACACGGTCAGGGTTTCGCCCTTCTTTTTTTTCTGCTCCACAATTTGATCCCACCACGCCAAATGCGCTTTTACGGCAGGTTCCCATTCCGGCGCCCGGGGGTCGTTGACCTGCGGCCCCTGCGGGTGTCCAATGCGGGCATGAATATGATCGGTACGCTGCAGCGCCAGTTGCACCGTTTCCTGCTGGTCTTCCAACAAAGATTCACTGACATTGCACCAGTGCGATACATCGAAGGTGATCCTTAGATCCGGATTTTTCTCCAGGTACGTACGGGCCACCGGTGCAGCAAACAGCAGGCGGGACCGATGGGTTTCATGACAAATTTTGATGCCGGCTTGTTTGCTTAATTGGGTGGTATGATCAATGAACTTTTGATTCTGCTCAAAGGAGAAAAAGTCCTTACCCGAATGGCAGTTGATATACAAAGGCTTTTGCACCTGGTTAGCTGCCGCTGCCTCCACCATCTTTTGAAAGTGCGCCAAGTGCTCGGCAAAATCTTTTTGATAAGCGCCGCATAAAAAGCCTACTTCCAGGTTGTACTTTTTCAGCGTGGCAAACAATTCATTCTGGTCCTTTTTTTCCATAGGCCACCAGATTTCAATACCGTCATATCCTTCCCCTTTTACTCTGGCACAATAGGCATCCAGGCTTCCTTCAAAACCCCAATTGGTGGCCAGTACTTTTAAGCTAAAATTGTTTTTTTCTGTATTCATGGCAGGTGGGTTAGTAGTGGCCAAAATATCCAATGACGACAACAGCAAAGCCGTAGAGGCCGCTGCCGTTGTTTTGATAAACGCTCTTCTGTTTTGTGGCTTTTTTTTCAGGGCATGGTTTTTTTAAGCAATGATTTCTTCAATAACTTTTCCGTGTACATCCGTCAGACGGAAAGGACGTCCCTGGAAATGATACAGCAGTTTTTCATGATCAAAGCCCAACTGGTTTAAGATGGTGGCCTGCACGTCGTGCGGCGTTACCTTGCCACTGATGGCGCTGTAACCAATCTCGTCAGTTTCTCCATAGCTAAAACCTTTTCGAATGCCGCCGCCGGCCATCCAGATGGTAAACGCCTCCACATGGTGGTCACGACCTTTAAATGGGTTTTGCTTGCCTTCCCGGTTTTCCATCATCGGCGTCCGGCCAAACTCACCACCCCATACCACCAGGGTTTCATCCAGCAAACCTCTTTGTTTTAGATCCAGCAACAAAGCGGTAACAGCCCGGTCGGTTTGCCGGCATTTGTTTACAAAACCGATATCAATGGCCAGGTTGGAATCGGTACCATGACTATCCCAACCCCAGTCGAACAGTTGCACAAACCGCACTCCTTTTTCCACCAGCTTGCGGGCCAGGAGCACATTGTTGGCAAAGCAGGAAGTGCCGGGTTGGGTTCCATACATCTCATGAATATACTGGGGCTCGTCATTAATGTTCATGACTTCTGGAACCGAGATCTGCATTTTGTACGCCATCTCGTATTGCGAAATGCGGGAAAGAATTTCAGGATCATTGTACTCTTTGTATTCTTCGGAATTCACTTCGTTGATGGCATGAATGGACGCCTTGCGCAGGTCGCGGTCCATGCCTTTGGGGTCTTTGATAAACAGCACCGGATCACCTTCGCTGCGGCACTGCACGCCCTGGTACACCGAAGGCAAAAAACCACTCCCCCACACGCTTTTACCGGCATCGGGAAAATTGCCGCCTGAGGTCAGCACCACAAAGCCAGGCAGGTTTTGATTTTCCGTTCCCAAGCCATAGGTTACCCAGGAGCCAATGCTGGGTCTTCCTAGCCGGGCACCGCCGGTATGTACCAGCAACTGGGCCGGCGCATGGTTGAACTGGTCGGTGGTCACGGCTTTCAAAAAGCTGATGTCATCTACCACGGAAGCCAGGTGCGGCATATGCTCGCTTACCCAGGCACCGCTTTGGCCATGCTGTGCAAACTGTGCCTGCGGCCCCAGCATCTTGGGCACACCGCGGATAAAGGCAAAGCGTTTTCCTTCCAGCAGCGAAGGCGGGCAATCCTGTCCATTGAGTTTGTGCAGCTCCGGCTTGTAGTCAAACAGCTCCAGTTGCGACGGCGCACCCGCCATATGCAGGTAAATCACACTCCTGGCCTTACCGGGGAATTGGGGCAGTTTGGGTGCCAGCGGATGGGCTGGATCAAAAGCGGCATTAGCAGCCTTAGAGGCAGCGCCCAACCCGCAGGATTGCAACAAGGCCCCTAATGCTAACCCGCCCAGCCCCACGGCACTTTCTTTAATAAAGTGCCGCCGGGTATGCATACGGGTGACCGCGTTTTCGGCTTCTTTCAGCAACCGTTGGTTATGCAGTTCCTTTTGTGTCATGCTGCTTGTTTATGTTTACTGCTTTTAGTTTTACAAATTGAACTTTTCTATTGTCTCATCACCTGCTCATTTCTTCAAAACCCCATATGACCACATGCCTCACAGAGCCAACCACTTTTTTTTCCTTTTACATTTTATCTTTTTAATTTTTCATCACTACTTCATCCAGGTTCAACAGAGCATTGGCCACGACTACTAAAGCAGCCGTTTCCGGTTGGGCATAGTCCTCTTTTTTACCCACCATTTCAAAAGCTGCTTCCGCATTTTTTTTATACTGCTGCAAGGCGGTTTGATAGAGCTTTTCCAAAGCCTGCAGCTTAGCTGGTGCTATTGGTTTATAAAGAGCCAATTCGTATCCCTTTTTAATTTGCTCCTGCACACTGCCTTTAGCTGTTTCGTTCTGCATCCGGAAAGCCAGGTAGCGGGCCGCTTCTATATACACCGAATCGTTTAAAGTAACCAGTGCCTGCAAAGGCGTATTGGTGCGGATGCGGCGGGGTGCACAAACCTCCCGGCCCACCCCGTCAAAAGTGATCATGGAAGGATAAGGTGCCGTGCGTTTCCAGAAGGTATACATGGCCCTTCGGTATTGATCGTCATCCTGAGCCGTCTTCCAGTCCTCACCGTTCCAGGGCGACATCCAGATGCCGTCCGGCTGCCACGGCATCACACTGGGTCCATACATTTTGGGGTTGAGCAATCCGCTCACCACCAATGCCTGATCTCTTATTTGCTCTGCCGATAAACGCACCCTCGCGCCACGGGCATAATACTTATTGTTAGGATCTTTTTCCAAAAGCTCCGGAGACACCCGGGCATCTTGGCGGTAGGTAGCAGAGAGCACCATTTCCTTCAGCAGTTTTTTAATGCTCCAACCGTGCTCGTTCATAAAACGATGGGACAAATGATCCAGCAGTGCTTTATGCGTAGGTTCTGCTCCCTGAGTTCCCATGTCTTCCAACGTTTCCACCAGGCCGACACCAAAGAGTTGCTCCCATAAACGGTTGACCATAGTACGGGCGGTCAGGGGATTTTTTTTATCGGTTAACCACATGGCCAAACCCAAACGGTTACGGGGCGCTCCTTTAGGCATGGGGTTTAGGGAATGTGGCACATCGGCTTGTACTTCCTGGCCTTTTACCAGCCAGCTGCCTTTTTCAAAAACTTGTGTAGGCCGGAACATATCTTTTGGATTATCCATCATGACCGGTGTGGCAGGAACGCTTTTGGTCAACAGCTCCCAGAACAGAGACTCCATTTCGGGAAAACCGGGTTTATCCCTGCCCGGCAATGCCTGTGTGAAGGCAAACCAGTCGAACTGCAGACCGGTAGCTTCCGGTTTTTTGAGATTGGGGTTTTTAAAGCTGAAGTATAAATCATGTACACCGGTACCCATGGGTAGGTCCACCTTTACCATTGTCCACGACCAGCCTTTAGTAGGGGCCACCGGTATGGTCTTCAACACAGGCCCTTGCGGCGCATCCAGGTGAATGGTCCATACACCACCCGGTGCAAAAGCCATGTACCGGAATATCAATTGGTTTTTCTGATCAAGGTTGACGTGCTTTAACCGGGCCGAAGCGTTGTTGCGCAGGGCCAGCCACTTGGTATCGCTCAGTTCCGCATTTACAAACTGGTCGGTTTGGATGGAGTTGATGGCTGGCTGCCAGGTCTTTACAAAGCGGTAGGTTTCCTGGGCTTCCTTGGCATAACCATTTTGACTGAGCCAGTTCACCAGTTGCGCCAGCTTGGCACTATCGCCTGACTCAAAATGACGCAGCAACGGGTAATCGCTAAAAGTATCTTCATCGCGGGTGTTGTTGAAAAACGCCATGAACTTGTAATACTCTTCATGCGTAAACGGATCGTAGGGATGACTGTGACACTGCACACAGGCGAAGG
>JAEWAC010000444.1 GCA_023391895.1 Bacteroidota bacterium
GGCAAAACCCTGAAAAAGATCAATGTGGTTTTGCACAACCGCACCTCCATGGCCAATGGCTATGTGGCGCTGGGGCCTTTCAGAAGCGAGTTTTACCTGATACCGGGTTCTGATATTTTTGAATTTGGCAACCTGCCGTGGCACGAAAACCTGGCCGTGCACGAGTACCGCCATGTGCAGCAGTATAACAACTTCAACAATGGGCTGGCCAAAGTGTTCCGGGTGCTGGGCGGACAACAAGGCCAGGCACTGGCCAATGCGCTGACAGTGCCGGACTGGTTTTTTGAAGGCGATGCCGTGTATGCCGAAACCGCCCTGACCCAGCTGGGCCGCGGCCGGCAGCCTCTGTTTTTAAGCGCCTACAACAGTTTGTGGCAGGCCGGTAAAGATTATAGCTGGCTGAAGCTGCGTAATGGATCGTATAAGGACTATGTACCGAACCATTATCCTCTGGGTTATTTGCTGGTCAACTATGGGTATTTGCAGCATGGTAATGATTTCTGGCAAAAGGTAAGCACCGACGCCAGCGCCTTTAAAGGTTTATTCTATCCTTTTCAAAAAGCTATAAAAAGGCATGCGGGAGTGGATTTCAAACAATTCCGAAAAGAAGCCTTGCTGTTTTACCGGCAGGAGGTTGAGACGGAAGAAACAGCCGGCCGGAAAGACAAAACCGTCACCAATTATTATTTCCCCCAATCCATAGGCGACGATTCGCTGCTGTACCTGAAAGAAAGCTACCGACAAATACCGGCTTTTTATGTAAAAGACAACCGGGGCGAGCACCGGATTCAACTGCGCCACATCAGCAGCGAGGAGTGGTTGAGCTATCGCAATGGCATTCTGGCTTATACCGCTTATGATGCAGCCTCCCGCTGGAGCCTGATTGACTTTAGCGATATCATTCTTTTAAATATCCATACTCAAAAAGAAAAACGGCTTACCCGGCACGGTAAATATTTTACACCGGATATAGCACCGGATGGTAAAACCGTATTGGCTGTTTTTATCAACGACTCCCTGGAAACAGAACTGCATGTATTGAACAGTAACAGTGGGCAGGTGTTGAAAAAAATCCGGTCGCGGGATGGCGCTTATTTTATCCATCCCCGGTATGTAGATGCGGAAACGATTGTGGTAGGCATCCGGCAGCCCAATGGCGACATGACATTGAACCTGATGAACCTGGTGACCGGTGCGGCCCAACAGTTAATTGCCCCCACACCGCATACCATGGGCTTTCCGTTTGTACAGAAGGATACCATCTACTTTACGGCTTCCTTTAATGCCAATGATGATATCTATGCTTACCAATTGAAAGATCGCAAGGTGTTTCAGCTGACCAGCGGGCAAACAGGACATTATTATCCTGCTGTGTACAAAGACAGCCTGGTATGGTCAAAGTTTACGGCACAGGGCCGGCAGTTGCAGCAAAAAGCTTTGAGCAGCCTGCTATGGACTGAGGTCAACGCCCTGCAATTGCAGGAGCAAACGGTGATGTATCCGGTGGCCGATGCGGATGAAAATGTACTGGCTTCCCAAACCCGGTCATTTGAGGTGGATAAGTACCGCAAAATCACCGGCTTATTCAACCTGCATAGCTGGAACCCCGGCCTGAGCCTGTACAGCAACAATATTTTAAATACGATGGCTACGGAACTTTACTATCGCTATAACGAAAGCGAACGGTCGCATACCACGGGCATCAGTGCCTCGTATGGTGGCTGGTACCCGGTCATCAACACCGGTGTGGAATACACTTATGACCGTCATATAAAAACCCCGCAGCGTACAGTAACCGCCAACGAAATGGAAGCCCGCATCGGCTACAGCATTCCCTTGAATTTTACCAAAGGCAAAACCTATAAGTACCTCAACGGCGGCTCCAATCTGGTATACAACCGCACCATGCCTACGGGTGCCTCTAAAACTTTATACAACACCTACGACTTTAGTTACCTGCACCATTTCATCAACTGGTCGCAGCAACTGCCCAAAGCCCGGCAGCATATTTTTCCCAAGCTGGGTTATGCGGTTTCGGCCAGCCAGCGGCACCGCCTGGGCGAAAAAGGCTACCAGTTTTTGACCGGGGCCGCCGTTTACCTGCCATCATTGGCTACTAATCACAGCGTGGTGTTTACAGGTTCTTTTCAACAGGTAGATACGGGCAATGCCATCTTCAGTAACCGTTTTTCACTGGCAAGGGGCTATCCGGATTATTATTACTCCCGCATGTGGAATGTAGGCGCCAATTACCACCTGCCCCTGCTGTACCCCGACTGGGGCTTTGCCAGCATTGTGTATTTTATGCGCATCCGCGGCAATGTGTTTTTCGACTATTCGCAGGTATATAATAAAACCAAAACCCGCAATGCCGGCCTGCGCAGCACCGGAACGGAAGTTTTCTTTGATACCAAATGGTGGAACCAGCTGCCGGTAACCTTTGGAGTTCGCTACAGTTACCTGCTGGATCGGGAGTTCGCCCCTCGTTCCGGCCGGCATATTGTTGAGTTCGTAGCGCCGATTAACCTCCTGCCGTTTTAGCAGGTGGGAGGTTGGCTGGTGTTCGTTGATTGTTGGCGGTTGGTCGTTGGCCGGTCTATAGATGGTGATTCGTATAACGCTAATAAAGAAATTGCAGCTATTGCCTGAAACGAAAAACACCCTTTGCACTACCAATGTTTTGCAAAGGGTGTTTATTAATTATAAAAGATAAAACGCTTTATGCAGTTTTACGATCAACGAACAACAGCCAACGATCAACGGATCCCTCCTGTCAACTGTCATCTGTCAACAAAACCTACGCCAGTGTCGCCAGGCTTTCCTCGATGACCTTGATCTTTTCTTCGGCATCGGCTTTTTTCTTGCGCTCCACTTCCACTACTTCCGGCTTGGCGTTTTGAACAAACCGCTCGTTGCTTAACTTTTTATCTACCGAAATCAAAAAGCCTTTCAGGTATTCCAGCTCTTTCAGCAATTGTTCTTTTTGTGCCGCCGTATCCACCGGTGTTTCTGATTCTATATAAAACTTGTCCGTACCAACTACCACGGTAATGGTGTTGGCAACGTTTTCAGTCACATAAAGAATGGCGTCTGCATTCACCTGTTTGGCCAATAAATTTTCTACCAGGGTATAACTGTTTTTGTTTTCGGCCTGTATGTAAAGTTTCACCGCATCTTTGGGCTTGATGTTGTTTTTAACACGGGCATCGCGAATGGCGGTAATTACATTTTTCAGGCTGTTGCCCAGCTGAAGCACGTTTGCGTTTTCTAAATTAGAAATGTTGGTGTGATTTTGACCCAGCGCACCAAACTGACTGATGGTCAGGTCATCGCCTTCGCTTCTTAGTCTTAACTGGTGGTAAATTTCCTCGGTAATAAAAGGCATGAACGGGTGCAGCAACTGCATTAACTGTTCAAAATAATCCAGCGTGCAGTTGTACAGGTGATCATCGATAGGGGCGCCATAAGGTGGTTTTACCCACTCCAGGTACCAGCTGCAGAAGTCATCCCAAATGAGGGAGTAAATGGTTTTAAGCGCTTCGCTCAGCTTGAAGTCCTGGTACATTTCCTCTACTTCTGCTTTTACTTCAGCCAGGCGGGCGGCAAACCAGGTAGCGGCAAAATTGGCTTTTTCAGCATCCTGCTGGCTACGGTCAGATGTGCTAATGCCGTTGGCTTCCCACATTTTTACCAGCTTGAGCGCATTCCATAGTTTGTTGTTGAAAAAGCGGCCCTGCTCGCAGCTGCTGTCGTCAAACAACAGGTCGTTGCCCGCCGGTGCGGAGATCATGATGCCAAAGCGTACGGCATCAGCGCCAAAACGATCAATCAGCTCCAGCAGGTCGGGTGAGTTGCCCAGGCTTTTGCTCATTTTTCGGCCCTGCTTATCCCGTACCATCCCGGTAAAATAAACATGCTCAAAAGGCCTTTCGTGTTTGTACTCCATGCCTGCCATGATCATACGGGCTACCCAGAAGAAAATAATATCCTGACCGGTCACCAAAACAGACGTAGGATAATAGTAGTTGATATCAGGATTGTTGGGCTGGGAAATACCATGAAACACTTCAATGGGCCAGAGCCAGGAGGAGAACCAGGTATCGAGTACGTCTTCATCCTGCTGCAGGGATTCTTTCAAAATCCCATATTGCTTTTCATAAAGCGGCAAGGCTTGTTCTAAGGTTTCGGCTACCACAAAACGGCCATCTTCATCGTACCAGGCCGGAATGCGCTGTCCCCACCACAACTGGCGGCTGATGCACCAGTCTTTTACATTTTCCAGCCAGTATTTATAAGTAGCTAAAAAGCGTTCTTCGGGATGAATTTTTACCTCGCCGCTCACTACGGCTTCCAGCGCCTGGTCGGCCAGCCCGCGCATTTTTACAAACCACTGGGTGGAGATGCGGGGCTCTACCACGGCATTGGTCCGCTGCGAAAAGCCCAGGCGGGTCTGGTAGTCTTCTTCTTTTACCAGCAGGCCTTCGGCGCTTAATTGCTCAATGGCTTTTTTGCGGGCTTCAAAACGGTCCACACCTACAAACACCTGAGCGGCTTCGCTTAAAGTGCCATCCTCATTGAGCGTATCAATCGTAGGCAGGTGGTGCTTTAAACCCAGGTTGTAGTCATTGATGTCGTGGGCAGGCGTTACTTTCAGTGCGCCGGTACCAAAAGCCGGATCTACGTATTCATCAAAGATCACCGGTACTTCTCGGTTCACTAAAGGCACAATCACTTTTTTGCCCTTCAGGTACTGGTAGCGTTCATCATTGGGGTTTACACAAACGGCAGTGTCACCCATAATGGTTTCCGGCCGCTGGGTGGCAATGAGGATATAGTTGTCAGTTGACAGTTGACGGTTGACAGTAGCTTCCTGGCTGTCAACTGTCATCTGTGAACCGTCAACTACTTTATATTTCACATAATACAGCTTTCCCTGTACATCCTTATATTCCACTTCCTCGTCGCTCAGGGCGGTTTTGGCCTGGGGGTCCCAGTTGATCATGCGGGCACCCCGGTATATTTTACCTTTGTTGTACAGGTCAACAAAAACTTTAATAACGGCCTGGTAGTAATGGTCGTCCATGGTAAAGGTCACCCGATCCCAATCCACACTGCAGCCCAGTTTTTTGATCTGGTGGTAAATGATGCCGCCGTATTTATCTTTCCATTCAAAGGCATGCTGTAAAAAAGCCTCGCGGGAGAGGTCCTGCTTTTTGATGCCTTTTTCATTTTCCAGCAGTTGTACCACCTTGGCTTCGGTAGCAATGGAAGCATGGTCGCTGCCGGGCACCCAGCAGGCATTAAAGCCGCTCATGCGGGCTTTGCGTACCAGTATATCCTGCACGGTTTCGTTCAGGGTATGACCCATATGCAGTACCCCCGTTACATTGGGAGGGGGAATCACTACTGTAAAAGGCTTACGGCTGTCGGGTGTGCTTTTAAAGTAAGCCTTGTCCAGCCAGTGCCGGGACCATTTTTCTTCTACCTGCTGCGGCTCAAAGTTTTTGGAAAGCGTATTGTTCATGCTCTTTAAATAAAATAGGTGTGCAAAGTTACGGTCTGCACACCAACAAGGTATAGAAGAAAGAGCAAAGGGGTTATTTTTCGTCCATTTTTACTCTTACTTCATTGCAGATGAAGGTTTTGCCACTATGCACCTGGAGGATGGCCTCAATCATTTCCTCGCGGGAGGAGTTTTTGGTTACATAGCCTTTGGCGCCCAGGTTCATGATGTTGCGGGCATAACTGGGCTGGTTATTGATAGACACGCCAATAATTTTAATGTTGGGGTGGCTTTTAACAATTTTGCGCGTGGCTTCAAAGCCATTGACAGGCGACATATTGATATCCATCAGGATAACATCTGGCAGGTGGACGGCAGCCAAGTTAATAGCATCGGCCCCGGAGGCGCCTTCGGCCACCACGGTTATCCTTTCGTCTTTCTGCAATAGCATTTTCCATGTTTCCCGTACCATCTGGTGGTCGTCTGCAATAATCACTTTAATTGGTGCTTGTTTCATAAAGCAGTTGAATTATATAAGATTCAGCTGCAATTGACCGCCATTGCAAGGAGAAACGTTAAACTGCAGGCAAAAGCTGGCCTGACAGCTCAAGTCCGTAAATGCTTCTCGTTTATAAGATACAAACAGGTACACCTAACTTTAATCTCATATTAAAGTTAAGCGTTATGAGAAAAATAAAGGGTGTTAAAATGCTGATGGGCTTTTTAATTATCAAAGTCCAGCTGGCTGTTATTGATGTAATTGACCAGGGCAGCCGCATTTTTAAGGTTCAGCTTTTTTAAAATGTTATACCGGTGAACCTCTACAGTTTTAACCGATATGTTCAGCGAATCGGCAATTTCTTTGGAAGAAAACCCTTTTTTGATAAAAGCAATGATTTCAATTTCGCGCTGTGACAGGGAGTTGAGACCATTTTGCGGGTCTTCGCCGCTGATTACCTGTTCGGATAAAATATTTTTAATTTCCTCGCAGATGTATTTTTTGCCATTTTGAATTTCCAGTATGGCTTTGAACATTTCTTCGCGGGAGGAGTTTTTGGTTACATAACCCATGGCTCCTTTTTGGATCATCTTGCGGGCATAGGTAGGCTGTGTGTGCAGCGATACGCCCAGAATTTTGGAGCCGGGTGAGTATTTTCGGATCTGCTGGGTGGCTTCTATCCCGTTGATGCCCGGCAGGTTGATGTCCATGATGACTACGTTGGGGCGCAGTTTTTTTGCCAGTTCTACTGCTTCCTCGCCACTGCCGCTTTCTGCTACCACGGTAAACCGCGGGTCAGTGTTTAAAATAAAACTCCAGGTCTCTCGCACTAAAGTGTGGTCGTCAGCAATAAGAATGGTTATTTTTTCCATAGTTCAGAAGGAATATTAATGTTTTTTATGAATCGGGAAATTAATCATTATCTGACACCCTTTGCCGGGCGCGCTGTCAATTTGTAGACTGCCGCTGGCCAAATATACCCGATTTTGAATATTTTTCAACCCTGCGCCTTTTTTTGTTGTGGGTACATGAAAACCAATGCCGTTATCCTGCACGATCAATTCGATCTTTTTTTCCTTTTTCTTCAGGGAAATAACCACGCTGGTGGCCTGGGCATGGCGGATGGCGTTGTTGAGGGCCTCCTGCAAAATCCGGAATACCATCAGCTTTTGATTGTCCGACAACAGGTCTTCCACTTCCTTTGATCCTTTCAGGGTAACCTGCAACTGGCGGGTAATATGAATGTTATCGATCAGGTCGCGGATGGCATCCAGCAAACCCAGGTCGCCTATACTGGGGTCCATCAGGGAGCGGGAGAGTTGCCGGATCTCATTGATGACATACACCACATTATTCACCGCTTTTGCCATTAGCTCGTTTTGCAGGTCCGGACTGTTTTGCGCCAGCTCCAGGTACAGCTTGGTGGTGGTGAGCACCTGGTTTACATTGTCGTGCAGCTCTTTTCCTATTTCGCGTCTTTCCTGCTCCTGGGTGTCAATGGTGGCTTTGCTGATTATTTTCTGCTTTTCCAGCTCTTTTTGCAGCAGTTGCTGTTCCAGTTTTTTGCGCAGGGTAATGTCCTGGGCGGCACCAATCATGTGGACCGGCTTGCCTTCCTGGTTGCAGATGATGATGCCCCGGTCGTAAATGTGTGCATAGCGTCCATCATCCCTTTTAAAACGGTATTCCAGCTCAAAGGTTTCCTGCGTGGTGGCTTTCAGGATAGCCCTGATGATCTTTTTAATTTTTTTCTGATCGGCGGGGTGAATGCGCTCCAGCCAGTCGGACAGGTTTTTGATGTCCTCTTCATTGGCTACCCCATATACCGTGTTTACACCGTTTTGATCCCTGAAAAAGATACCCGTCTCCAGGTCCCAGTCCCATATCATATCGTTGGTGGCCTTGATCACAGCATCAAACCGCTCATAGCTCTTGGTCAGTTCAATTTCCTTTTGCTTGATATCGGTTATATCCTGTATGGCGCCAATCATCCGGATCGCCTGGCCGGACTCGTTTCTGATAATATACCCCTTTTCCACCACATAGCGGTACTCGCCATCTTTTTTGCGAAAGCGGTATTCTTTTCTCCAGAACTTTTTATCCTTGTCCGCAAGGGTTTGGTACAGCGATTTCAAAACTCCATCCCGCTCCGATTCATGCACATGGCTTTCCCAGTTGGCCAGTGATATTTCTTCCGACTGATAGCCAAACAGCTGGTACATACCTTCACCCCATACCAAGGCGTTGCGGGTTATATCCCAGTCGTATATGGCGTCGGAGGTGGCTTTACTGGCCATGGCAAAACGTTCGTTACTGATCAGAATTTCATGTTCGGCTTCTTTTCTTTGGGAAATGTCCTGTAGGGCGCCTATCACCCGTTGGGCCTTACCGGCTTCGTTTCGGATAATGAGGAAATGATCAGAAATAAACAGGTAGCCGCCATCTGCCTTCCGGTACCGGTATTCATATTGCCAGTTGTCTTTGGAAGGATCTTCTATGGTTTCATGAAAACTATGTAACACCTGCTTGCGATCCTCGGGGTGAATACAATCCTGCCACCCCTCAAATGTAAGGGCCGGGTCAATTTCAAACCCAAACAAGTCTTTATACACAGGGCTGGTGTAGATAGAGTCGTTTCCCACATCCCACTCCCATAGAGCTTCTGAGGCGGCTTTGGCTGCCAGTTCAAAGCGTTCGTTGCTGGTAATTAGTTTTTTTTCAGCCAGTACGTTACTGGTTACGTCGTGTACCACCAGCAGCCGTGCGTCCTGGCCATGGTAGCGGATGACGATGCTGTTGAGGTTGACAAAAATAATTTCGCCGTTCTTTTTTTTATGCTTCCAGTGTCGGGCCGATACGTTGACAGATTTCTGGATCTCTTTCATTCTTTCATACAGCAGTTCCAACTGTTCTTCCGGGTGAATATCCGGCAGGGTCATTTGCAGAAATTCCGCTTTTGTAAATCCGTAATGGGCGATTGCGGCCTGGTTGACCTTTAAAAACCTCATGCTGTTGGTGTCATAAATAAAAGTGGGAAGGGGGTTGCTTTCAAACAGGGTTTTGTATTGTTCCTGCGATTGTTTCAGCCTTTTTTCAGCCTGCACTTTTGCGGTGATGTCTTCGGCCACTATGAGTACAATTTTGCGGTTGTTCTTTTCCAGGGTATGACTCGTGACATTGACTGTTATAATTTCGCCGTTCTTTTTTTGATGCAGCCAGCGTTTTTTGGGTTTTTCCGCCTGCACATTGTATTTAGATACCGCTGCCAGCAGTTTACCGGCTTCTTCTTTGGGGCGAATGTCCAGAATGGTCATGGACAGAAACTCGTTTTTAGAATACCCATAGTGCAGGACGGCGACCTGGTTGACATCCAGAAAACGAAGGGTTTCCAGGTCGTAGGTCCACATGGGCAGGGGATTGGCGTTGAAAAGAATCCGGTAATTTTCTTCCAGCATTCTTTTGTCCGTAATGTCGGTATGGGTGCCAATCATGCGCAGGGGCGATCCGTCGGCGGCTTTTTCTACCAGCATGCCGCGGGCTAATACCCAGCGGTAGGTGTCGTCATTGCCTTTAAAGCGGTAGATACTTTCAAAAAAAGGGTCTTTACTGTTGAGATGATTTTGCAGGTTTTCTTCTATCTGTGGCCGGTCCTCCGGGTGCAGCCGGGCTTCCCACTCTTCAATGCGGTCACTGATGTCGCCCTTTTCAAAGCCAAACATATTTTTCCAGGACTGGGAGAAGTATACAGAACCTGTTTTGATGTTCCATTCCCACAGGCCGTGGTGGCTGCCTTCCAGCGCAAATCGCAGCCGCTGTTCCTTTTCCTGCAAGTCCTGTTCTGTCTTTTTGCTTTCGGTTATATTACGGGTGGTTACCAGTGCTCCAATAATGTGTCCTTGTTCATTGCGTACAGGCTTGTACCGGTTTTTGTAATACACAACCTCCGCATCGCCTTTCCGGATCTCTCCTTCATATTCTACGGTCTCACCCTGAAATGCCCGGTCAATAATAGCTTTTATCTCTTGTTTGTTTTCGGGTGCTGCCAGGTCCAGCACCTGGGTGCCCACCTGCAGCTCCTGGCCCAGAAAGTCTTTGACTTTCTGGCTGGTAGCAGGAGTATGGGCCAGCACCCTGTAGTTGGTGTCAACCAGGAAAAATGTTTCGTCGGTATGACTGAGCAGCAGTTGCAGGTGTTCTAGCTGCGGCAGGTTTTGCTGAAAGCTGGTATGGGTTTTTGAAAAAGATGGATGGTTTTGTTCGATCACGAAAAATGGTTTCTTGTAATATGAAGATAAGGTTTATTAATGCCCATATGGGGCGGACGTATAGATTTTTAATCAAATGTTTGTGTAATTGATCGGCGTCAATTTGCGTCCTAAATGCAGGTGATCGATAAGTGACTGAAACTAACCGGTTGGCTGCCGGCGATGAAATATAAAATAAGCTGATCGGTGCTCTGCTTCATTTGCTTTTTGTGAGTACATTCATTAAAATTTTTATTGCTGCATGCAACGTCACATTACCTCCTGGTACAGTCCGCGCCTGGAAAAAGAAATGCCCATCGCTGTTTATGGAACTTATGGTTTTGCCTTGTTGCTGGTGCCTACCGCTGCCGCCGATTATTTGGAGTACGAACGGTTTCAGC
>JAEWAC010000445.1 GCA_023391895.1 Bacteroidota bacterium
TTCCCAATGCGGCTTACCAGCCCGTACGGCTTTACCCGGTGATCAACCCGGCGATTCACGGCTTTACCGACCTGTCGGATACCAACCTGCGCAGCGTGGCGGCCGTGCACCTGGAGTATTTGCGCAATATGCAGGTCATGGCCTCTATGTCCATCCGCATTGTAAAAGATGGCCAGCTGTGGGGACTGATTTCATGTCATCATCGTACGCCCAAGTATCTTTCTTACCAGATGTGCTCGCTTTTTGAGCTGTTGTCCAACATTATATCGGCCAGGATCGCTGTGCTGGAGCAACAGGAAACATTTTCTTTAAAAACCCATATCCATCAGCTGCACACCCGGGTGGTGGAGGACGTATACAAAAGCAGCAGTCTTTCGGAAGGCCTGCACCGCCAGCAACAAAGCCTGTTGCAGTTGTTAAGAGCAGATGGCATAGCGGTTGTGCTGAATAACGAGGTGCAAACCTATGGCGTAACGCCTGCTGCTGCAGAGGTGGAAGACCTGGTTTTGTGGCTGCAAACCAATAGCATTCACAAGACCTACCAGCATGCCCAACTGTCCGGTGTCTACGAAGGGGCCGAAAGTTATGCCGCCGAAGCCAGCGGCATTTTAGCACTGCCTGTACAGCCCGATAAAGGCAGCTATCTAATCGCCTTCAGGCCGGCGGCTGTGCGGAAGGTGGCCTGGGGCGGTAACCCTAACGAGGCCATTCATTTTGAACCGGACGGCAAAGCCTACCATCCACGCAACTCTTTCAACACCTGGCAGGAGACAGTAAAAAATAATGCCATACCCTGGAGCAAAGAAGAAATGGAAATTGCCGAAAATTTTCGAAATTTTGTTGTAGAGTTTACCCTTAATAAATTGTAATTGTTTTAGCGCTTTCGCTAAAGCACGTGAATCAGCAGTTTTATCAATGGACAAGACATCAAAGCCCTTAGCCCAGCTTAACCAGTATACCGTAGCCATAGGCGCCTCCGCCGGGGGACTGGAGGCTATCCATGAGTTTTTTGACAACATGCCGGCTACCCGCAATCTTTCTTTTGTCATTATTCAACACCTATCGCCGGACTATAAAAGTCTGTTGGTGGAGCTGGTTTCCAAGCATACCGAAATGCAGGTGCTGGAAGCCGGGCACAATATGGAGTTACAAAAGAATTGTGTGTATGTCATTCCCAACAACAAGCTGCTGACCATTGAAGGCGGTAAACTGCAACTGAGCGAAAAGAATTTTGAAAAGGCGCCCAATACCGCGATCGATACCTTTTTTAAATCGCTGGCAAAGGATCAGGGTAATAAAGCCATCGCCGTTATTTTGTCTGGTACCGGCACCGACGGTACCAGGGGGTCCGAAGCCTTACACAACAATGGTGGACTGGTACTGGTGCAGGATCCCATCAGCGCGAAGTTTGACGGCATGCCCAACAGTGCCATTGCCGCAGGTTATGCCGACTATATACTGACACCGGAACTGATGCCGGAAGAGATTTTTAATTACACGAACGAACATCCGGTCACTAAATCGGTAAAGGGCCGACCGGATGAAAACAGTCTGCCGGAGGTGCTGCAACTGATTGAGCAACATTGCGGCCACGATTTTCATAATTATAAAACACCCACCATCCTGCGCCGGATTACCCGGCGGATGGGCTCGCTGGGAAAAAAGGATTTTGCAGACTACCTGGAGTTGCTGCGCAAAAACCCGGACGAATGCAAAATACTGGGCAAAGAGTTTTTGATTGGTGTTACCAAGTTTTTCCGGGATGAGGCAGCCTTTGAAGTATTGAACCAGGAGATATTGCCGAGGATCATCGAAGCCAAAGAAGACCATGACGTTTTAAAAGTATGGATTACAGCATGCAGCACCGGGCAGGAAGCCTACAGCATGGCCATCCTGCTGGATGACTATTTGAAAAAAGCCGGCAAATTGCTGGAAGTAAAGATTTTTGCCACCGACATAGATGCCGATGCTATTGAGCAGGCTTCCAAAGGCACCTTTTCTAGTGCCGCTTTAGAAGAAATGAAACCGGAATGGCTGCACCGGTATTTTATTCAACAGAATGATAATTATACCATCATTCCTCAAATACGTAAGCAAATTGTTTTTGCCCGGCATAACATTTTAAAAGATCCGCCTTTCATCAAAAATGACCTGGTTACCTGCCGGAACATGCTCATTTATATGAACGCTGTTTTGCAGCGCAAGGTGTTGTCTACTTTGTTGTTTTCGCTCCATAAAGGCGGCTATTTATGGCTGGGCCCCAGCGAAATTCCATCCTCTATTAAAACCAACCTGGAGGAATTAAATGGTAAATGGAAGATCTTCAAAAAGCTATCGGATGCCAACCCTTACCAGGGAGACCGGTTAGGCTCCGGTTATTCCATCAGAAACCAGCGGGAAGTAAAGCCGTATAAACCGGTAAGAAGTAGCAATCGGGCCGCCAGCCTGGCCGAGGAGTTTCAGCAAATCCTGACCGAGCAGTTTGGCTTTGCGGCCATCTATATCGATGAACTGTATGAGGTGAAAGAAGCCGTAGGCGATTTCAGGCGTTATTTATCGCTGCCGGAAAAGATCATCAACCTGAATGTGCTGAAAATGGTGAGCACCGACCTGTCGGTTGCCCTCAATACCGCCATCCGCAAGGCTAAAAAAGCAGCACAAGACGTATCGCTGCAGCATATAAAAGTAAAAGAAGGCAACACCGAAAGATATATCGACCTTTTGGTAAAGCCGGCCGGAAAAGAAGGATTGACCACCGTTGTTTTTGCCGAAAGCAAAGAGGCCGCTTTAGCAAAAACGGTAATTGATTTTGTGTCTCATCCCAACCCTGCGGAAGGCGATGCTTACATTACTGAACTGGAAGAGGAACTGAAAGAAACCCGGTCGCACCTGCAGATGGCGATCGAAAGCCTGGAAACTACCAACGAGGAGTTGCAATCCAGCAATGAAGAGCTGCTGTCTGCCAATGAAGAACTGCAAAGCTCCAACGAGGAACTGCAGTCGCTGAACGAAGAACTGCATACCCTGAATACCGAGCACCAGTTGCGTATAAAGGAGCTGGTAGAGCTGAATGATGATTTAAACAACTATTTCCGCAGCTCGCAGATCGGGCAGGTGTTTGTAGACGAGCAGTTGCGCATCCGCAAGTTCAATACGGCCGCCGTGCAAATGATCAACCTCATTGAGTCAGACATTGGCCGGCCCATCGAACACATTTCCACCAACATCAGAAACGAGGATGTTTTAGAGATTATTTACCATGTTATCAATCAGCAGAAGGTGATGGAGCGGGAAATTACCCTGGTCAACGGAACAATCTGCCTGATGCGTATCCTGCCCTTTGTGCGGCAAGATAAAAAGGTTGACGGCGTGGTCATTACCTTTATCGACATCACTGCCAACAAACAGTTGGACAACATTATCAAAGGTGTTTTCAATTCTTCCATCAGTGCCATTATGGCGCTGCAATGTGTAAGAGACAGGGATGGCTATATAGAAGATTTCAATTGTATTGCCGGCAACTACGCCCTTGAAAATTTTCTGCACCAGAAAAGCACCGACTATGTCGGCAAGTCTTTTAAAAACGATTTTTCGGTGCTGCAGAAGAATGGGTTTTTTGAAAAGTGCCAGCATGTGGTCAATACGGGCACGCCCCTGCATATAGAAATGCTTTTTGACCAGCATGGCCGGCAGGAGTGGTTTGAGGTGGTGGCCAATAAAATGATGGACGGCATCGTCATCACGCTGACCAACATTGACGAAAAGAAATTAGCACAGGAAAAACTAAAAAAGAACTACCACGAGCTGATCAAGGCCAAAGAAAACCTGAAGGCTTTGAACGCAGGGCTGGAAGAAATGGTGCGGGAACGTACGGTAGAATTGTCGAAAAGCGAAGAACGGTTTCGCCTGATTGCCAACGCCACCAGTGACGCCATCTGGGACTGGAACCTGGTGAACAATGAAGTGTGGTGGAGTGATAGCTTTTACCATCTTTTTGGCTTTACTGCGGCAGATACATTCATCCAGAACAATTCTTTCCGCATTCAAAATATCCATCCGGACGACCGGCAGGAAGTGCAACGGATCATTTACGATGCCATCAACAACGCATCGCAGCAATGGACCGTTTCTTACCGGTTTAAAAAAGCGGACGGTACTTACGCCATTATACTGGACAAGGGCTCGGTGGTGCAGGATGAATTTGGCACGCCTTACCGCGTACTGGGCTCCATGATGGACATTACCGATGCAGAGGCAACCGCACAACAGTTAAAGCAAAAGAACCATGAGCTGCACCAACTGATAGAAGAGTTTACGTTTGTGACCGACTTTATGCCGCAAATGGTCTGGGCTACCCAGCCCGATGGCTACCACGACTTTTTCAACAAGCGCTGGTATGACTTTACGGGTATGAACTATGAGCAAACCAAAGACAAAGGCTGGTCACAGCTGTTGCATCCCGACGATTATGAACGTTCCTGGCAGGTGTGGAAAGAATCGCTGGTAACCGGCAAGCATTACGAAACGGAATACCGTATGCGCCGCAGCGATGGCGAGTACCGGTGGCTGCTGGCAAGGGCCCTGCCGCTGCGGGACGAGCAGGGTAACATCCTGAAGTGGTTTGGTACCTGCACCGACATTCATGACCAGAAAATAATGAGCGATGTGCTGGAGCAAAAGGTAAAGGAAAGAACCCGGGAACTGCAAAAGATCAACCAGGAACTGGAAGCCAGCAACAACGAATTGTTGCAGTTTGCTTCGGTTGCTTCGCATGACCTGAAAGAGCCCTTGCGAAAAATCCATATGTTCAGCAACCTGGTCAAGGAACGCTATTTACAGCACTCAGATAACGGGGCTGTGGACTATATCAACCGCATTATCAATTCCTCTGCCCGGATGACGCGGCTGATCAACGACCTGCTCACATTCTCCCGTTTATCGATCAACAGCTTTTTTGAACCAACTGATGTTAATGATGTGGTGAGCGAAGTGCTGGGCGACCTGGAGTTGCTGGTGAAGGAAAAACAGGCCACCGTTGAGGTAGACCGTTTTCCCAAAATGGAAATTGTACCGGGGCAAATGCGGCAGGTGTTTCAAAACCTCATCAGCAACTCGCTCAAGTTTTCACGCACCGATGTGCTACCTTACATTCAAATCAACTGCGAGCTGGTAGACAGTTGTGCTTGGAATGCGGCTCCCTCCGCCACGGGAGCGTTTTGCCGCATTACCATCAAAGACAACGGCATTGGCTTTGACGAGCAATACGTCAGCAAGATCTTCACCATTTTCCAGCGGTTGCACTCGCGGGAGAAATATGAAGGTACCGGTATTGGGCTGGCCATCACCAAAAAAATCATCGAAAAGCATAACGGCCTTATTCATGCCCTGAGCCGGGATGGTGAGGGCGCTGCTTTTATTGTTGTTTTACCGATAACCCAGAACCCAATTGAGTCGCCTGCATCCTCCGGTTTGGCGGATGCTGACCATTTTAATTAAGTAACTTTAATATCATATGTAAGGCTACCATCAGACATTTCACTGGTGGTAACTTTGCATTTGCCTGCGTATGGGTTTTTAAAGCAAATGTTATGGGTAGTAAGTATTGGCGTGGCAATAAAAGCTGGTTGTATGGCTTTTTATACTGCCTGCTCCTTTTGCTTAATACTACAGCCGCTGCACAATATTTTGGACGCAATAAAGCCAACTATCGCAAGTTTGATTTCAAGGTAGTGCAATCACCCCATTTTGAGTTGTATCATTACCTGGAGAATCCCGAAACCCGCAAACGCTTTGTACAGGCGGCCGAACAATGGTACAGCATCCACCAGGCGGTTTTGCTCGACACCTTTGTACAACGGAACCCTTTGTTGTTGTATAGCAACCACGCCGACTTTCAGCAAACAAGGGCCATTGAAGGCCTGATCGGCGTGAGTACCGGAGGCGTAACAGAAGCCCTCAAAAACCGGGTGATCATGCCCTTTATGGAGACTAATGCGCAAACCGATCATGTGCTGGGGCATGAACTGGTGCACGCCTTTCAATACAACATCCTACTCAATCAGCTTTCTCCCAATGCCCTGGCCAACCTGC
>JAEWAC010000016.1 GCA_023391895.1 Bacteroidota bacterium
CTTTAATATTTTTGTCCACATTTAAAGCAAGCATACACAGCCATGAAAGTAATGAAGTTTGGCGGCACCTCCGTAGGTAAGCCGGAAAGAATGCATCAGGTAGCACAGCTGATTACCGCCGATGCCGAAGAAAAAATAGTCGTATTAAGTGCCGTATCCGGCACCACCAATGCCCTGGTGGAAATTTCCTCCTTATTGGCAAAGGGTAACCGCGAAGACGCCAAACGAAAGATTGACGAGCTGGAAAAGCAGTACCAGGCTTTCATAAAAAGTTTGGTGCAAACTCCCGAAGCGCTGGCCAAGGCAGAAACCATTTTGAAAGAGCATTTCGAGTTTCTCAATATTATTTTAAAAATATCGCACAGCGAAGCGCTGAACAAAGACATCCTGGCGCAGGGTGAGCTGCTTTCTACCAAGCTGTTTAGTGTTTACCTAACGGAAAAGGGCATACCACACGCCCTGCTGCCGGCGCTGGAGTTCATGTCCATCGACATCAACGACGAGCCGCAGGTCAGCCATATCAAGGCAAAACTAACGCAACTGCTGCAGCAGCACGGACAGGAAAAGCTGTTCATCACCCAGGGCTTTATCTGCCGCAACGCAAGGGGTGAAGTGGACAATTTAAAGCGGGGTGGAAGCGACTATTCCGCTTCGCTGATTGCCGCCGCCATCCATGCCACGGCTTGCGAAATCTGGACCGACATCAGCGGCATGCACAACAATGATCCGCGCATTGTCAACAAAACCATTCCCATCAACCAGCTCAGCTTTGACGAAGCGGCCGAACTGGCTTATTTCGGCGCCAAGATCTTACACCCGGCTTCCATCTGGCCGGCACAGCAATACAATGTTCCGGTAAAACTGCTCAATACGATGGAGCCCACTGCGGCCGGCACTTTAATCAGTTCTGCCGCCACCGCCAAAGGTGTAAAAGCTGTTGCCGCCAAGGATGGCATTACGGCCATCAACATCCGCAGCAGCCGCATGCTGCTGGCCTATGGGTTTTTAAGAAAAGTGTTTGAAATTTTTGAAAAATACAAAACGCCCATCGATATGATCACCACCTCGGAGGTAGCGGTTTCGGTAACCATTGATAATCCAGCCGAATTGCCTTCCATTACCAAAGAACTGGCAGTCCTGGGAACGGTAGGCGTGGATAATAACCAGTCAATTGTGTGTATTGTAGGTAATGAAATTGCAGCCGATGGCGACGCCCTGAAAAAGGTATTCGACAGCCTGAGCAATATTGATGTGCGCATGGTATCGTATGGCGGCAGTGCCCATAACATTTCGGTGCTGGTGCCGGCCGAAGAAAAAATAAAAGTGCTGCAGCAACTCAACAGCGGCTTGTTTGGCCTTTAACCGGCTGGCGTAAAAAGGTTTAAAAACCCATATTGAGGCTACCGAGGTTTCCACAACCATGGTAGCCTTTTTCCATTTATGGAGTGGGCGGTTTGCTTATCCATGAGTTCTTGCTTTTTCTATTTTGATGTTGTAGCTTATAAGAGTTTCCTCTTCTACATAAACCTCAAAAAATGAAAAAGCAACTCCTATGGGTATTGGCCGTGGCCATCCTGCCGGTATGGGCGTGGAGCCAGGCCGGTAAATACCCCGCCATCGACATTCCTTACAAAAAGTTTGTGCTGGATAACGGTTTGCGCCTCATTGTACACGAAGACCACAAAGCGCCGATTGTGGCTGTTAATGTGTGGTATCATGTGGGATCTAAAAACGAAAAGCCGGGCAAAAGCGGTTTTGCGCATTTGTTTGAACACCTCATGTTTAACGGCAGCGAAAACTACAACCATGATTATTTTAAGCTGATGGAAAACATTGGTGCCACCGACCTCAATGGTACCACCAATGAAGACCGCACCAACTACTTCCAGAACATTCCCGTATCGGCCCTGGACCAGGTGCTGTGGCTGGAAAGCGACCGTATGGGGCACCTGCTGGGGGTAATTGATTCGGCCCGGCTGGATGAACAGCGCGGCGTGGTGCAAAATGAAAAGCGGCAGGGTGAGAACCAGCCCTACGCCCTGGCCTGGGAGCTGACCACCAAAAACACCTACCCGGCCGGGCATCCTTATTCGTGGACGGTGATTGGCAGCATGGAAGACCTGAATGCCGCCTCGCTGGACGATGTGAAGGATTGGTTTAAAACCTATTACGGCCCCAACAATGCCGTTATTGTCATTGCCGGCGATATTAATGCAGATACGGCCCTGCAGAAAGTAAAAAAATACTTTGGCGCCATCCCGCCCAGTCCGCCCATTGCCAGGCACGAGGTATGGATTGCCAAAATGAAGGAAAGCCACCGGCAGCTGGCGCAGGACCGGGTACCGCAGCCGCGGCTGCAAAAAACCTGGAATGTGCCGCAGTGGGGCAGTCCGGAAACGGCTTACCTCATCCTGCTGTCCAACATTTTAACCAATGGCAAATCTTCCCGCTTGTACAAAAGACTGGTGTACGACGAGCAGATGACCACGAATGTGTATACTTATTTAGACAACCGCGAGATCAGCAGTCAGTTTTACATACAGGCCGATGCCAAGCCGGAAGTGCCGCTGGCAAAAGTGGAGGCGGCAGTGAATGAGGAATTGAAAAAGCTGATGAGCCAGGGTGTAACAGCCGCCGAGCTGGAGCGGGCCAAAACCCAGTACTTTGCCAGTTTTGTAAAAGGCATGGAGCGCATCGGCGGCTTTGGTGGCAAGTCCGACATCCTGGCGGAAAATGAAGTGTACGGCAATACGCCTGACTATTACAAAAAGATGCAGGGTTGGATAAAAGCAGCCAGGCCGGAAGATATCAATAAGGTGGCGGCGGCCTGGTTGAGCGATGGGGACTATACTTTATCCATTGTGCCTTTTCCCAAGCTGGATACGCTGGCCTCGACCGTAGACCGTAAAAAGCTGCCCGACCTGGGCCCGGCGCCAGAAGTAAAGTTCCCGCCGGTAGAAAAACTGTCGCTTTCCAATGGCTTGCAGGTAATGCTGATCAACCGCAGCAGCGTACCGGTCGTTAACATGCGCCTGCTGGTAGATGCCGGCTATGCTGCTGACCAGTTTGGCAAGCCCGGTATGTCCATGCTGGCCATGAATATGCTGAAGGAAGGCACCCCCTCCAGGAGTTCGCTCAAGATCAGTGACGACCTGGCCGATCTGGGTGCTTCTTTAAATACCTATGCCAGTATTGACTACAGCGTTATTTCCATGAATGCGCTGAAGCCCAATTTTGACAAAAGTTTGGACCTGTTTGCCGATGTGTTACTACGCCCGGTTTTCCCCGAACGGGAACTGGACCGCCTGAAGAAGCAACAAATCCTCGGCATTAAGCAGGAACAGGTGCAACCGGTCATGATGGGCCTGCGCATTTTACCCAAACTGCTGTATGGCGAAAAGCATGCATATGGCACCCCCTTTACCGGCTCGGGTTATGAAGAAACTGTGAATGCCATTACCAGAAATGACCTGGTAAAATACCACCAGGACTGGTTTGCGCCCAACAATGCCACCCTTTTGGTAGTAGGCGACATTACCGCGGCGGAACTGAAAAACAAGCTGGAAACCAAACTGGCGGGGTGGAAGCAGAAAAAGGTGCCGCAGAAAAACATTGCCAACACCAACCTGCCCGAAAAACCAAAAGTATACATCGTTGACAAGCCGGGCTCTATTCAAAGCATCATCTTCGCCGCTCAGCTGGCGCCTACCGGCCAAAGTGAGGATTGGGTGAATATGGATATGATGAACCGCATACTGGGAGGAGAGTTTACCTCGCGCATCAACATGAACCTGCGGGAAGACAAGCACTGGTCGTATGGTGCCGGTTCGTTTCTGTTCGACACCAAGGGCCAGAGCATGTTCATTGGATATTCGCCGGTGCAAATTGATAAAACCAAAGAATCGGTTGTAGAGCTGAAAAAAGAACTGGAGCAATACCTGAAAGACAAGCCCGCCACGGCTGAGGAATTTTCGAAGGTGCAGCAAAACGCCGTGCTGCAACTGCCGGGTGGCTGGGAAACCAATGCTTCGGTGTTATACGCTTTGGAAGAACAGGTGAAATACAACCGGGGTGATGACTACTGGCCCGGTTATGCAGGCCGGATACGCAACCTGACCGTTTCTGACATTCAAAATGCGGCCAACAAAGTCATCAAACCCTCGCAACTAACCTGGATTATTGTAGGCGACAGGAGCAAAATAGAAAAAGGCATAGCAGAACTGAACCTGGGGGAAATTCATTTGATAGCCGCTGAAGACAAGGAAAGCAAAGGCTTTTAAAAAGACCATAGTTGTGCAGTAGCGCTGCTGTAAAAGAACCGGCAGCGTGCTGAATCAAAATTGACAACAGTGGCCAGGCGCCGCCAGATAATAACAGGAGCCTTCCCAGCGTTTCTACTGTAATGTAGTGCTTGTACGGCTCCTGTTTTTTAATGTCATTGCCTGATGAATAACTCCCGTAACCATATTTATTGTATCAGCGGCCTGGGGGCAGATGATAAGGCGTTTGGAAAGCTAGCCATTGAAGGCTATACCTTAAAGCACCTGCAGTGGATCACCCCGCATAAAAAGGAAAGCCTGCCCTCGTACGCATCACGCCTGGCCGCACCCATAACGGAACCCCATCCCATTCTTCTGGGGCTATCTTTTGGCGGTATGATGGCTATCGAAATAGCCAAACAACTGCCGGTGCAAAAAGTCATCCTGATCTCTACAGTGAAAACCTATACCGAGATCCCGCAATGGATGCGCTGGGCCGGAACACTTAAACTAAACAGGATCATCCCTGTCCAAATGAGCCGGCTTACCGAAAAAGCCAACGACCGCCGGATGGGCATTAAAACGGCAGAAGAAAAAAAATTTGTAGAATACTATAGAAAACACGCCGACCTGCAGCAGGTGACCTGGGCCGTAGATCAGATTGTCAACTGGCGCAATACGTGGGTGCCGCAGGTGGTTTACCATATACATGGTGATAAAGACCGCATGTTTCCTTTAAAGAATACACAACCCACTCACATTATCAAAGACGGAACCCACATTATGATCCTGAACCGGGCAAAAGAGGTAAGCCTATGTATTGAGGAGATCCTCTCGCAATAAAAAAGCCCTAAACAACTTCAGGGCTTTTTTATTAAAAATCCTATGAATCGAATTGAATCCGTAAATCCGCGGTTAGATGATCAGCAACGCATCGCCATAGCTAAAGAAGCGGTATTTGTCCTTGATGGCTTTTTTATACGCTTCCATGGTTAACTCATAGCCGGCAAAAGCACAGGTCATGATCAGCAGGCTGGTCTTGGGCAAATGAAAGTTGGTGACCAAAGAGTCGGCAATGCTGAAGTCGTAAGGCGGATGAATAAAGGTATTGGTCCAGCCTTCGGAGGGCTTTAAAAATTTCTGGGCCGTGAAAGAAGACTCCAGGGCCCGCATGGTTGTTGTGCCGATAGAGCAGATGCGGTGGTTGGTTTCCTTGGCCTTGTTGACAATTTTGCACGCCTGTTCTTCTATCCGGTAGTACTCTGCATCCATTTTGTGCTTGCTCAGGTCTTCTACCTCAATAGGGCGGAAGGTACCCAGGCCGGTATGGAGCGTTACCTCGGCAAAGCGGATGCCTTTGATCTCGCAGCGTTTGATCAGCTCGCGGCTAAAGTGCAAGCCCGCTGTTGGGGCAGCTACGGCACCTTCGTGCTTGGCGTATACGGTTTGGTAGCGTTCACGGTCGTCTTCATCGGGCTTACGCTTGATGTATTTGGGCAGGGGCGTTTCACCATGTTTTTCCAGCACTTGTCTAAACTCGTCTTCGTTGCCTTCAAACAGGAACTTGATGGTACGGCCACGGGAAGTGGTGTTATCAATCACTTCGGCTACCAGTTCTTCGCTGTCGCCAAAGTACAATTTATTGCCTACGCGTATTTTCCGGGCGGGGTCCACGATCACATCCCACAGACGGTTGGGCTTGTTCAATTCGCGTAAAAGGAATACCTCGATCTTGGCGCCAGTTTTTTCCTTGCGACCATACATACGGGCCGGAAATACCTTGGTGTTGTTCACTACAAACACATCTTTGTCATCAAAGTAATCCAGGATGTCTTTAAAGTGTTTGTTTTCCATCTCTCCGGTTTTACGGTTTACCACCATCATACGGGCGTCTTCACGTTTTTTAGCAGGATGTTGGGCAATAAGGTTGAGTGGAAGGTCAAATTTGAATTGTGAAAGCTTCATGGGCTGTTTCTATTGTTGTTTTAAGGCCTCATGACGCATTACCTGTTACCAGAAAAGCGGGTTTGAAAAAATATCCAACACCACGGTCTTACGGCACCGGGTTCTGGTCATTAAGCTTTTGAAGGCCGCAAAGGTAGGAAATATCTTTGCATTTTGGATGTTAAGATTTCTGATTTAGCTGATGGCTTCAAGATCAGTTGTTTATTTATTTGCGTGAATATTAATATAAAGTTTTTGAAGCGTTTTTCAGGTAAAATCCGGCGGCTAATGCAGGCTGATGACCCGCCGAAGCGTCCACTGGTTGTTTTTATGTTGCCAGATGATGATGAACCTGCCGGGCCTGGAAAGAGTACCTTCTTTTTCGGTAATATTCTTAAACCTGTGCAGACCTAATTCCACGGCACCATACCCGGGCAAGGGATATACCTCGATGCTGCCTTTTACCAGCTCTCGGTTAACCTTGCCGCAAATGTTTCTTTGAATAGCCTCCAGTATCTCCTGTTTGGAAGTAGTGAGCCCGCTTTTGTCGTGGTAAAATTCGATGCTGTCAGAATAAAAGGCTGCCTGCCGGTCCATGTTGCAGGTATTGTACGCTTCAAAAAACAGGCTGTCGAGGCGCACAATGGTGTCGTATAAGGCCGGGTCGTCTGGCCGGTAGGGGGTTGCCTGTTGGGCGGCACCCGGGCTGATTATCAAAAGGGCCACCACCAGGGTAGTCAGAGTGGTTAACAGTAAACCTGAAGTTTTTTGATTTCCCATATCATTCCTTTTTTTATGGCCGGGCAGGTTTTGTTTTCGGGAAGGTTGGCTGCACTAACTGATTTCAGGAGTAGGAAAAAAAATATCGGATCACAGATCAGTTGTTTCACGGTATGCTGCCAATGCGGACTATGGTTTTGTTTTGAACGTTACGGTATAGCCTTTTTAAAGAGTGTCAGGTGACGAACCGGTCTTGATGGGTATGGGTATTTGAAAGAGTGGCTGTCGCTCTTACAGAGGAGAAAAATAAAAATTTATTGCGCTAAAAACAAATTCAAAAGCCCATATAGCTGGTATGCTGTACTAGGAGCTTTTATGCAGTGGGCTCCGTGCATCAGAATGGCTTACCGGATCAGATGTTTAGGAGTGCCTTGCTTTTAAGTTCACCGCATGATGGCAGCTATAAACTCTTTCAAAAGTCCATATGGCAAAACACCTGTACTAAAGCATGATACAAGCAATCAACCAAACCGATAAATGTGCTCACACTGATACTTTTGGAATGGCCGCAATCAGGTTTTTGGTATAATCCGATTGGGGGTGGCGGTATACGGCTTCGGCCTCGCCGCTTTCTACGATCTGCCCGGCTTTCATCACCATAATGCGGTCGCTCATGTAGCGTACCACCGAAAGGTCGTGAGAGATAAAAAGCATGGTCAGGTCCAGGTCTTTTTTCAGTTCGTTCAGCAGGTTCAGCACCTGTGCCTGTACGCTGACATCTAAGGCAGAAACCGATTCGTCGCACACCAGGAATGCAGGATTCAATGCCAGGGCCCGGGCTATAACAATACGCTGCCGCTGGCCACCGGAAAACTGGTGCGGGTAACGGTTGGCCCAGGCGGGCGACAGGTCCACCCGCTGCAGCAGTTCGCTTACTTTTTTCCGGCGCTCCTTATCTGATGCATGCAGGCCAAACACCTTCATCGGCTCCGTCAGCGCATCGGCAATGGTAAGCCTGGGGTTTAAGGAGGAATAAGGATCCTGGAAAACCAGTTGTACGTTTTTTCGGTACTGTACCAGCTCTTTTTTGCTCAGCGTAGTAATATCGGTTTGATGATAAATGATCTGCCCGGCGGTGGGCTCTGCCAGCCGCAACAACGTACGGCCCAGCGTGGTTTTGCCGCAGCCCGATTCGCCCACCAGGCCTAAGGTCTCGCCCTTGTAGATGTCAAAACTCACCTGGTTGACCGCGGTAAAAAACTGCAGGGGCTTGCCGAATAAAGATGTTTTGGTAGGGTACTGCACCGACAGGTCTTTGACCTGAACCAATACCTCCCGGCCGGTATGGGATTTGGAAAGAGTTTGTGGGATCGGTTCGGATGATCCGGTTGTTTGCTTTGGCGCCTGGCCCAGGTAATCGGCAATCACCGGCAGCTTTTCGCCTTTGGGATGCAGGGCCGGCCGGCAGGCAATGAGCGCCTGGGTGTAGGGGTGTTGGGCGTTTTTAAAAATGGCTTTGGTCGTGCCTTGTTCTACCATATCGCCTTTGTATAAGATCATCACCCGGTCGGCTATTTCGGCTACAACCCCCAGGTCGTGGGTAATAAAAATAACACCCATATCTTGCTGCTGTTGCAGTTCTTTGATGAGCTCCAGTATGGTTTTTTGAACCGTTACATCCAGGGCCGTGGTAGGTTCGTCGCATATCAGTAAAGACGGCTGGCAGCACATGGCCATGGCAATCATCACCCGTTGTTTTTGTCCGCCGCTGAGCTGGTGCGGGAAGCGGTGAAACAACTGTTCCGGCTGGGGCAGCTTTACTTTGGCCAGCCAGTCCAGGGCCTGTTGTTTCGCTTCCCGGGCAGAAAGTTTTTTGTGCTGCAACAAGGCCTCCACCACCTGTTGGCCGCACTTCATCACCGGGTTGAGTGAGGTCATGGGCTCCTGGAAGATCATGGCAATTTTATTGCCCCTGATGTGTTGCAGCTGTGCCGGGTTGAGCTGCAGCAGGTTCAGCGTTTCGGCTCCATCCTGAAACAGGACTTGTCCGGAAGCATACCGGGCGGGCGGCGTAGGCAGCAGTTGTAAAATGGACAAGGAAGTAACCGATTTGCCCGAACCCGATTCACCCACCAGCGCTACTATTTCACCCCGGTTTACCTGAAAAGAAATGTTTTTAACGGCATGGGTGGTTTCCTGCCGGGTTACAAAATCAACGGAAAAGTTTTGTATCTGTAACAGGGGCTGCTGCATTTACGGACAAGGCGTTTTGCTGACGATAATATTGTTTTTTGTAGCGGGTACGGGGCGGTAAGCCAGGCACACATTGCAGTTGGTGTCGTCGGTGCTGGTGACGGTAAAATAAAATTCATCGCCTTCTTTCAGTTC
>JAEWAC010000110.1 GCA_023391895.1 Bacteroidota bacterium
CACCAGTACCTGCTCCGGGATATTTGGGGGGCAGGATACATAAACCAGACCCAATACCTGCGGGTCTTTATAGCCCAACTGCGCAAAAAAATTGAAGACGATCCGAACCGTCCGGAATTCATTATAACCGAATCGGGGATTGGCTACCGCTTTGTGTGCAATGAACAAAAGATATAGTAAGTAATTGAAAACCTGGCTGATTGAATAAAATGGTAACACCGCGTAATAAAGTCACTTTTGCCGGACTGCTCATTGCCCTTGGTATTATTTATGGAGATATCGGTACCTCTCCCCTGTATGTGCTTAATGCCATCATGAACGGCAAAACCATTTCAGAAGAGTTGGTGGTAGGCGCTTTGTCCCTCATTATCTGGACCCTCACACTGCAGACAACGATCAAATACGTCATCCTGACTTTGCAGGCAGATAACCGCGGTGAAGGCGGCATTTTTTCCCTGTACGCCCTGGTACGCAGGCGGAGAAAGTGGCTGGTGGTACCTGCTATGATCGGGGGGGCCGCCTTGCTGGCCGATGGCATGATTACGCCGCCCATTTCTGTTACCTCCGCCATTGAAGGCTTGAAGCAGGTACCGGTTATTTCCAGTATCAGCCAAAACACCATCATCTATATTGTTATAGGCATTTTATCCGCCTTGTTTTTTATCCAGCAATTCGGTACTGCGTTTATAGGAAGGTTCTTCGGACCTATTATGACGGTTTGGTTTTTAATGCTGGCCGCACTGGGGGTAGTTCATATCTCGGATGACCTGCATGTTTTTAAAGCTTTTAATCCTTATTACGGGCTTGAATTGTTGGTTACCTATCCCAATGGCTTTTACATTTTAGGCGGGGTATTTCTTTGTACCACCGGGGCGGAAGCCCTGTATTCCGACCTGGGACATTGTGGTAAATGGAACATTCGCTACTCATGGGTTTTTGTAAAATCCTGTCTTATTTTAAATTATTTGGGTCAGGGAGCCTGGCTGTTGAGCCAATATACCGGGCAGACCATTACCGCCGACATGATTGAAGGCGGCTTTAATCCTTTTTACGGGGTGATGCCGGAGTGGTTTGTTTACTTTGGTATCGCCATTGCTACAGCGGCGGCCATTATTGCTTCCCAGGCTTTAATATCCGGTTCCTTTACCCTGATCAGCGAATCTATACGGCTAAACCTGTGGCCGAAACTAAAAATTAATTATCCAACAGAAGCCAGGGGCCAACTTTATATTCCGGCGATCAACCTGTTGCTTTTTGCCGGGTGTTTAGGCATCACCCTCCATTTTGAAAAAGCCTCCAATATGGAAGCGGCATACGGTTTGGCCATTACCCTTTGTATGATTGCCACATCTATCTTGTTTGCCAATTATCTTGTTTTGCACCGCAGGAGTTTGGCTTTGATATTTTTATACCTGCTGGTTTACCTATGCATAGAATTCAGTTTTCTATGGGCCAACATGAATAAGTTCCGGCACGGCGGATATGTAACACTCATTGTGGGCGGTCTTTTATTCTTTGTGATGTACAATTGGTATAAAGCAAGGAAAATCAAAAACCGTTATGTGGAGTTTGTACGGCTGGAGCATTATATTCCCAAGATACAGGAGCTGAGCAACGACCGCTCGGTACCCAAATACGCCACCCACCTGGTGTACCTGACCTCGGCCGATAATCCTAAAGAAATAGAGCATAAAATCATTTACTCCATTCTCAGTAAAAAGCCCAAGCGGGCAGACATCTACTGGTTTGTGCACGTGGATACGCTGGATGACCCCTACACTTCGGAGTATTCCGTGGAGCACATTATTCCCAACGACATTATCCGGGTGGAATTTCGCCTGGGCTTCCGGGTACAGCCTCGCATCAACCTCCTGTTCCGCAAAGTGGTAGAAGACCTGGTGGCCAATAAGGAGGTCAACGTTACCAGCCGGTACGAAAGCCTGGAGCGCAGCAACATTGTAGGCGACTTTTCGTTTATTGTATTGGAAAAATACCTCAGTCACGACAACGACTTGCCTATATGGGAAAGACTGATCATGAAACTGCACTTTTGGCTTAAGGAGATATCCCTTTCAGAAGAAAGGGGCTTCGGGCTGGATGCCAGTAATGTGGTGGTAGAAAAATTCCCGTTGGTAGTAGCCCCGGTTTCAACGGTTAAATTGAAACGGGTAGAACCATAAGATACGTGTAGAATTGGGTGGGTTTCTTTCTAAACGCTTCACGCATGGGTTTTTAAATTTATTTTAATAGGTTCAATGGCGGGTGCAAAAATGTGAGCATATGAATCTCGTGGCGAGGGCTCATCTGGTGAATAGAGACCATAGGAGCGGAGGAAAATTCTTGATTTTCAGGTGCTAACCCTTATGGATGGGCTGTTCCTGATTTCAGCAAGGGTTTGGCTCCAATGGTTTTTTTTCCGTAACTTGGAAAAACCTCTTTTCTTTATGCACTGGAGAAAATTCAATGGTGAAGCTTTAGAACTTCCTATTTATTCAGCAGTGGAAAATGCTATCAAGCGCGAAACTGCCGCCGGTTATCACCTGAAAGTGTGCATCGGCACAGATTCGCAGGTAAAGGGGCAGGAAACCGAATACGCCACCGTAGTTGTTTTTCTGCGCGAAGGCCATGGAGGCTTCATGTTTATCCATAACGAACGATCCCGTCAGCAAATGAGTATCAAAGAACGAATGCTGACGGAAGTAGCCAAGAGTATAGAGATTGCATATGAACTATGCAATCTTTTTACTTTATATAATGTGGATATGGAAGTGCATGCCGATATCAACACCAATCCCAATTTTAAAAGTAACGACGCGCTGAAAGAAGCCATGGGTTACATCCTGGGGATGGGTTTTGCGTTTAAAGCCAAGCCGGAAGCATTTGCCAGTAGCAGTTGTGCCAACAGGATTGTCAACTAGGCTTTTGCTTTGGGAAAAAGTAAGGCCGTAAGCGTTACTGCCTGGCACCAGCCTGCCGCCACACCTTTGTAAAGCCATATGGTTTTTGAAAGAAAGCCGCTGGACGGCTATGCGTTTACGCAAATGAAAGGAAGGGCCGGCAGTAGCCTGCTGTTTTTCTAGAATCAAAACTCCATGACAGCAACCTCAAAAAAGTAATTGGTACCATAAAGGATCAGAAGCATGCAGGCGAAAAACAAACTTCATTAAAAGCCCATATAGAGCCTGTGGAGCAGATATTTAGGTCGTGATGACATTTTATTTCTGTCCGTTTTGGTTAAAGATATGTAGCTGAATTGCTTCAAATTGTGGCTGCATGTACTTTGCTGAGGCAATCTCTAAAGTCTATGTTTTTAATCGATTTGTGATTGAGTAAAAACGTTCGTATTGGTTGGTACAACAGTCCAGGCGGAATGCTCACCACAAGGTAGTTTTCTGCCACATGCGTATTTACTCCACAACCAAACTCACTCAGGATAGATATTATAGCCTCTTTTGATTCTGGCTTCCAAATCACAATGTGTGCTACACTGTAACCAGATGCTTCAATAAGCTCGTCGAAGTGAAACTCGCCGCCATCATATTCGACTTTTACAATGTCACCGTAAGCAATATTTGGGGCAAACGCTGGCGTGTGTACTAACTTGTAGTATTCTCCCGCTTTTACGGCATCAACTTTCTCAGTAAAAATTTCGGTGTCGTTCGGGTGATGTTTATACGTGAGTACTAATTCTATTTTATCGGGATAATTCATTGGATAGAAGTTAGTCTTTTGAGTTGAATGCTTGTCGCACCTGCATTTCGGCTAACTCTTAATTTCCGGAAAGGCGGTGGGCCAGAAATTGCTCCGCCTTTTCAACGATCTGGGTATACAGGTACGAAAAGTCCCGGGTGTCTTTTTGCGCAAAGGCATAAATCACCATGACCATTACAAACAACAGGACAACCAGGTTTCTTTCCACCAGGGATCGCTTCATAAACAAACTGTAAAAGTGTGGCAAAGTAACGGATTAGTGACCGCTATTTTGCAAAAAATAAGCCTCGTTTAAATTCTGGATGTAGCTTAAGATCTGGCGGGCACCCAGCCGCTTTACTGCCGAGGTAACAAAATGGGGGGGCAGGTATTCCCAGGTTTCCCGCATTTTGTCTAAAAACTGTTTTACATGGGCGGCAGTTTCCCGTTGGGTGATCTTGTCGGCTTTGGTAAATACCAGGGCAAAAGGTACCTCCCACTCACCCAGTTGGTTAATAAAGTCGAGGTCGATCTTTTGGGGTTCCAGCCGGCTGTCCAGCAGCACAAACAAGGAGCCGAGGTTTTCGCGCTGGCGAATGTAGTCTTCAATCATTTTTTGCCAGCTTTTGCGCTGCGCCTGCGATACCTTGGCAAAACCATAACCCGGCAGATCCACCAGGTACCATGATTTTTTGTCGCTGGAGGTGATGTCAAAGTGGTTGATCAGCTGGGTTTTGCCCGGCGAGGCCGATACTTTGGCCACTTCTTTTTTATTGCACAGCATATTGATCAGCGACGACTTGCCCACATTGCTGCGGCCAATAAAGGCATACTCCGGCCGGTCGGGCTTGGGGCACTTTTCTACTGAAGGACTACTGATGATATAACTGGCTTTAATGATTTCCATACTGGTGGCAAAGGTAATCACGGAGGCCGCGGATTGATCAAATGATTTTTTCGGATTTTGTTAGGCGGACCTGCTTGGCTGGACGTGTGGACTCCCCATTTGTTGAAAACCTTTCAAAACCCCATACTACCAACTGGTATTTGAGTGAAGGAGAAGTATAAAATCGACGCCCTGATTTCCTTTTCTTCCAAAGCCGTATGGGTTTTTGAAGAAGTTGGACAGGAGGTGCGGCAATCTTACAACGATGTACCGCTATTAGTATTGACGGCATGGCTGTACAAAATCTGTGAAATCCGGTCCAAATCCATTCATCCGTGATTACCTTTGCGCCCTTATGACGGAGTTTCCACACGACAGCATCAAACCTTTTTCTGAAGAAGGTGGAAAAAAGCAGCAGGTAAGCCAGATGTTTGACGACATAGCCGGCAAGTATGACTTTATGAACCACTTTTTGAGTGCCGGCATTGATGTAAGCTGGCGCCGTAAAGCCATTAACCTGTTTAAAAAAGAAGCTCCGCAACATATATTGGATGTGGCCACAGGTACGGCCGATATGGCCATTATGGCGGCTAAATTGCTGCAGCCCCGGCAAATTACCGGCATCGATATTTCGCCCAAAATGCTGGAGGTTGGCCGCAAAAAAGTAGCAGCGCAACAACTGTCCACCCAAATTGAATTGTTCACCGGCGACAGCGAGACCATTCATTTTGCCGACAACACCTTTGATGCGGCCATGGTGGCCTTTGGGGTGCGCAACTTTGAAAACCTGGAAAAAGGTCTGGCTGAAATTTTAAGGGTCATCAAACCGGGCAGCCAGCTGGTGGTGGTAGAGTTCAGCAAGCCCAAGATGGGATTGGTAAGAAGTTTTTACAACCTGTACATGGGGCTGGTGGCGCCCCAAATGGCGGCCTTTTTCAAGCAAAACAAAAAAGCTTACCAGTACCTGAACGAGTCGGCCAAGGCTTTTCCGGACCGCGGGCTTTTTGTGGAGGTGTTGAACAAAGTGGGCTTTACCCAAACTTCTTTCAAACCCCTAAGCCTGGGCATCTGCTGCATTTATGTAGGCCGGAAGCCGGCACCCTAACCCGCTGCATTTTTTACGATTACCTTAATAGCTCTTACAGCCAGCTGTCCCAGCTTTGCCTGCTGCTGTACACCGCAGCTGCAGCAGAGGCTGCGTTTGTGTTCCTTCCTGTTTTTTATGAAGGCGGTGAATATGTCCCATGTATTATCCTTGAAAAACATGGGGGGCGCAAAAAATTTTGTAACATATAAAAATAATATGTAATTTATGTGGCCGTTCTTTTACCAAATCCATTCTTGTTTATGCCAACAGTCAATGAACTTAACGAAAAGGCCATAGCGGCCATCCGGGAGCGCATGAATAAACTGAATACCTGGGTGGCCCACGACAAAAGCCAGCCGATCCCCGTCAGCCGTTTAAGGGCCATACGAATGAAAATAGAAGCGCTGCAGCAGGAACTGGCAGTACGCATCTGGCTGAACGACATAAACCAGCACCAGGCTTAAGCCCTGAAGTGTCTTGTTCACTTTTAAAGTAATGCAGCCGCATGGTTTGTATAATGTTGGTGCAGGCTATGAACGAATCCTGTTTTGGTGAGCAGCATGCAAGACCATTGAAAACAGCAGGCAAGAAAAAGCCAGCCAGCCCAATGCAGGTATGTGCGGCAGTTGTATAACCATTGCGGCTGCCAGCAATAACAGCCATCCCAGGATGCCAGCCCGGCTCCAGGCATTTTGAAACCGTGATGCCAGTTTAATACCAATAGCAATGGCGGTTATCATCAGCAATAGGTTAGGGATAAGTTTTATCCAGTTGCTGTTTTTAAATAACAGGAAACTGTAGAGGTTGCTGCCAAAATAAAGGGACAAGATAATATCCAGCAAAGAAAGGGTGAGGTAAAGCCGTTTAGTGGGGGAGCGCTGGCTATGGGTTTTTAAATAAATATAAAAGCTGATTAAGGCTATCACAAAAGCAACGGCACTTGGGAACCAGTTTTCGGGTATGCCGTTATCGCCGGTCATCAGGCCTTTATAGTGCTGCATAATCCATATCAGGGTTCCGGTGCCTGCTGTAATCAAGCCGGTTAGGTAAAATACCGTGTGATGATTAATCGAAAAGCTTATATCAAGTGCAGGATTGTAAGCGGAGCCTTTTTTATTACGGGCAGAGCCGGCAGCATATGCCGTGACAGAAATCAAAAAGCACAGGGATCCAAAAATTTCAGTGCCTTCTTCCAGCAATAACCAATGCACCGGTCTTTTCCATCTAGTGGGATCGGCGGCTGCATTCATGGCATTGATCTCGTATACTTCCTGCAGGGGATTGCTCAGGAAAAATAAAACACCCAGTATGGCAAAAACCAGAGCCCATAAAATACGCCTGATTTTTACCCACACAAAGGCCAGCATAAACAGGGCTGCTAAGCCTACTAACACGTAAAAGGCATCCCATCCGCCTGTATCGCTATTGGCAATTAACTTAAAAACAGCCGTATCGCCAATGCTTTCATGAAAAGAGCCAATTTCGTCAAAAGACAGCAGGGTAAACATGGCACAGAATACCAGCCAGCCAAAACTCAACAGCCGCTCTCTCCAGTGACCCAAGTGTTGCCGTTCGGTTATAAAACAAATTGCCGACATAATGGCTACCTGCAATATCAGCATGGAGGAATACCAGGTGGCCACTACATTTTCCTGGGCCAGGTTTAATTGTTCTAATACCAAGCTGGCTATTGACGTTCGTTGCATGCCATACAAATGGGCAAGACCGGTGCTGGCCAGTGCTACAAGGTTAATAAATATCAATACAAAAAGTGCCTTGATTAATTGGGAGGATGTTAGCTGAATCCTTATGGCCAGGGAGTTCATTTTAGATAAGTGCAGTTAGTTTTTAGTGCTATAAATGTTGAAAAAAATAATGATCTCTGCAACAATGGAAATCACAGAAAAGCCTGGTTGTTTGCCTGAATACCGGCCGCTGGATATATTGATAGAAGAAAATTGTTACTTTTTTATAGAAGCCGTTTCAGTTAGTTGCTGCAGCACTTAAACGGTAATTGCGATAAAACTCATCATAAATTAAAACCATGGCAATTAATTGACGTTTGGGGCGTTATTTGTTGTCAAAGGCACACAACGAACCTACTTTTGTGGATTCGTTTGATTCCTTTTCCGGCTCTATTTATCCTTAAACTATTGATTGTTAGAATATTATGCGTTTTTCTTTTTTCCGTGGGCCTAAAATTGGTGTGGTAGCCGTAAAAACCGCAGCCCTGGTGCTGGTACTGGTTGTATCGCTTCAGACGGCTGCGCAACGGCCCTTGTACCTGGAAGACCATGACAACAAGCCGTATTATTTTGGCATTACACTGGCGGGCAACCTGGCTCGTTTCAATACCACCCTGCATTCCCATTTTTTGCAGCAGGACAGCGTTATGGTGGCCGAACCCATGAATGCCGGCGGTTTTGCATTAGGCTTGCTGGCTACTACCCGCCTGTCCAGCCGTTTTGAAAGTCGTTTCAACCCGCAGCTGATG
>JAEWAC010000224.1 GCA_023391895.1 Bacteroidota bacterium
AAAGTATGGGTGAACGGCGACCTGGTCAACTACGGCTTTGATGCCACCGCCTCCCAGGGACAGATTGCCCTGCAGGCAGAAGGCTCCGAAGTGGAATTTCGAAAAGTAGAAATTACTCCCATTACGGCGCTTACACCCTAACCAATAGAGGCGCAGGTAAAGATGTCTGAATGCCTGCCGGCATAGGCTTTTAAAAACTCATACGGCTGGCAACGCTTTTTCCCGGACCTCTTTTGAAGTTATCTTACTGTCATCAAAGTAGGTCTTTATACTATACTGTTTTTTGCTTTATGAAATTCTATCGTCAATGGTGAATGGTCAATGGTGAATACCATTGCACAATACTGATAATGGTTTCGTATAAGTTCTAAAAGCGTTTTTTCTATACCCACCCACGATAACCACTCAAATCCGTTGGAACCCAGTGCCACAGAATGACCAGTATAGCAGCAATGGCCCTTAAGCTATCCAATTGTTTGATGTACAATATGGGCTGCAAGGTATTTGTCACTAGCAATGGATTTTTAAACGGCTATAGTTGCTGCCGCTTTTTACAGGTGAAAATGAAACTCACTATCTTGTTTTGCGCCAGGCAAGTATAAAAATTAATAGTCATTGCCTGTAACAACCAGATTGACCCTGCAGCACTCCTTTTTCCAACCGGTTCATCGTTTCATTTTACCGCTTGCGGAAAAAGTGACAGGCAGCAAAAGAGTTTAAAATATTTTGCCCGTTAATAAAGCCCCATGCGCAGGATTGTTTTTGCTTTCATTGTTATTCTTATTGGCGTTTGCTCCCTGGCCCAGGCACAAGGCAGCATTGAACAAAAGATTGTGAATGATCAGCAGGCGCCGCTGGCACATGCTACGGTTGAATTGTTACTGGAGAAAGATAGTTCGCTGGTAAAAATTACCATGAGTGATACTGCCGGTCTGGCCCGCTTTACCCAGCTAGCAGCCGGCAACTACCGGTTACGCATCAGCAGTATGGGTTATGCCACCTATACTACGGAGCCGTTTTCCTTTTCTGCCCATACCAATTTGCAACGGCCGCTATTGCAGCTGCAGTCAGCCACGGGTACTTTGCAAAACGTAACCGTGGCAGCCCGCAAACCTTTTATACAGCTCCAACCCGGCAAAACGGTCGTCAACCTGGAGGCTGGCATTACCCATGTAGGCAGTACCGTGCTGGAAGCACTGGAAAAACTCCCCGGCGTGACCATTGATAAAGATGGCAACATCAGCCTGAAAGGAAAAAACAAGGTATTGGTGCTGATTGACGGCAAACCCACCTACCTGGAACCGGCCCAGTTAGCCGCCCTGCTTGGCGGCATGAGTGCCGATCAGCTCAGCCAGGTTGAACTCATGGACCAGCCCTCAGCCCGCTACGAAGCCGCCGGGCAGGGTGGCATCATCAACATTAAAACCAAAAAGAGCAGACAAAAGGGTTTCAACGGCAGTCTCAGCACCACCTACAGCCAGGGTGTTTATCCCAAAAGCTACAACAACCTGCAGCTGGCTTTCCGCAGCGGTAAGTGGTCTTCTTTTGTCAACTACAGCCTGAATGCCGCCCAAAACTTTACCCGTATTTATGCCCTGCGCCGCTACCTGCAGCCCGATGAAACCACCCCGGTATCCCTGCTGGAGCAGCCTAGTTTGCTCAAAGGCAAAGGACAGACCAACAACCTGCGGCTGGGTGCAGAGTATGCCATCAGCCCCAAAACCACTCTTGGGCTTACACTCAACGGCCTGCAGCTGACCCGAAGCAGCGAGGGCAACAACAGCGCCTTGTGGATGGACGCCCAGGGCCGCCAGGATTCGCTGATCCTTACGCGGAGCCGCACCACCAACCAGTTTCAAAACGGCGGTGCTACCTTCAGCTTCCGGCACCAGTTTACAGCTTCCCGCGAACTGACGGCCGATGTGGATGTACTGGGCTACCGCATCCGGGGCAAGCAGTCGTTTGAAAACGACCTCCAGTTTCCCCACACCTATAGCGAAGCCACCCGGGCCGATATTCCTTCCCACCTCCGTATCTTATCCGCCAAAGGTGATTACAGCCAGCTGCTGCAAAAAGTAAAACTGGAAACGGGCTGGAAAACCTCGCATATTATTACCGACAACCAGGCCGATTATGAGTACCGGGAAGACAACAGCTGGAAACCGGACCTGGGAAAAACCAATCACTTTATCTACCGCGAAAACATTCATGCCCTTTATGCCAATGCCCATACCACCGCCAGGCGGTGGACCCTGCAGGGTGGCCTCCGGTACGAGCTGACCCATTATGATGCGCGGCAACTGGGTAATGCAAGCCGGAAAGATTCTTCCTTTTCCCGTTCCTACAACAGTTTGTTTCCTTCTGTTTTTATCAGCCATAAAACTGACTCTAGTAACTCTTTTAGCCTGACGGCCGGCCGCCGCATTGACCGGCCCGCGTTTCAGGCGCTCAATCCGTTTGTGTTCATTATCAACAAATACACCTACCAGCAAGGCAATCCCTACTTCCGGCCGCAGTATACCTGGAACCTGGAGCTCAGCCATGTGTACAAAGAAAAACTGACATCCGCCCTCAGTTACAGCACCACCCGGGACTATTTTTCTCAGATCTTTCCTATAGACAGCAACGGCATTGTCATTTATACTGAAGGAAACCTGGGTCGTATGCAAAACCTGGGAGCATCCGTAGGGGTACAACTGGCCCCTACCCGCTGGTGGTCGTTTTCGGCCCAGGCTGTGCTCAACCATAAAAAGATAGCAGGCATTTTGTGGAAGGAATACAACGCCAACATTACACAATATACCCTCCACATGAACCACCAGTTCCGGCTGCAAAAAGGATGGGCTGGGGAGCTCAGCGGCGCCTACACCTCTCGCAGCCAGCAGGACCTACAGGAAATTGTAGATCCTGCGGGTCAGCTTACGGCCGGTCTTTCCAAAAGCCTATGGCAAAACAAAGGGTCGCTGAAACTGGCTGTGCGGGATATTTTTTATACCCAGTGGATGAAGGGTCTCACCTATTTTGACGGGGCCGATGAATATTTTAAACTCACCCGCGACACCCGCACGGTTACTCTTTCCTTTAGCTGGCGCTTTGGCAAGTCGTTTAAAACCAACAGCCGGTCTTCCGGGGCCGCCGACGAGGAAAAACAGCGGGTAGGCACGGGCAGCTAAGGGCCAAAAAGTACGCCAGCGCCTCGTTTCCTATACATTGCAGTTGCTCGCCCATACTGGTATAAGCCCTCCATTTAAGGATAACAGCCAGCCAACTGCAGCAGCACGGTGTTGTTTATACGTTCCAGAAACCTGTTACAGGTATGGTCCCGGCTCCATAATTTTGTAATTAACAGGCTGGTAGCATTTGAGGGGTTATCTTTATCAAAAGGGCAACCGGCGCTAAGGCATTATTCTTGTCATATAAAAAGGCACCTATTTGCTGTAAACTTTAAAAAACTTTTTGTACACATTATGCTGCATATTGTAAAGCCCAAGGCCAACGAACTGGAAAAGAACATGGAAGTCATTACTCAAATAGAGGATGTAGTAGCTAATGCAGTAGATACCGTACTGGTAGATCCGCAGGAGTGCTGGCAGCCTACCGACTTTCTCCCCGACATGACCGAGGAAGATGCCCTGGACCAGGTATCCATGCTCCGGGAAAGAGCCAAGGGTTTACCCGGCGAGGTGATTACATCGCTGGTGGGCAATATGATTACGGAAGAAGCCCTGCCTTCCTATCAAACCTTTTTTAACCTGCTGAACGGCATTAACGAAGATCGGGACCTGACCAGTGCAAGAGGCTGGGTGCGGTGGTCCAGGGCCTGGACGGCAGAAGAAAACCGCCACGGCGACCTGCTGAACAAATACCTGTACCTGTCGGGCCGGGCCGATATGAAGCAGGTGGAAATTACCATTCATAACCTTATTTATAATGGCTTTGACCCCAAGGTGGAAGGCGATCCTTACCAGGCCATGATCTATACTTCTTTCCAGGAAAGGGCTACCAAAATATCGCACGTTAACACCGGCAAGCTGGCGGCCAAGGCCGGCGACGAGGTGTTGTCCCGCATCTGCAAAACCATTGCAGGCGATGAAGCCCGCCACGAAAAAGCGTATAAAACCTTTATGGCCCGCATTTTTGAAATTGATCCCAACGGGGCCCTGCTGGCTTTTGAAAAAATGATGCGCAAGCAAATTACCATGCCTGCCATCCTGATGGATAAATCCAATTCCACCGACAACCTGTTTACCCGCTTTTCGGCCATCACCCAAAAAATGGGCATTTACACCACCTTTGACTATGCCAGTATTATTGAGCACCTGAAAGACCTGTGGAAGATTGAATCGCTCACCGGCCTGAACAGCCAGGGCGCCAAGGCGCAGGAATACCTGAGCACGCTGGCCAACCGTTACCGCCGCATAGCCGAACGGATGAAGGAGCCGGAAGATGTAAAGCTGGCCTGGCTGGTACAGTAGTTGACCGGGCCTGCAAAATAAAATATTGCCGGCTGCAACCTACGCTTTCAATTACCTGTTTTAAAGCGTTGGCTGCAGCCGGTTTTTTAATGACTGCTGTTGAAAGTGGATTGAAAAGCTTTTAAAAACCCATACTGCATTTGCCACCTCCGTTGTACGGCAGTTGTAGTGATATGGGTTATTAAAAGAAATGGCACACGGCAGTACAGACTGGTCGTTCTTATTATGGCTTTTTCAAAAACGTATACGGGCTGCTGGTGCCTTTCAACGTCAGATACAGGGCCTTGGTACCACTAGGCTCCACTCCGGTAGTAAACGCATAGGTGGAGGTAGACGTGAGTTCACTTTTTGCCAGGTCTCTTTCTTCTTCCACCACCCCGTTGCGGGTTCTTCTGTAATGCGCCGTTTTCGGGTAGGTTACAATGGTTTTGGTGGCGGCGTCAATTTCCACCGTACCTTTTGTTACCGACTGCTGGTAGGTTCGTACCCCCAGGGTAACGCTGCTGGACGTAAAGTACTGGGTATAGGTACCATTGGCTTCAAACTGAAAAGCAATGGCCAGCTCCAGGGCATTACCCAGGTAGTCGGCGGGGTTCTGGCTCCAGTATTCGGTCATGGAAAACTGGCCATACATCCAGGCACCCTGAAGTTCGGCCGGCACCTGGGTACGCGGTCCGTCATCCTCAATATCCTTTTCACAGGCGCTGGTGGCAAATACGGCGGTCATCGTCAGCAATAGTAATAGCTTATTCATGTTTAACAGTTGTTTTGGTTAGAAATAGAATGCCTCCAAAATTGGCTATCTGCAACAGTCCAAAGCAATACACACAGGTATGAACCGGAAAAAGGAAAGCAGGAACTGATTAAAAATTATGATCATATGTAAGGCAGAAGGCAAAAGTGAAAAGGCAAAATGAAGAATTAAGAATGAAAAATGTAAAATGAAAAAAGTAGAGCAGCCAGCCTGTTCTAGCGCCTTATCCCGTGTTAACTGCAGAGACGTAGTGTTTTGAGAAAAGGTTAGCGGGATACAGCGCCTGCAGTATTTTACCTTAACACGCAAAAGGATTTAAACTTCTTGAAAACCCCATACCAGTAAAGACAAGCCAAATAATCTACAGATCAAAGTAACTGATACCTGCTGTAGTGACTGGTGCTGTGCGTGGGCCGGCCAAAGGGGCGGAGCCATCGGGTTGGCCTTGAACTTTTTGCTCCCCTTTTTCGGGGAGAAAAAGTAAGAAGCGCTGACTACGGTAGTACAAACTATAATCATATGGACTTTTGAAGGAGATAGGTATATGAGGTTTTAATGAAGTTAGCAGGAGATACTGAAACAAGTTCAGCATGACAGGTGGGAGAGGCGTTACAACTTCTTAAAACCCTATATGTGAGAAATGGTTTTTGAAAAATGTTTGCTCCTGTCATCTGTCAACTCAATATGGGCTTTTAAAAGAGTTGGCCCACAGATTAAAAAAAGGATTTCGCCGATGTGGAGCAGTATAGAATTTTGAAAGACTTTCTTCCAGTCAACGGTCAACGATCAACGGTCAACGTTCCGGCATGGAAAAGCAAGCTGGCTTTATTTGGGCAGCGACCGGACGTACAAATCCTCTACCTTTTTACGGGCCCAGGGCGTTTTGCGTAAAAAAGTAAGGCTGGATTTAATGCTGGGGTT
>JAEWAC010000263.1 GCA_023391895.1 Bacteroidota bacterium
GTGCAATGCCGGTGCCCGGGCCAATCATGATGATGTCTTTGTCTTCTGCCGGCAGCCTGAATTGGTTATTCTTGTGTATGTAGAATTCAAAACTTTTTTCCACGCCCAACTGCAGCAGGTAATCGGAGCACAAGCCGCATTTTTCTTCTTCATTAACCCGGAAGGAATCGCGGGCCACCGTCAGGTGTATTTCGCCGCTATGGGCTTCCGGAGAAGAAGAAATCGAATACAGTCGGGGCGCAATAGGTTCCAGTACGGGTAAGATCTGCTCAAACTGGCTTTGCTCTTTTAAAGGATAGATTTTCAGCAAATCCAGCAGGCCCATTTTGGTAGCGGGTATATCCTGCTGTACCACAGCGGCATACTGTTTCACCACCCTTTCCGGCAGGTATACAATATTCAGTTTCTTTTTCAAAAGCTCATATAGCGTATAGGTGTTGTCCTTGTACACAAAGCTCTTGTCCGCATCCATACCGGTTAAGGCCAATATAGAAGCTACTACAGTTGACGGGTTTTCCGGTATCAGTCCCAGGGCATCACCGGGCTGGTAATCCACGTCTTCAGCGGCCAATTCAATATGATGGGTTTGCTTATTGGAGCCCCGGTCGTTTAAATTGATATTGGCCAGCACGGTACCCGTGTAAATCTTTTTCCCGGTAGTTTTCTTTGGTACAACGGTTGTTGCACCTGTTGCTGCACCGTTGTTATTCCGCAGCTTTTCCAGCACCTGTGCAAACCAGCTACCCGCTTCCTCCTCGTAATCCGTATCGCATTTTTGCAGCGACACAAAACGTTCGCCACCCAGCTTGTTTAACTGCACATCCACATCTTCTCCGGCCTTGCAAAACAAAGGATAAGAGGTGTCGCCCAGTGCCAAAACTCCATACTTCAGTTTGTCCAGTTTGAAGCCGTTGTTATGAATATGATCGTAAAACTTTTTAGCACCTGCCGGCGGTTCGCCTTCACCTTGTGTACTGATGACGGTCAGAAAATATTCTTCCTTGGAAAGGTCATTGACCCGGTACTGATCCAGGCTGACCAGTTTGGCATTGATGCCGCTTTTTTTGGCTTTAGAGGCAAAGTCGGTCGCCAGCTTTTTGGCGTTGCCGGTTTCAGTACCATAAGCAATGGTAATTTTATTAACGGCCGGTTTCGAGGGTGTCACTTCCGCCTGCGGCTGCTGTTGGCCATTGGCGGCCAGGCCTGCAAAATACCCGCTCAGCCAGATCAGTTCTTCTTTGCTGGAACCGGCCACTAACTCCTCAACCATTTTATTTTTGGGTGCTGCTAACATGAATAAGCTTTTTACACAGTTTACAATTAGGCTCTTGCGGCTTCGCTGTTGTACGAAACCAGTTTGCTTTCAATAGGTGTGAAATATTCTGCTGAAATGTTACTGTTGGTTAACCATTTAAACTGCTCGTGCAGGGCCACCACTTTTCCAATGATGACCAGCGAAGGCGAAAGGAATGTTTTACCGCCCAACTGCTCATCATAGTCATACAAACTGCAGGTATATACTTTTTGCAGAGGCGTGGTAGCCTGTTCTACCACCGCCAGTAATTTATCGGGACTAATGTGGTGGCGGGTTAAGTTGGCCACCACACCGCTCAATGTTTCGGCCGACATATAAAACACCAGGGTATCGTCTGTCCGGGCCAGTTCCTGCCAGTAAGCGTCGGTTACCACATCCGACTTATAATAGGTCAAAAAACGTACGGCCGTACTGTAATTGCGGGCTGTGAGCGGAATACCGCTGTAAGCGGCAGCTCCCAGGGCGGCGGTAACACCGGGCACAATCTCATAATCAATCTGGTGATCTACCAGGGTTTGCAATTCATCCAGTATATTGGAAAAAATGGAGACATCGCCGCCTTTTAAACGCACTACCAGCTTGCCTTCCAAAGCATACTCCAGCATCAGGGCATTGATGGTTTTTTGCGGTGTAGACGCACCCTTTCGGCATTGCTTGCCCACATAAATCACTTCCGCACTTTCACTGACAAAGTCATGGATAATTTCTTTGCTTACCAGCCGGTCGGTCAAAACCACATCGGCCTTTTGCAGGTAGCGTACTGTTTTCAGCGTGATCAGTTCCGGGTCACCCGGACCCGCCGCTGCCAGTATCACTTTTCCTTTATGTTTGTTGAATTGCATGCTGCTTGTTGCTTCTACTAGTTTAAAAAAGGCCTTCTATGGAAAGATATCTTTCGCCGGTATCGTAATTAAAGGTGAGGACTCTGGCACCTTCCGGAATTTCGGGCAGTTTTTTGGCAACGGCCGCCAGTGCCGCTCCGGTTGAAATACCCACCAGGATGCCTTCTTCTTTTGCCAGCCGTTGCGCATAGTCAAAAGATTCTTCTTTGCCCACTGTGATCACGCCGTCCAGCGCTTTCAGGTTCAAGATGGAGGGTACAAAACCAGCCCCCAAACCTTGCAACGGGTGCGGAGAAGGAGCACCGCCACTCAACACAGGCGACAATTCCGGTTCCACCGCAAATACTTTCAATGCCGGGAACTTTTCCTTCAGTACCTCGGCCAGCGCAGTGATGTGTCCACCCGTACCTACGCCGGTAATAATATAATCCAGACCATCCGGGAAGTCGTTTAAGATTTCCTGCGCCGTTGTTTTCCGGTGTATTGCTACGTTGGCTTCGTTGTCAAATTGTTGGGGCACCCAGGCATTCGGAAGCGAACTGGCCAGTTCTCTTGCTTTTTCTATAGCCCCTTTCATTCCTTTTTCACGGGGAGTCAGTTCAAACTGCGCACCATATATACTCATCAATCTTCTGCGCTCAATGCTCATGGATTCCGGCATAACCAAAATCAGCTTATAGCCTTTTACCGCAGCCACCAGTGCCAGACCAATACCGGTATTACCAGAGGTAGGTTCTATAATCACACTGTCTTTGGTCAGCAATCCTTTTTGTTCTGCATCTTCTATCATGGCCAGTGCAATCCGGTCTTTGATGCTGGCCCCTGGATTGTTTTTTTCCAGCTTGATCCACACTTCATGGTCTTTTCCAAACAGCTTATTGATCCTTACGTGTGGTGTATTTCCTATTGTTTCCAGTATATTACTCGCTTTCATTTCTTGCTCTCTGTTTTTAAATAACAAAATTCAAAGGCTCGGGAAAAGGCTCCCGGTCTTTTATCTTGATCTCACTTTTGTGGTAAACAATGGAGTTGGAAGGCACGCTATAGGTAAGCCATACGTTTCCTCCAATTACACTGCCCTTTCCAATCACCGTATCGCCCCCCAGTATGGTGGCACCGGAATATATCACCACATCGTCCTCAATGGTGGGATGCCGCTTGCTGCTGGCTTTTGTTTTGTCCACACTCAGGGCACCCAGCGTTACGCCCTGGTATATTTTTACCCGGTTGCCAATGATGGTGGTTTCACCAATGACAATACCGGTTCCATGATCGATGGCAAAGGAGCTTCCGATCTTTGCACCCGGGTGAATGTCGATACCGGTTTTGCCATGCGCATACTCGCAAAAAAGGCGTGGCAAAATGGTAATGCCCTGAATCCATAACTGGTGCGAAAGCCGGTACACCACCGTTGCATAAAACCCCGGATACGCCACCACGACCTCGGCAATATTGCGAGCGGCCGGATCGGACTGCAAAATGGCTTCTGCATCCTGAAACAATTTTTTATAAATGCCGGGTAAGGCGTCAAAAAAATCGCTGGTATGTTTTTTCACCTCCGCTTCATCGGTAATGATCTCGAACAGCAGGGCCGCAAACGTATGTTTCAGCTGTCCATACTTTTCCATAGCCTTGGCGGCATTGGACTGGTGCGGCTGACAGATAAAAAGAAACTGAAAGATTTCATCAATAAAATACTCCGCTGTTCCTTTATCCGGAAAGTACTGCACCTTTTCCTGCTTGTTGTTGAACAACATTTCTATAAAAAGTTCTTCGTTCATAACCGGTTGTTTATTGTATCATGCAGGCGCCTACCGTCAGATAACTGGTTTGATCAATCAATATGGCGCCGCCATTGGTTCTTACCTTGCTGTAGCTGTCAAAGGCAATGGGCTCTGCCGTTTTGATGGTGACTTTGATGACGTCGTTGAGGGCGGCCTGCTCCGGCGACGGCTGATGCTCCAGCGTGTTTACATCCAGGCGGTAATCAATGTCTTTGATGACCGCTTTTACCAGGCGGCTGTTGTGCTGTAAAAAATACTTGCTGCCGGTGGTCAATGGCTTGGTGTCCATCCAGCATAACAACACTTCAAATTCGTTTTGCAGTTGGGGTTGGTCACTGCTTTTCACAATCACATCGCCACGGCTTACATCTATGTCATCAGCCAAATGCAGGATCACGCTTTGCGGGGCAAACGCTTCTTCCACTTCTTGGCCGGCCACTTCTATAGCTTGAATAGTAGATGTAAAGCCGGAGGGCAGTACCGTAACGTCATCACCTTTTTTGTAAATGCCGCTGGTGATTTTACCGGCATAGCCGCGGTAGTCGTGCAGGTCGTCGGTTTGCGGACGCACCACGTACTGAACCGGGAAACGGGCCTGCGAAAGGTTGATATCCCGCTGCACTTCAATGTTTTCCAACACCTGAAGCAAAGCGTTGCCTTCGTACCACGGCAGCCTGTTGGACTTTTCAACAATATTGTCGCCGTCCAGTGCACTGATGGGGATATAGGTTACATCCTTTAATCCTAATGATGCAGCTACCTTGGCATATTCTATCACAATGTTGTTGTACACATCCTGCGCATAATTGACCAGGTCCATTTTATTGATGGCAACAATTACATGCGGTATCTTCAGTAATGAAGCAATGATGGAATGGCGGCGGGTTTGCTCCACTACGCCGTTACGGGCATCTACCAATATGATAATGCACTCGGAGTTAGACGCACCGGTAACCATGTTGCGAGTGTACTGGATATGCCCTGGTGCATCGGCTATAATAAACTTGCGCTTAGGCGTTGAAAAATATTTGTAGGCCACATCAATAGTAATACCCTGCTCCCGCTCGGCCCGCAAACCATCGGTCAGCAAGGCCAGGTCAATGGCGCCGTTTTCTTTGTTTTTGCTTTGTTTTTCCAAAGCTTCCAGCTGGTCGGCTAGGATGCTTTTGCTATCGTACAACAACCTGCCAATCAAGGTGCTTTTGCCATCGTCCACACTGCCGGCCGTTATAAAACGAAGTATATCCATTTGAATCTTTTGAGTTGTTAGAAATTTAGAAATAGCCATTCTTTTTACGGTCTTCCATGGCTGCTTCGGAAACCTTATCGTCAATACGGGTCTCGCCTCTTTCGCTGGTCCGGGTGGCGGTTATTTCATTGATGATATCATCAATTACCGAGGCCGAACTTTCCACCGCCGCCGTACAGGTCATGTCGCCTACGGTGCGGTAGCGGACTTTCTTTTTCAGAATCGTATCTTCTTTATCAATGCGGACAAATTCCGAAACGGCTACCAACTGGCCATCGTGTTCAATTACTTCGCGCTCATGGGAAAAATAAATGGAAGGCAGGTCAATATTTTCCCGGCGGATGTAATTCCAAACGTCCAGTTCTGTCCAGTTGCTGATGGGGAACACCCGTACGTTCTCGCCTTTATGGATTTTTCCATTGTAGATGCTCCACAGCTCCGGGCGCTGGCGTTTGGGATCCCATTGACCAAACTCATCCCTCACTGAAAACACCCGTTCCTTGGCCCTTGCTTTTTCCTCATCCCGGCGGGCACCGCCAATGCAGCAGTCAAACTCAAACTCCTCAATGGTATCTAAAAGCGTATAGGTTTGCAGGGCATTGCGGCTGGCAAACTTCCCTTTAGGCTCAGTCAGCCGCTTGGCTTTGATGGTATCTTCCACCTTGCGCACAATCAGCTTTTCGCCGATCTGCTCTGCCAGTTGGTCGCGGAACTCCAGGGCTTCCGGAAAGTTGTGCCCGGTATCAATGTGCACTAAAGGAAAAGGAAATTTACCCGGCCGGAAAGCCTTGAGCGCCAGGTGCACCAGCGTAATAGAATCCTTACCGCCGCTAAACAGCAGGGCCGGCCGCTCAAACTGGCCTGCCACCTCACGAAAAATGTGAATTGCTTCTGCTTCTAACTGGTCTAAATAATCTAACTGATAGGTACTCATTTATATAAATGTTTTCTATGGATCATTTGTTTGTTAATGGCTGACGGCTGCATGTACGTGCAGTCCGCATTCTTTTTTAGTAGCATCTTCCCACCACCACCGTCCGGCACGGAAGTCTTCGCCCGGCTTGATGGCACGGGTACAAGGCGCACAACCAATACTGACAAAGCCCCGGTCGTGCAGAATGTTGTACGGCACGTTGTTCTCTGCAATGTAGTGGGCTACTTCGGCGGTGGTCCAGTGCAGCAGCGGGTTGTATTTGATTACCCCATTCACCTCATCCCATTCTACCAGCGTCAGGTCCTGGCGGGCGGGTGAATGCTCTGCTCTTAAGCCGGTAATCCAAACCGCATTATTTTGCAAAGCCCGGCGCAACGGCTCTACCTTACGGATAAAGCAGCAGTCTTTGCGCAGCTCCACCGACTCGTAAAATGCATTGGGACCATTGGCCTCCACATATTGCTCCACGTTTTGTGTATTGGGGTAATAAGCTTTTACTTTAAAACCGTATTGCTCGTTGGTGCGGCTCCAGGTAGAATAGGTTTCCGGAAAAAGACGACCGGTATCCAGCGTAAAAATGGAAATATCAGCACCACTTTTGCGGATCAGGTCGGTGATCACCTGGTCTTCGTTGCTGAAGGAGGTAGAGAACGTAACCTGGCCGGGAAAAGCGGCTGCTAACCGGTTCAACGCATCCGGGATGTTTAAAAAAGCCAGTTCCTGATGTAAAGACACAACCGTGTCTTTTAGCACTTCTGCCATAGATATTAGTCTATAAATTGAATTAGAAAGGGTCTTTTATATGGAAAGCAAACAAGGAGGGCCTGGGCAAGCAATTACTTACAACAGACAATGCGAGAGAAGCAACAACAACACTGCGCCGCGCCTGGGGTAAAAGTGCGAACCAGTGGAAGGGTTGAGATTGGAGTTGTTGCTTTTTTCATTTTATTAAATTTTACAGTGATTGGTTTATACCAACACTTACCAAGAACGCTCCGGTTATTACCATTATAACAAAAGCACTCCCGATTCATCAGAAGTGCTTTCGTTATGCAACATAGGTTGTTTTTAAACTTGGCATCTGACTTATCTACCCCGTTAAAGGGATGGAAGTAGCACCATTTCCCGGCGGTTACCGGGGCGGTTGCTAAGGCTTCGCCGGGCCATTTCCCTCTGCCTTTCTTGATAAGTGAGTAAAGAACTATAGCAAATATAAAGAAAGTTCATTTAGTCCACAACCTAAGTAGACTTTTTACAAAACTTTTTGATTCCCGGGTTTGAAAGCCCCCCAGGCCGAATTGCCGGAACCGCCTGCGGGACAGCGACTGCCGCTTATATGGGGTTTTTAAGAAGTTCTTTGGGTCTCCCCCTTTCGGTTTAAATGATTTATATGCTGGGCCGATTTGGAGTTTTGAAAGAATCAAACAGGCCGCCTGCCTATCTTCTGGCTCTTTGGGTATGCCGGTTTTTTTGGACAGACTCATCAATTAACTGTCCCAGTTCTTTTTCAAAGTCATTTTGGAATTGCCACACCCCGTCTTTTTTGGTAAGTGTAATCTGGTCGGGAAACGATTCCCGCAAATGATCCGAATTTAACTGCAGGCGCAAATGAAAAACATCCAATGCAGGCGAAGCATCTACTTTATACGCCAACAGGTGGTTTTTGTATAAGGCAAATATGAGAAAGTCAACCTTCATGGTGCTGTAACTTCATACGGAACTGTAACGGTTTACCAATACCACATGTGCATCTGCTCTACAATTTAAGCATAAACCGGTGCAGTTGCAAATAAGGGCCAATAGTAAAGCCCGTGGCGCTGCGGCAGCGATCGCCAGACCACTGCTTCATAGCTGCACAGCTACGATGCCACCACCCCGCATGGCACAATATTTTGAAGCATATGGATTAAACAATAAGTATGGAAAACAATAATAACAGCTTAGCTAACAATAATGCGGAAACGTTGCGGGCCATGGCTTCCGAAACTTCTTCACCTGACATTACTACAGAATACACCATAGAAGAAAGAGATACCATTGCGACCCTTGAAGAAAAGCTCGGCTTGTCCTGGCAGGAGATCGTTGAAGCCAATAAAGATGTGTTGCCGGACCCGAAGGTACTGCAACCCGGCATGAAATTAAAAATCCCGAAAAAAAGCTAAGCGGTGGCCTGCTTGTTAAGCCAGCGGCCAACACCTTTGATACAATAGAACAGCTTAACCTTTACAATTGCAACGCTACATAAAGGCCATTTGAGGAAAGCATGGGTTTTTGAATGAAAATGGAAGTATTTATTGAAAAGGCCATAAAAAAAGCTGCTGACGCCTGTCAGCAGCTTTTTTTATGTACAGCTTCGTCAAAATGCTTAATTTAAACCGCCATGCCCCTGGTATAGGCTGAGAGGGCCTTCCAGTTCTACCGCCAGTACTGACATATATTGATCCTGCACAGTCGGCGGCACATCAATATATACCAGGCCGGGCACCGGGCTCCAGGAAATTTTGCCTACGATTTTGTGCGGCACTGTTTGCGGCGTACCCACCACCCTGATGTTTTTAATTTTGTTTTTCAAGCCTTTTACCACCACATTCCCATTCACCTTGCCGGGCAGGAATAGGTAAAGCGTGGAAGAATCTTTAGACAAGGTTGTAGGCCCATAAAAGTGTCCCTGCGGCATACCGCCCAATGTTCCAAAAATGGCTTCTTCATGTTTTTTATTCCACTGGCCCAGTTCTTTTAAAACATGCACCTGCTGCGGCGGAATGGTACCGTCCTGCATGGGTGCAATGTCCAGCAGCAGGTTACCGCCATTGCTGATGGCATCGGCAAAAATGGTAATAACCTCGTAAGGCGTTTTCCAAAAAGTATCCTGCGGCTGGTACCCCCAGTTGTTGTTGATGGTCATGCACAGCTCCCACCAGTTGAATTTGGGCCGGGTTACGGGAAAGTTTTGTTCCGGGGTTTCATAATCGCCATAGCCTTGCAGGCGACCATTGATAATAGCACCCGGCTTTACCTGCAGAATATTTTGACGTATGGTGGCGGCCTGCCATTCTTCGGCATTGTGTTCCCAGTCGCCATCAAACCACCACAGGTCCGGCTGGTACGCCTGGTTTACTTCGTTGATCTGCGCCATATTGAACTTTTGAAACCGCTGCCAGCGCTTGGGATCATCGCTGATCTTGTAGCGGCTGCTGTCTTTTAAAAAGCCAGGATAATCCGCGTGGCTCCAGTCAATTAATGAATAGTAGGCGCCTTTCTTAATGCCGTTTTGCTCCAGCGCTTTATAGAAAGGTGTGGCTACGTCTCTTTTGGCAGGAGTATTTTTCAACACGCTGTAGTGTTTTTCTTTGGTGGGCCAAAGGGCCACGCCATCGTGGTGCTTGGTGGTCAATACCGCATAACGGGCACCACTTTCCTTGATCAGGGAGGCCCATTGCTCCGGGTTATAGTTGCTGGCCGTAAAGCCCTTGAGCTGTTTCATATAATCCGCATGGCTGATCTTTTTGTTATGAAAACTCCAGCTTTCATCCACGCCATTCACGGCATAAATACCCCAATGAACAAAAATGCCCAGCTTGGCATCAGCAAACCACTGCATCTTTTCGCGGATGGAATCGGCGCTTACTTTGGATTGCGCACCGGCGGTGTGCATCAGCAAAAAGCCACCCGCTGCTATCATTACTTTTTTTATGCTTTGTTGTAGTTTCTTCATCATTATGATCCAACTATAAATTCAATAATTTATTTTAAACTCTTTTAAAACCCCATACGGGTCTTCCTATGCGCAGGCCGATCTCAGCATTGGTGAAATGTGAAACCTGAGAGGTGAAAGTGGTGCCTGTAGTAGCTGCCTCACCTCTGACATTTCCCGTCTGACGTTTAACTTCCCCTGCCTACTACTTCAAAAACCCATACGCAACGATTCAACTCTTTGAAATCCCCATGCCCGTTTACGAATCCGCGAAATCCTTCCTCCAATCCGTGCAATCTGTGATTCAAAAACCCATCTTCTTATTTGAAATAACTTTTGGCCTCGTAAATTTTTTCTTCCCTGCCACTTTTTACCGAATAGGTAAAACCTTTGTGAATGGCAAAAGCACCGTATTCGCCTTTCTTGCTCAGGGCCAGGAAACCCACCTGCAGTTTTTTAGCTCTTTCCGGATCGCGTTTTACAATGCGCTCCACCACTTTGCGGCAGGCGGCTTCGGGCTTTATTCCCTGGCGCATCATTTCCACCACGGCATGCGAACCACAGGTACGGATCACCTCCTCCCCTAAGCCGGAAGAAGTTGCCGCACCGGCATCACCATCCACATACAGTCCTGCACCGATGATAGGTGAATCGCCCACACGGCCCCGCATCTTCCAGGCAGCGCCACTGGTGGTACAGGCGCCCCCCATCAAACCTTTTGCATCAATAGCCAGCATGCCAATAGTGTCGTGGTTGTACGGTCCACCCGGTAATTGTTTTGGATCCAGCTTTTGCGACTTTTGATTTTCGATGTTGATGATGGGCTCGTAGTGAGAATTCTTGAGCCATTCTTTCCAGGCTTTTTCAGAAGCAGGCGTCAGCAGGTTTTCTTTTTGAAAGCCATTGGCCAGTGCAAATTGTAGTGCACCCTCACCAACCAGCATGACGTGCGGTGTTTTCTGCATCACCAGCTTGGCGACTGATATGGGATGAACAATATTTTCCAGGAAAGCCACGGAACCGCAGTTGAGATGGCCATCCATAATGCAGGCATCCAGGGTTACCTTTCCATCCCGGTCCGGGAAGCCGCCCAGGCCTACAGTTTGATTGGTAGGATCGGCTTCGGGCACTTTTACGCCCGCTTCCACGGCATCAATAACGCCGCCGCCTTTTTCCAGTACTTTCCAGGCTTCGGCATTGGCTTCTTTTCCAAAGTCCCAGGTAGAGATCACAATAGGCTGGTTTTGCAGCGGTGCTTCTTCTTCAAAAGCCCATGCAGCGGATGACTTTTTTTGAAACAGCAAAGCGGCGGATGAAAGAACAGAGGCTTGCAAGAATTTTCGGCGGTGAAACATGATCAGTTATTTTAAAGTAAACAGTATTCTTTTTGTCAGGCAATTTCAATTACAACTTTCTTTATTTAAAGCCAATTCTTCATATTTTTCCAAGCATGGACTTTTAATGAAGTTAAGGCAACTGGCATTGTAAGTTTTTTTATTGGTTGTTAAAATCAATGGTGTCATTATCAACAGCAATACATTCGTTTTGTGATTGGCCTTTGCTAAGAAACAGAAAATAAAATTTCCATTCTTATTTTCCGGCCTTTGCACCCTGATATCTATTTTAAAAAAGCCACATATACCTCAACATCAATACAACATCACCTCAGCAAACGAACACAATTGTTATTCTTTTAATCGTATACGTTTTTTAAATTGTTCCTCACCCTTGATCAACACCCGCAGGTAAAACCTTCCTTTGGGAAAGCGGCTTAGATCATAAATGAACACACCCTCTTTCAGCCCATTGTAACAATGTTCTTCTACGAGCTTATCGCCCGGGTCCGTAATGATTTGCACCACCACATCTTCCGGGAAATTACTAAAGTAATCCAGTGTGGTTTTATCGTTGGTGCGAGTAGGATACAAACCAATTGAAGGTTTTGTAGTTACCGGCGTTGCAGAGCCCCCCACTTTAAAATCGTATTGAATACTGCTGCCAAAATCCGACTCAATATCCAGGATCATTTGTCCTTTTGTGTTTAACAGGCGTGCCTTGCCGCGACCCCCGCGACGATTCGCCCAAAACTCCAATCCATTCCCCGCACTGTCCAGCAGCAAGAACTGGTAATGCCCTGCAGGCAAGGGTATGGTGTCCCGGTAAACACTATCTGCCTGCAACGATCCAAAGCTTCTTTCCCTGATGATCTTTCCTTCACTTTTTTTGATAGCATAACTATTCTGCGCAGGTTGTTCGTTTGTGTGCATATACACGATCAGGGTATCGGTAAGCGTGGACGCAGCTTCAAAAGCACTTACCATCTTATTATCCTGTGGGTAGCCATCCGGCCTGCCATTGGGTTTCAGCAATTCCACTTCAAACCCATGGATACCGTTGCCCCCTTCTATTATGCCGGGTAAAGAAATAGTGGTAACTGCACCTGGTTGCAAAGTGCCTTTCCATTTGAACGTTTGTTTTGCAAAACTTTTGGTACCATAGCGAACGCTTAGTTGTTTGAGCATTTCCCCTCCCCTGTTTTGAACGATAATACTGGGATGCATCACAGAAGGATTTTGTCTTTTGTAGGCGTCTTTCAAGGAAGGATTGATGATATCTACCAAAGCCACATCATGCTTTGAAGCTGCTTTTTTGTATTGGATCAGGTAAGCCGAAATCACTTCATCGGCACTAGGGTTTTTAGCCACGTAGTGCTGCATGTTTACATCTATCGTATGTTGCTGACCGGCTTTTACAGGTAGTTCATACAAATCAGGCTGCATTAAAATACCGGGGCACCAGTTGGCCCGGTCATACACCCAGGTGCCGGCCTGCGGATACAACGGGTTGTTACCACACTGCATCCAGATGGCTTTTTTCTCCAGCAGTTTACCATCATACCAAAGCTCGCGGTATTTGTTACAAAACTCGCCGCATCCATCGGGTTCGTCCATGCCATGGCCGGTTTGCACCATGCGCAAACGGGCAAAATCAGCCTTTGCATCTGCAGTAAAAGCAACCGGTCTTAAGGCATTTTCTATGTTGTTGCTGCTGTCTCCATAGCGGTAGCTGTTATCATAGATCTTTTGAATGCTGATGGGTTCCCAGGAGGGCTGGCCGGTGATGATTTCAAAATCCAGGGTTACGCTCCAGCCCCGGTCATTATTGGGCTCATAGCCGGTATGGTTGTATTCAATTTCCACGCTGTCGCGCAGCAGCATGCTAAAATCGGTTACATCTACGGTCCAGTTAAACTTCCAGTTTTTATCAAATGCACCACCGTAGGGTGTCAGCATCCTGCCTATTTCATAATCCTGCGAAGCACCCTGCACCCCACCTTTTCTGCGGATGGTGATGTGGTCTTTATAGTCCCAATCGGCACAGCGCATGTTATCAGGGCAGGAAAAAGTTACATGCAACAGAATTTTTCTGATAGGCACATTGGCTTTGGGAAATACCCCCCAGGCTTTGTATAAATTATATCCTTTGGAAGGATCGGTCACAATGGTAAGTTGTTTATGGGTGACCACATGCAAAGTATCTGTTGGTAATGCATGGGAAGAGATGGCTGTAAAAAGAAATACCAGGGTTAAAATTTGTATGTGCTTCTTCATTATTTTGGTACGGTCAGTTTTTACTTCAGCTATAAAATTCAATTACTAATTAAAAGTCAAATTCCTTTAAAAGCCCAGATATAACCTTTACTGCAATAATAAGCCTGTAGCCCAACTACTTTGTAAATGTCGTAGCTATATCTTTTGCCCTAAGGCGCATTTTTAATAACACCTTCTCTCCAACTTTCCGGCCTTGCAACTGACCGTTTTGTATGGCAGCCCGGTAATGAATACCACCATACAGCCGGCTGATAGCGGCTTCTTCTGCCGCGTGGTTAAACGACTGGAACGACCTTACCGGAAGCCCATAAGGCGTTTCCGTATCATCATCAAAACCGAAATCGTTTCCAAAAAGTTGCGTCAGCACATGGGCTGCAGCGGTTGAAATAACACTGTGCCCACTAGTATATTCCGGGAAAGGCGGCGTTTGCAATAAAGGTCGCCATTGCTCGTCGATCACGGCGTTGATGTATGTTTCCGGCCGGACCAGGTTACTGCGGTATTTTTCATCCCAGCAACTGATAAAGCCGTCAAACAGCGCAATAGCAGTCAGTACATAAGCAGTAGCAGATGTCACCAGGTCCGCGTTTTTTTTGCGGGCAGCAATGCCTGCAATGGACATCCAGTGCCCGCCCGGCGATAATTTTTTGGTAGCAAAATTGAGGTGGCCCTGCGTGTTCAAAAAGAAAGGGTTACAGTCCCAAAACAAGGCGATGGCCCTTTGCTCTTCTGTCATTTTTTTATGCACCTCGTATACATCCAGTGCCTGCCGGTAAAACTTGCTTTCTTTTTCCAGGCTGAAGGAAGGTGGCGCTACCGGTTTGCATTCAGCGGAAGAGTCCAATGCTACCGGACGGATACGGCTCCAGTGTGGTTCTACGGCGGCCATATAGCCCGGCGCAGTAGGCAGCCATTTGCCATCGCCTTTTACCAGGTTGTACCGGCGCAGCTTACGGGTTTCCTTATACTGATCTTTGTCAGCCCAGGCAATTACACTATCGGCAACGGTCTGCCCGAAAGCAATAGAAGCCTGAAAAACTTTTTTATCGAGGCGACTATAGCTTTTTAAAAAAGTTTGCAGCGAATCGGCCAGCATGGCTTCTGAAAAAACAAAACGCTGCGCCGTTTTCATAAAAGCATATACCGCCGCCAGGTCGTTGGCAATACCAGCCGCGGGTGGCTGCACTACAGGAAAAGCGGGCAAAGAAGCGGACAGCGCCACATAGGTTTGCTGGCCGGGCAGAGCCGCCTCGTAGGCCGCCATATTTGCGTACAAATAAATACGGCTGGCAACAGGAGGTGCAAATATATCGTGTACAACAATCTTTGTTAAAGCCGATTGGGCACGATGCAATAGTTGGGCATTATAAGGCTTTTGATACTGGGCCTGTATGTGACCGAGATACCAAAAAAGGAATGCAATCAACAGTAAAAACTTCTTTTTCATTTTTCCACTTTTACTACTTGTACTGCCTCATTGTTTTTAGCAATAATGAGCCATTGTTCTCCTGCACTGTTCTTCAGTGACACCATATTGCGTACATCGCCGTTGATAAATAATCCTGATTCCGCATTAGACATTACCGTATACTGACCTTTTCCTTCCCCTTTCAGCCATACCCCCAGGCCGGCATCATTACGGCCCAACTGCACCCGGTAGGGAAAGAAATTACCCGCCAGTAAAATGTCCTTGATGCCATCCTTATCGACATCTGCTGTATTGGCACCAAATACTTTGGAGAACTGGGCCTGCACGGGTAGCGGCTGCAGGGTGAATTGGTTCTGGCCATTGTTCAGCAGCAGGCAGGAAGCCAGTTCATACACATAAAACTTTTGTGCTGCATCCAGTGTCTTTTTAGAAAAGATGTCTTCCAGAGAAGCCTTTGCATAGTCTTTATACTTTACAAATTTTTTCCGTAGCGGCACGATCTGGTCCAGCATTTCATCGCGGGAAGCCATGGGATAACTCTTGCCCTGAATGTAGTAGCAGGTAATGGCATCCAGGCTGCCGTTACCATCAAAGTCAGCGGCATACAGCGTCATGGGTTCCTGCAATGATGCTTTAAACTGGTTGTTCCAGCCACTGTTGCCGGCTATAAAATCCACATCGCCATCGCCGTCTACATCCTCTGCTGCCAGCATGGACCACAAACCATGGGTATTTTTCAAACCCGATTGCTCTGAAATATCTGTCAAGTTGTTTTTATTATTTTTAAAGAGCATGAACGGCATCCAGTCACCTCCTAACATTAATTCGGGATAGCCATCTTTATCCAGGTCCTGCCAAATGGCTGCGGTGACCATACCCGGCTGCACCAGGGCTTTGCACCAGCTTTCGGTAACATCAGTAAAATGCACATCCCCTCCTTTTGAATCGTTGCGCAACAGGTAACTGCGGGCTGACAGCGGAAAAGAACCGGGCACCGCCGAACCACCCACAAACAAGTCCAAATCGCCATCACCATCCATATCGCCAACCGCCACCGCCAGTTTGCTGCTTAGCATATCAGGCAATGCATTGGCTGCTTTTACAAAATTGCCTTTACCATCATTTAGGTACAAGCGGTCGGCATATTCCGGCGAGCCATCGCCATATTCGTTACCACCACTTACTACATACAGGTCCAGATCGCCATCTTTATCGGCATCAAAAAAAACCGCCTGCACATCTTCGCTTTCTTGGTCCTGCCAGGGTTGTGTATTACTTTCTGTAAAACGGCCTGAAGCCAGTTGCAGAAAAAGCTTGCCGGATTGGCCTATAGCGCCTCCAACAAAAACATCTTCTAACCCATCACCATTGACGTCGGCTTTGGCCAGGGCCGGTCCCATTTTAGACAATTGGTAAGGCAACAATACCTCGTCTTTAAAATCTATAAAATCATTTTCCCGGTGCACAAATGAAAGACCTGACTGTTGTGTAACATCTTTGAAACGCACAGACTGCTGTTTTGAGGCAAGTACGTTTTTCACTGCCTCAGACTGATGAAACGTAATGGTTGTATCAACTACCACATTTTGCTTAACGGTTCTGATTCCATCCGGCCATTGTACTACAATAGAATCAATAGCTGAAGCGGCTCCGGTACCAAATGAGATAACAGGAGAAACAGAAGACTGATATCCCCGTACCGCATATTGTTCGGCATACTGCATTCTGCCGGCTGCATAGAGCCACACCTTGGCACCCAGGGCTGCAGTATTGGCCCCTGCGCCATTGAGCACCACCCGCACAAAATGATGGCCGGATAGCTTTTCAGCATTATTGCGATAGATCATGACCGGTTCATTGTTGTTGCCAATCACCAGGTCCAAATCCCCATCATTATCCAGGTCAGCATAAACCGCTGCATTAGATACAGAAGGTTGTACAAACCCCCACTCCCTGCTTTTGTCGGCAAAGGTGAGGTTGCCCGTATTTTTAAAAAGATAGTTGTTCAGTTTGTTGGAAGGCATCTTCTTGACCAACTCATAGGTCTTGAAATTCAGGTTGCCTTTGGCGGCTTCTTCCAGTTGGGCGTTGGCCACCGTGTATTTCAAAAAATCCAGGTCGGTAAAATCACGCAGGTAGCCATTGGTTACCACCAGATCTTTCCAGCCATCATTATCCAGATCTGCCAGCAGCGGCGCCCAACTCCAGTCGGTATTGGAAATGCCTGCCAGTTGCCCGATTTCGCTAAAGCGGGTATGACCAACCGCATCCGTTCCCTGGTTCAGGTGCAGCATGTTGCGCATTTGCTGGTGGTAATAACCGCTATCCAGCAGCAAGTGATAAGCATCATATTCATCCGGCCCTTTCAATAGCTTTTGGCGGTAATTATCTTCCGGCAACATGTCCAGTGTAACCACATCGGGCCGGCCATCGTTATTAAAGTCTGCCACATCAGCGCCCATTGAGTATTTAGATATATGGGTAAAGGAATGGTGCAGCGATTGGGTAAAAGTGCCATTGCGGTTGTTGACGTAATAGCAGTCCTGCTCGGTATAGTCAGATGTGGTATAGATATCCGGCCAGCCATCGCCATTGATATCGCTGATGGTAACGCTTAAACCAAAATTTAAAGCATTGTTGATGATGCCGGCCTCCAGTGTGACATCAGTAAAAAAGGAACTGCCGTCTGCCCTACGGTCCTGGCGAAAAAGGCGGTTGCCAAAATTGAAATCCGGCGTAGCTCTTACTTTCCTGGTATTGAGGTAAGGATTGTACGTATGATTGGAGTGGTTGAGTAGAAACATATCCAAATCCCCATCACCATCATAATCAAAAAAAGCGGCCTGGGTAGATTGGGAACCGGGTGCATCCAGTCCATATTTTTTAGCGGCTTCTTCAAAAACAGGTATGCCGTTTTTTACGCCTTTATTGATAAATAATTCATTGGACAGTTTGTCTGCCGCATACTTTCCGGAATGGCAAACATAAATATCCGGCAGCCCATCGCCATTGACATCGGCTACACTCACGCCTGTGCTCCACGTACCGTTGCCGGCGACACCGGCCTCTTTTGTCACGTCTTTAAAAGTCAGGTTACGGGTATTCAAAAATAATTTATTGGCCACGGCATTACCGGAAATAAACAAATCCATCCAGCCATCGCCATTAAAATCGCCAACCCCAATACCATGACCGTTATAGAGGTACTCGTATTTGAACACGTGCAATGAGTCATCTTCCCGAACGGTATTGATGAATCGAACACCTGTGTTCTTTTCATTCAATAAGGTAAATAAGGGTTCCTTCTCCTGGCTGAAAGCAGCCGGCAGCGCCCCCATTAAGGCAAATACCCAAGATAATAATGCATTTTTTTTCATCCTGTTTATTCCTCCAGAGAAATATTTTCATCGCCCTCTTTGTAAGGCAGAAAAACCATCATGAGTGTGAGCATTTCGTTGGTTGAATTCATGTCGCCGGACGAAAACACAAATCGTGGCGGCTTGTTGGGATTGAAAGGGTTATTGGCCGTATTGTCATAGGTGCCTTCTATATACAGCCGCGTACCCCGTGGAATGCGTACCAGTTTTTTAAAGCGATAGATTTCCTGCCAGCGAAAATCCCATTGCGGAATATGCGTGAGCCGTATGGTATCGCCTGCCGGAGAAACGCCATAGGCTTTAAAAGATTTTCCCAGCAGGTGCATGTGCGGCCACACATACATTACCGAAAAATCTTCACCGGGATTGGCCAGTTTTAAAGTGAATGTTTTTACGGTATTGGGCATGATCATCAGGGGTGGTGAAATTTGCTTTTCACCAATGCCACCCGAGCCAAAACTGACCACTTTCACCCGGCGCTCTACCGGTGCTTTGGTAAAATAAAGATTGACACCGGAAACACTGACTTCTTCTTTGGCAGCAGGCGCATAATGCACCGTTAATAAAATAACGCCCCGTTTGGGCATTACCCAGCCAAAGCCCTTAGGGTAATGTTCGCCGGAAGAACCCGGTATCCAGCCGCCGTAATACGATATGGACTTTTTAAAAGGTTGGTAGGCATCATATTTTGTACGGTCATCTTCCGAAAGATTGATCATGTTTGGGCCGCTGTAAATGTCTATGCCTTCCGGCACTTCGTGTACACTGTAGTTAGCATGATGAATAATCTTTTTATTGTTGGACATAAATTCAACGGCCTGCACATTGGCAGAGTCGGCCAGCTCAAAGGGGATGCGGTAGACAACAAACCTTTCAAAATTATCGCCGGGCAGCGTATAGGATTCTGTGGTTTTTAGCGTCAGGTCTGGTTTGCGGCCAAGGGCGGATCCTTCCTGGCCAAAAGCATTCAATGCTACAGTGGGTTCTTTGCCTTCTCCTTTGGGTGCTTTATCCGCCACCCATTGCAGTATAATATCTTTTTCCTTTTGGGTGAGCGACCGGTCGTTGCCATATTCCACGTAATGGTTGTCTGCCTTCCAGGGTGGCATATAACCGCTTTGAACCACGTCTTTGATAAAGGAGGCTCTTTTAGCCACATCGTTATAGGTGATCAAAGAAAAAGGCGCTGCTTCATTAGGCTGGTGGCAGGGTGAGCATTTGGTGTGGATGATAGGTGCCACATCTTTATTGAAGGTTACTTTTTGTGCAGAGGCTGATTTGTTGCCCACCAACAACAGCAAAAAAAACAATTGAGGAAGGTTTCTCATGTGCTTAAAATTCATTGATCAGACAACCCTTTGGTATAGTATGTTTAACAGTTACCGGCTGGCCTTGCAGGTATTGCTCAATGGCCTGCTGCAGATAATGTTGCTCCGGCTTTAATTTTTTCTTTCCCAGGTCCAGTACCCAATCATCAATAGCGCCTCGATAAACCTGAAGACCAGATTGGTCTGTTACCACTACTTCAGGCGTAACGGTCGCTTTTACATAATTCGAAAATTCTTTTTGACTATCTATCATAACTGGGAACAAAATGTTATATGCTTTTACATAATCCTGCAATTCCTGAGCGGAATAAGCCTGGCCGGGTATGATTCCGGATATCTGTATATTTTCTCCAAACTTTTTATATATATTATTCAAGACAATCGTATAATTCCTGCTCAAAGGGCACTCAGGGGAAAGAAATACAAAGATTTGTAAACGGCGGGCTTTTAGATTCACAAACATTTTTTTGCCGTCCAGCTTTTGCAGCGGAATCTGCTGCACATTGGCCAACGATGCAGTCATACCAATTACATTCTGCTGTGCTCTTACGCCATTAAAAGCAAGGAGCAATGCAAAAAAAATCAGGTAATATGTTTTTTGAAAGATCCTTTTCATACAGTAATGACAGCTTATAACGTAAGATAGCAGTTTTGCCAAAACAAAAAACCCTGGCTTGTTAAGGGCCAGGAGTTTTTTGTAAAAAGCTATGTTATTTTTTATCCCACCAAACACGACCAAACACATCGCTGGGGCCTTGTCCGAAATCCGGATCTTTTGCCATTTCATCCAGCGCTGTTTGACGGGTTTGATAGTTGGGGTCGGTTGAAACAGGTATCATTAAAGAAGCCCTTCTTGGAATATCTCTCACCACACCATCAATTACAATATCCTCGTTGGCCAGTGCCGTATTCTTATTGGGCATGCCGGTACGTTTGTAGATGGCCCAGGCTTCGTTTGGCTGCTTGTAGTAATTGATGTAAGACTGGATCACAATCTGCTCAATCGCCTTGGCCGGGTCAAACTTAACGTCTGGTGCATTTTTGTAGGCTTCTATTTCAGGATTGGTTACAGGTGTATAATCCCGTAACTTGGCATTCCTAGCAGCATCATCATAAAAACGAATGGAAGCCTCAATGCCTATGTTGTACCATTGTCCTGCATCCCCTGTAGCCAATCCCCTGGCGGCGATCTCTGCTCTCATAAACGCATAATCGGCATAAGTAATGATGGGGAAAAAGCTACGGCCGGTTCCAGTGTCAGACGCTGGCTGCCACATGCGGTACTGCAGGTAAGATATAGTATCCAGGGTTAATCGACTAGATACTCTTTTCCCAGTGAACCAATCTCTGTATTGGCCTTGGGAAGCGTCTGGGCTGATGGGCGCCCCCACGTACTGACGCGGATTCCACACGGTTCCTGGCCGATATATATTTGAATCAATTGCTACTTTCAGGTTAGCCTCCGTATAATTATTCTTCTGATAGAACATGCGCATCCTTGGATCACTGTTGTTCCACATAAAATCAACCGTTGGCTTGGGAGCTCTTAATCCTGTTGGATCCCAGTTGCCACCACTGTTAAAGCTAAAGTCGGAATACATCACCCAGCTATCTTCGTTAGAAGCCATTTGTTCCGGGTCAGCCAGTACATCGGCAATGATCGCTTTGGCTTTTGTTTCATCTCTTTTCAGCTGACGAATGGCCATTTTCAACCTTAAGGCATTGGCCGCCCTGATCCATTTGGTTACATTACCACCATAGTAAAGGTCGTTCACACCTAATGACACCTGCTCAACGGAAGGCGTAGACTTCAAAGTATCTATCACCTCTTTCAGCCGGGCATCCCACAAGCCAAACAGCTCCTGCTGGGTTTGGTAAGCCGGTGTAAGTGTACCTTGGTAACGTGCCTGGAAGGCATCGGTAAAAGCAATGCTGCCATTGATGTCAGACACGTAAAAAGCATAATACACTTTTAAGATGTCGGGGATCACCCGCATGTGCACTCTTTTTGCCCTTTCTTCTTCCGGCATGTTATCAATGAGTTTCTGTACATCCGTCAGGATGGAACCCAGTTGAGGGAAAAACACAGAATAGCGCTGGTTGAAGTTACCAATGTCATTCAGGAAGTTTTTGGAATTACCTGTCTGAGCGGTAGCCATCTGCATCCAGGGCATTATACGGCGATAATGATCGTAAAACGCTTCCATATCGCTGTTGTGGGCCCGGATAGCCGCATTTAAGAACTGCTCTTCCGGCTTGATGGTATTGAGAATGGTTCGATCAGTATTCATTTCAACAAACGCTTCCTTCTTACAGCCTGCCACGGAAGCTGCCAGAAAAGCGGCTATGTATATTATTTTTTTAATCTTCATAAAAAATCATGTTGTTTTTAAGAAATTAGAATCCTGCGTTTACAGATATACCAATACTACGTATATAAGGCACACCACCATACTCCGCGAAAGCACCGGCGCGGCTGCTGAAGATCGATTCTGGATGAATGTTGTCCTTAGAAGAATTATATAAGTATAACAGGTTTCTGCCTACGGCACTTACTCTCAGGTTGTTCATTTTTAATTTAGAAGACAAACGGCGTGGAATAGTATAGCCTAGTGAAACTTCACGCAGCGCTACCCATGAATTTTCAAAAACAGAGTATTCGCGGATACCGGTACCCCAGCTGCCAATACCTTCATAATACTCCCATGCTTTCATAGGTAAAATCAGGCCTTTACTTACTGCTTCGGAATAAGACATACCGCCCACATCAACGCCATTCAGTTTGATACCATCAGAAAATACGCCTTCCGGAATAATACCATCGCTGCGTTTTACACCGTTGGCATCGGTGAATTCAATACCACCATTTGCCGCATCACGACCAAACAGGGTACTCTCAAAGCTACCGTAGTTGGAACCGTACTGGTGTGTGGCAGAAGCCATCATACCGCCAAACTTAGAATCAACCTGTACAAACAGACTGAAATCTTTAAAGCGCACGTCGTTGCTGTTGCTCAGCAGGAATTTCTCCATCATGGATCCAATTTCTTTTTCACCCTGGCCGGCATCACCGGAGCGCCAGTAAACACCATTCTGCTTCAGCATTTTCTGACCGTTGCTGGGGTGATCAATTGGATTGCCATTGGCGTCTTTTTTCTGGTAAGTGGCATAAGCATAGTTGGTAACAATGGTACCATATTCTTTGCCTACTCTTGCTACGGATTTTACGTCAGCACCAAAGGCAAGATCCAGCTCCAGGGAGGTAACACCATTGGCCTGGTCGATATCAATTACCTTGTTGCGGTTGCGCGAGAAGTTAAAGGTGGTATTCCACTGCAGGTCTTTGGTGCGGACAGGTGTACCATTTAAGATCACCTCAATACCTTGGTTTTGAATATTACCGGCATTGATCAAGCGGCTGCTAACACCACTTTCAGGTGGCGCTGCCAAAGTAATGATCTGGTTGAAAGTGTTCTTTTTGTACCAGGCAAAGTCTACACCCAGGCGGTTATCCAAAAAGCGCAAATCGGCACCAACTTCAAACTCACGAGAGCGCTCCGGCTTTAAATTAAAGTTTCCAAGATCAAACGTACGTAATCCATATTGGGGGATCAATGAACCATTCCAATTGGTATAGTTACCCAGCAAGCCATAGCCAAAGCCCCGACTGGTTTCAAAAATGTTAGTACCCGCACCGGAATAACCCAAGCTGGCTCTTAACTTACCAAAGGAAAGGAAATCAAAAGCAGCATTGTCCTGCAGCGACTCGCTGAAGATCCATGCCAGACCTACAGAAGGATAAAAATATCCATGCTCACCATTTCCATTAGGATAAGTCAGTGTGGAGTTCCAGTCGTTACGGGCACTGAAGTTCAGCGTCAGACGGTCTCTCCAGGTCACGTCACCATAACCATAAACGGCATCCAGCCTGCTTTGCGGAAACTCACGTCCATTTGCCTGAATGGGATTTTTAGAGTTGGATAAAGCGTAAATATCCGCTACTTTAAATCCACCATTGGTGTTGGCATTGTTTTCATAACCGCTTAAACCCCGGTTGGTTTCACCACCTACAGTTAAGCTGGCATCAAAGTCCTGACCAAAGGTTCTGTTGGCGGTCAGCAACGATTGCAAACGGCCATATTTGTTGGTGCTTTGGTACAGCGCATAGTACCCGCCCAGGAAGCCAGGCAGTTCACCCCGCTCTTTATTTTCACGGGCTATGTTGATGCTGTTTACATTACCACGAACCAGCAGGTTCAACCAGGGCAGGATGTTGAAGTTGATATCCAGGTTGGCACGCAGATTATCTTCTTTCTGGGTTATATTTTTTTCATAATAATTCCAGAATACAGAGGTCATAGAACCACGGGAATAAGGATTGCTCGTCGCATTACCTGAAGCACCGATCCGGCCACCTCTTACCGGGTCTATAAAAATGTTCTGGTAATAAGGAATATCATAATGCCTGGAGTTGGAATACGCCAAACGGAAGATGGGATTGGAGTTACCGCCCTGCAACATTGGGTTGCGCGAATTGGAAGTAGCATAAGTAACAGTAGCATCCATGTTGATCGCGCTGCTCAGCTTTTGGGTTGCTCTCAAGGTAAATACATTTCTACCAAAAGAGTTGTTGGGCATTACGCTGTTGTTCTTGGAGTTGGTGTAGGAAAAACGGAAGGTTGTTTTATCGCTTCCCCCTTCCACGGCTACGTTAGTATTGTAGTACTGACCGGTTTGGAAAAGATCCAGCAGGTCGTTGGCTTTCCAGGGAATCATGCGGCCGTCTTGATCACGCACCATCTGGCCGTCAAACTTAGGACCGAAGCTGTAATAAGGACCATAATCACGATCCACTTCGTTTACGCCATCAGCACCTTTTGCAAAAGTTTGATTTATACCACCGCCATATACATTCTGGAAATCCGGCAGACGGTAGGCTTTTTCAAAAGTGGAAGAATGGGTAAGACTTACGCCCAAACCTTTACGTTCGCGACCTTTTTTGGTAGTAATTAAAACAACACCAAACTGCGCATCTGAACCATATAAAGCCGTTGCAGCCGAACCTTTCAGTACGCTTACGCTTTCATAGTCATCCGGGTTCAGGTTTTTCAGTTCATTACCGAAATCACGGGCATCACCCCAGGAATCGGCGCCGGATGTACCCGGCTTGATCAGCACCCCATCCACCACAAACAGGGGCTGGGTGTTGGATTTGGAAATAGAAGCATTACCCCTGATACGGATCCTGGAGCTGGAAGAAGGACCACCAGCGCCCTGGTTGATCATCACCCCCGCTACTTTACCCTGCAGGGCATTCACCAGACTGGGCGTATTGGTGCGGGCCAGTTCGTCGCCCTTTACTTCCTGAACAGAATAAGAAAGTTTTTTAGTTTGTCTTCTAACACCAAAACCGGTTACCACTACTTCGTTTAAAGTTGTGGTACTGGCTTCTAGTGTTACGGACACCTGGCTTTGAGCACCAGGGGCGATCTCCATAGTTTGGAAACCTGCATAAGAAATAACCAATGTGGCATTGTCAGCTATCCTGATGGTAAAAGAACCGTTACCATCGGTTACTGCATTGTTATTGGTCCCTTTCTCATTAACAGTGGCGCCAGTAAGGCCCAGGCCACTATTGTCTCGTACAACACCGGTTATTGTTTTCTTTACCTGTGCCTGCACCGTTGAACAGGCCAGAAATAAAGACAACATGGATAGCAGAAAAATTCGCATACGCATACTTGTTGTTTTGATAATTGAATATTTGATTATAGCCTCTTTCGCCTGTTTTAAAAACAGGCAACAACATCCGTTTTAAAGTTTTTTTTCTTATATGCTCACGAGTGATCAAACTCCGCGAAATGGTTTTTCAATGTGACCTCCCGGCCAAAATGCTCCATCACCAGGGCTGCGGCCCCTATCAGTTCGGCCTTGTAACCCAATGTGGAAATTTCGATGGCGGTACTGGCCGCCAGCCGCGGAATACAATTGGCATTGAGCGCCTGCTGAATAGGTGCCTGCCATATTCTACCGGCGGTAGCACCGCGGCCGCTTAAGATTACGATCTCCGGGTTCAGGATGTGGATCAATATGGCCACACCCCGGCCAATGTTATAGCCTGCTTCCGAAATCAGTTCTACAGCAAACTGGTCGCCTTCTTGTGCTGCGATCATAATGGCATCGCTGGCTTCTTCCAGATGATCGGACGATATGCCTTTTAATTTAGACAACCTGCCAGCACTTAATCCCTGCATTGCTTTATCAACTACTACCAGCAGCGAGGATTCTGTTTCCAGGCAACCGGTTTTACCACAACTGCACATTTTTCCGTTTGAAAAAAGCGGTATATGGCTAAACTCGCCGGCAAACCCGGCCTGTCCCCTGAACAGCTCGCCATTGATGATCAGCCCCAAACCTATACCCCAGCCGATGTTAATGACCATGGCGTTTTTTTTCTCCCTGGCCGCACCAAACCGCAACTCCGCCAGCGCTATCA
>JAEWAC010000298.1 GCA_023391895.1 Bacteroidota bacterium
AAACTCGAAAGCACTAACACAGATCTTTTACACTTCAACAGGTAACTATTAAAACTGTAAAGCTTCCTCCGGAATTACCTGTAAACGTTGCTCCAGAATGACCTGTAAAGCATCAACGGAATAAACAGCTCAGCAAACACCTTTTGTGGGCAGTGCGGATTGCGGCAGTAAAACTTATGGGCTGTGAGACGGATCCGGGTCTTCAAAGCAAAGCAAGGCAGGTCCTTTAAGTGGCGTTGATATTTGCTGTGTACATGGTGGCTAAGCTGATGGCAGAGGGGACAGCGGCATCGTTTCGAGCGGCTTTCCACTACCAGGGTGAGTACGCCTTGTTCAACATCGGTGTGGCGGAGAATAAAATGACCGGCTTGTAAATACAACAATTGGTATAGGATCATAGCAAGCATTTAGAAATGCAAGCTACAGAACCGCCTTGACCCTGATGGAGGCTGCTTTCCCAGCATATTTATGCAGGAAATGTCACCGGGCATACCATAAACCTTCCACCAAAAGTGAAGAAGAACCAACTTCATCGGCGCCTCCATCTTGTGAGATGATCATGTCTCAGGCTGTGCCTCCAATGATCACATACTTATCTGTATGATCTTTAAAATACTCCTTAAATGTTTCTATACCCTTTACCATATGAATTTTTCAATAATTTGATCTAATGCCATTTCAATCCGTTCGTCCTGCATGTCAGTTAAGCTGAGATAGAGGGAAAGTGGGTCTACATTGCTTTCTTCAGTAATGCCTTCGGCAAGAGTCTGCGGATCGTATTTCCATACTTCGAGGCAATACTTGCCTTCCTGATCGTTCAGGTCTGACCACTGGTTTGCTTTTTCAAGGGAATAGAACAGGTTTTTTTCAATGGCCCTGTATTCCTGATTGCTATGTGCCATTTCGGTATATTCGGGCAATGCCGATTCATTGCAGCGCATTAAAAAATTGGGTGGCAGTGTGTCTGTATATACCCTCTTAATTACAGGGCTCACTAGCCTGGGCTTTGCCATGTTCCACAGTTCAGGGATTGGACCATTAAAATGGATGTACTTCTCCTTTGTCCCTTCAATGGTGCAAAGTTCATGATGCCTTAAATCATCCGCAATTTTTGTAATCGCCATTTGGGTATAGCCAAACTTCTGCCCTAACTCTTTAAAGCTGAGATTTTCAATTTTTTCGTATCGGTGCAGAATATGATAAAGCAGTATGGCTTGTGAGGACGGAGCCAGACTGTCCTTCTTTTCCTTTTTCCTAGGAAAATATTCTCTCAGGTCTATTAAGAGTTCTGGTAGAAAAAGTTGTTTCCCTGGTACCACAAAATTTATCCCCTTCTGAATCAATCTTTTCCTTTCCAGAGCAGAGAGGTTAAAGACTACCAATGCTACAGGAATACCCATAGCGTCCCGCAAAGTCTGAAGTTGTTTTTCCAGTTGTTGGGTATTTATAGCTCCATCTGCTTTGTATTCAGCAAGAACAATAGCGTTATCAAGTAACCGAATGCCATATAAATCAAATTGCTCCCTGATATAGAATGGCAATTTCTTGGATTCTAGTCTTTCTAATGCAGAGCTTGTTTCTAAACCCAATACTTCTTTGAAATATACTTGTAATGGTTCCATTATGGATGATAAACTAAGTAGTTAATAATAAACAAAAGAAGTTTATTGTACAGATATGAGTTTATTATGTTGGGTTTAAATGATTATTGTAATAAACCTCTTTATAAAGTACTTGACACGTCATTTTTCCGAATCTGTAAGCTCCCCTTTTTTAGTGCCAGCGTCAGTTAGAGCTTTCAAATGTAAAGTTCTTTTTGTCATCCGCTTTATCCACTCCCGGCAGTGCTTCAATTTGTTTCAACGTTTCGCCCAGCCGGTATGGATAAAGCTGTCTTGCCTTTCTGCAACTCGGCGTATTTGTATGGAGATAAATAACCAGTGATTTATGCGGTCGTTCCGTGTTGTAATCGCCCCTCCACTCTTCGCTCAGTACCCGTACTTCAGCAAGGCTGCCAAACAGGTAAGCATTCAACAACTCGCGCCTGATGCTTCCATTCTTTCTTTCTATATAGGCATTTTGCATGGGCCTTCCTGGCTGAATCAACTGCAGGTTGATCCTGCGGCTTTCATGACTGCACCACGCTTCCAATTGATGGCTGATGAACTCCGGGCCATTGTCACACCGGATGTTTGAAGGACCGCCGCTTTCATTAATTAACTTCTCAAGTACTCTGATTACCCGCAGCGAAGGCAGCGATGTATCTATTTCAATGGCCAGGGATTCCCGGTTATAATCATCCAGGATGTTCAAGCGTCTAAAACGCCTTCTGTCGGTAAGACTGTCACTCATAAAATCAATACTCCACACCTGATTGGGAGTGGTGGGTATGGTAAGTGGCTGTTTCACCCGCTCCGGCAATCTTTTCTTTGCCCTTCTTCTGATATTGCGCTTCATCTCGGTATAGACTCGGTAGATGCGCTTGTGATTCCAGATAAACCCTTTGTTCCAAAGCCGGTAGCAGCATCGCCAATACCCAATGGCCGGATGTTTGGTCGTAAGGGTGGTCAATGCCTCTTGAGGGGCACTATCATCTTTTGCTTTTCTTTTGTACTGATAGGTGGTTCGGGATAGGCCCATCAGCTGGCAAGCCTTTCGGTTATTGAGCGGTTCTTCTTTCACTAAAAAATCCACAGCTTCCCGTTTGGTCTCAGGCGTCAAAGCTTTTTTTCAATCAGGTTTTTCATCGCCCCCATCTCAATGCTGGCTTCTGCAAACATTTTTTTGAGTTCTGCATTTTCCCGTTCCAGTTCCTTTAGTTTGGCGACGTCACTGACCTCCATGCCCCCCGTACCTGGCCTTCCAGTTGTAAAAAGTAGCATCACTGATGCCCAACTCCCGGCATATGTCTTTAACGGCTATGCCACCTTCCTGTTTCTTGATAGCCGCTACCATCTGATTTTCTGTAAATCGCTTTTTCATTTATCAAAGTTTAAAGTTAACAACTCAGTTCGTTGGTAACTCTAACTTTAGTGGCCGAAAATTGGGGAAGCCGACAGTGATCTCCCCCGGCACGCTGCAGCACCTGCGGGACTCCGGTCAACTGCCCTATACGAAAATGGGCGGCACTATTTACTACGAGTATCGCATCATCGAAGCCCTGCTGAACAAAGGGTGAATACACCTTCTTTTTTACGCGCTCGATCCCTACTTTTGGGTTAGTTCTAAGGTGCTGTCAAGATGGGTGAGCAAGCACAGCTGTATCGAGTCTATCAAATTGATTATAAACGGGTTAAAAGGGAATTTTCTGCGGGCTGTCTTCCTGACTTGTTAAACCATTGATAATGAATAAGATATCAGGGTTTTTTCTTTTGTACTATTCCCTCTAATTCTAAGTTGGGCTGCAAAATGGGCTGCAGGTAGACTTCTGCTTAACTACAGGTACTTATTGTGCCTGCGCCAGGCTGGTCCGGAGAAGGAACACAAAGCAGTTGTGTTGGATTTTTAAACGTTCCCCATTAATTAAGAATAGGCTTTATAATTAAGTAATAGACTTTCCTTTAGTTGTAGGAACTTTATAGCAAACAACATAAATGGATGACCTTTTTGCAGCTCGCTTACAAATGGCCGTTTCATTAGGGTTTCACATTGTTTTTGCTTGTATTGGAATGACCATGCCGATTTTAATGGCTTTTAGCGAATGGAAATGGTTGCGTACAAAAAAGCAGGAATATTTAGATGTAGCCAAAGCCTGGTCAAAAGGAGTGGCCATCTTTTTTGCTGTAGGTGCTGTTTCCGGTACTGTTTTATCTTTTGAATTAGGATTGCTTTTTCCGGAGTTTATGAGGCATGCGGGTCCTATTATAGGTTTGCCCTTTTCCTGGGAAGGAACGGCCTTTTTTGTAGAAGCCATTGCTTTGGGTGTTTTTCTATATGGATGGAACAGATTGGACAAATGGGTGCACTGGATATCAGGGGTGATAGTTGGAATATCGGGCGTCCTGTCAGGCATCTTTGTGGTATCGGCCAATGCCTGGATGAATAGTCCTGCAGGCTTTACATGGGAAAACGGCAAAGCCACCAATATTGATCCTGTAGCAGCCATGTTCAATGACGCCTGGTTCTCGCAGGCCTTGCACATGACCCTGGCGGCCTTCGTTGCCACCGCTTTTGCGGTAGCAGGGGTTCATGCTTATTTACTGATCAAAGACAGACGCAATGTCTTTCATCGCACCGCCGTTAGAATAGCCTTATCCTTTGGTGCGGTAGCCGCCCTTTTACAGCCTGTCAGCGGCGACATTTCAGCCAAAGACGTGGCAGAAAGGCAGCCTGCTAAACTGGCGGCATTGGAAGCGTTGTATAAAACCAGCAAGCCGGCTGATTTGGTCATCGGCGGCATCCCTAACGACAAGGAGGAACGCGTGGACTATGCCATTCATGTACCCGGCTTTTTAAGTTTTCTGGCCCATGGCGATTTTAATGCAGAAGTAACCGGGCTGGATCAATTTCCAAAGTCAGAAAGACCACCCGTACTAATTACCCATATTGCTTTTCAAATTATGGTGGGAATTGGATTTTTACTGGCGTTGGCCGGTTTGTTATTCTTGCTGCTCAGTGCCTGGTGGAAGCCTGTTTTATACGGAAGGGGGTGGCTGCTTTTTATATCCCTGCTGACACCGCTGGGTTTTGTAGCCGTGGAAGCAGGATGGACCGTAACGGAAGTAGGCCGCCAGCCGTGGATCATTTATGGCGTGATGAAAACTAAAGATGCCGTTTCTCCCATGCCGGGCTTGCAATATTCTTTTTATATTATAACAGCCGTGTATCTGTTGTTAACGGCGATACTGGTATGGCTGATGCGCCGGCAAATTGCGACGGTTGAAAATTTTTATCCTTCAGCCAGGCAGCTAAATGTATAAAGTATGCTTTCTGTAATCATCCTGATACTTGGTATTTCCTTTATGCTCTATGCTATTTTGGGCGGTGCGGATTATGGCGCCGGTATTGTGGAAACCTTTGCGGGTCGGAAAGGAGAAAAAACGATTTCAAAAGCGATAGCGCCAGTCTGGGAGGCCAATCACGTATGGTTGATTTTAGCGATTGTGATCCTGTTTACGGGTTTTCCCCTGGTTTATTCCACCATCAGCACGGCTTTGCACATCCCCTTGATGGTGGTACTGTTAGGGATTGTGTTGCGCGGCTCTTCTTTCACCTTTCGCCACTATGATGTGGCGCATGATTTCACCCATAAATACTATACACTTTTTTTTAAAGTTTCCAGTTTCGTTACGCCGTTTTTCCTGGGCATCACCTTTGGTGCCATGATCCTTGGTGAGATCAACCCCGGTGCAGCTGGCAGCTTTTATGAATTGTTTATTGATCCCTGGCTGAACTGGTTCTGCTTTACGATGGGATTGTTTTCAATAGCATTGTTCGGCTATATTGCTGCGATTTTTATGATAGGAGAGGCCACTTATCCTGTGGAACGAAAAAGATATATCCAGCTGTCCAGAGCTTTTCAGCTGGTTACAACCATTGTGGGCATACTAGTGTTTTTGGTGGCAGAGCGCTACGGCCACGATCTTTTTAATGAGTTTTTCAAGTCGCCTGTGAGCATTGCTTCTTTAAGTGCTGTCATTATTCTGATCCCAATAATCTTTTACCTGTTTCGTCATCCCAATATAACCTATTTACGTGCTGTAGTAAGCATTCAGGTAGCGCTGGTGATGTTAGGGTGGTTTGCCATCCAGTTTCCGATAGTAGTGTATGAAAAAAGTGGTAACCACCTCACTTTTTATAATACCCAGGCGCCTTCAGAAACGCTCTATCATTTGCTGATTGCCTTGTTTGTGGGCTTGCTGTTGGTGATACCATCATTTTATTTTCTTTTTAAAGTTTTTAAAAGGACTTAGAAGCTATTTAAAAATGGTTCATTTAAATTGTTTAAGCATGGTTTTAATCATGGAGCGTTGTAAAATAGCTTCTGCGGATTCGGTGAGTCGTTTGTAATTTTTTTAGTTTCGTCTGTCGTTGTTGATCCAGGCAAAGGTTCGCTTCACGACCCAGCGCTTTGGCTGGTTGAACACGCAGCTGATTTTTGTGACAATCACGAGCAACCAGCCAAAGCGTTGGTGGAAAAACGCCTTCAGTTTGCCCGTATCATCTTCACAACAGAAAATGACCCGCAGGCACCGATCCCTTGCTTTTTTTTAGGGGCAGACAGGCGGCGCGCTAATTGTGCAAAAGCACACTCGTTTCCGTTTTCTGAATAATAATACACCAACTGCCAGGACGGGAAACAGGGCAGCGGCATGTATACGCTGAAAACACTCGTTCACATTCTTTTTTTCTGTGGTTAAACCTTTAGCGGCTAACCCCATCTGAAAAGAAAAGCGCTCCAACAGCCCTTTGGTTTTGCGGGTTACTTATCTTGCAGCCTAATTCTAATCATATGAAAAAGACAATAATTATTTTACCCTTATTGCTGTTAATGCTACTGAGTTGTGAGAAACTGGATAAGCTACTCACATTTGACATTTCGCATTCCACTGATATAAGAATTCCCGCCAGTGGCCTAATCAATAACCCACTCATTGCCCCAGTACCGGTTACGGTTAATTCCCAGCAGTCCTTTGAAAACAACAATACCAAGGCCGATTTGGTAAAGGACGTGCGCCTGAGTAAACTAACACTAACAATTGTGGATCCGGCGGCAGAGAATTTCAACTTTTTAAAAAGCATTAAAATTTATATTGGCACCAGTCAAAATGATAAAATACTCTTAGCCTCTCAAGACAATGTACCAACCGGCGTATCCAGTTTGGAGTTGGTACCGGCCAATGCCCAACTGGACAGCTATATCAAAGCTTCCAGCTATACCCTGTATACTGAAGTGGCCCTGCGCTCCAACGTGGCCCGTGAACTAACTGTTAAGGCCGACTCGCGCTTTCAAGTCACCGCCGATCCTCTGTAAGCTCACTAACGGGCAAGCAACAGCGCTGTCTAAACACGGATACCATCCAAACAGAAAAGTTGAACGCCTGTTAATTACCGTAAATGCGGAGCATTATACATGGCTTTGGCTTTTAAGCCCGGGAAGCAACCCCTTAGCTTAAAAAGTCTCTTTGTACATCCTGTGGCTGATGGCCGCCCTTCATTTGCCAGACCAAGTGCAGGTGATTGGTCGTGATAACAAAGCCATACACGATCACGCGGTTATGGGCTACTAAAAACCGCAGGCTTTCCACCACAAGGTTTTTTGTATTTGTCGGGCTGTAACAGCCGCTTCCACTCCAGGCAGGTAGCGGTAAAAAATTGCGGGTATTCAGTAATCAAAGCAGGCATGGAATCTTAAACCAAGATACCACTTTAGTGCTGCACCTGTACTTAAGTTTAGTTGTTGGTGCAGCTACCGCACAAGGGCTGGGAGAAACACCAGCAACGGCGTAAAAACGTTGACTATGACATGTTAAGTACACAACTGCAAAGCTGGTATAACATGGATAAAGGCATTGAGCTTCAGCAGGAACTACTACAATTGTTTATCCTTTCTCAGTTCATTACTGTGCTCTAATCCTGTTGTACCTTTTATTTTTGCGAGCCATATTGAACCAGTTATGTAATTGAAGGCCAGTCATAATGATTTATATCAAATAGGTGTTGTTTCCCGCATCTGGCGCAAGTATGCAG
>JAEWAC010000345.1 GCA_023391895.1 Bacteroidota bacterium
GCTATGCCCCGGGTAAAGGCGTGCATCCAGCCCTTGGTACCGCCGTACACGGCATTTTCGCCCAAGCCGATCAGGCCCGATTCGGAGCCGGCCGACACGATGCAGCCCCTTGTTTTCTGCAGCTCGGGTATGGCAAACTTGGTCATTAAAAAAGCGGTGCGGATGTTATTTTTGATCAGGTATTCAAAGGCGTCGGTTGGATAGTTTTCAATCATTTCCATTACCGGGAACACCCCGGCGTTGTTGATCAAGATATCCAGTTTTTTGTAGGTACTGACGGCAAAGCCCACACACTCCATGGCCACGCCATCCTGCGACACATCGCCTACAAACCCATGGGCATCGCCGCCGGTTTTGCGGATTTCTTCCACCACCTCACTCACCGGGTCTTCCGGAAACCCGTTCACGATGACCTTGGCGCCTTCCACGGCAAATTTTTTACAGATGGCTTCGCCAATACCGGTAGCGCCACCGGTTACAATGGCTACCTTACCTTCCAGACGTCTCATATATAAGCATTTTAAAAGTGAACCAATAGGAAAGGAAGGAACTGAAATAGTCGTGCCAAGGAGGAGGAAGTCGACAGTCCACAGACGACAGCAGAGAACCAGGTCACAACCATTCCTCTTTTTACCAAAGCTTGAATGAAGCCGCTGCTGTAGACGGCCGTCTGTGGACTGTCGATTGTCGTCTGTGGACCTCCCCCTCCCCTATCCAAAAAATTAACTACTCAAATTTTTAGCATCAGCAGGGCAAAATGTAACTTCGCCGAATGCAAGAAATTTTGAAGGGATTGAACGACCGGCAGCGTGAAGCCGTAGTCACCATACAAGGCCCGCTGATGATTGTGGCCGGTGCCGGGAGTGGAAAAACCAAAGTACTGACCACCCGGATCGCCTACCTGATGAGCAAAGGCGTAGATGCCTTTAACATACTGGCGCTGACCTTTACCAACAAGGCCGCCGCCGAAATGAAAGAACGGGTAGAACACATTTTAAAGAATAAAGAAGCCCGCAACTTATACATTGGTACGTTTCACAGCGTGTTTGCCCGTATCCTTCGGGCTGAGGCACATCGCATTGGCTACCCCAACTCGTTTACCATTTACGATACCGACGATGCCAAAAGCGTGGTAAAAGCCGTCACCCAGGAGTTGAACCTGGACCCGCAGCACTACAAGCCCAACGTGGTGTACAACCGCATTTCCGGCGCCAAGAACGCCCTGGTGAATGCCGCCGAGTACATGAACGACTACCACATTCAGCAGGAAGACGTGCGGGCCAACCGCCCCATGATCGGCCAGATCTACGAAGCCTACAGCAAGCGCTGCTTTAAAAACGGCGCCATGGACTTTGACGACCTGCTGGTAAAATTCTATGAGTTGTTGAAGCATTTCCCGGAAGTGCTGCACAAATACCAGCACAAGTTCAAGTACATCATGATCGACGAGTACCAGGATACCAACCCGGCCCAGTACGAGATCATCAAACTGCTGGGCGCGGCGCATGAAAACGTGTGCGTGGTGGGCGACGATGCACAAAGTATCTATTCGTTCCGCGGCGCCACCATTCAAAACATCCTGCAATTTCAGAAAGACTATGACGATGCCAAGGTGATCAAGCTGGAGCAGAACTACCGCTGCACCCAAAGCATTTTGAAGGTGGCCAACGAAGTGATCAAAAACAACAAAGGCCAGATACCCAAAGAGCTGTGGACCGAAAACCTGCCGGGCGATAAAATCAAGCTGGTGCGTACGGCTTCTGATAATGAAGAAGGCAAGTTTATTGCCGATGCCATTCAGGAGCAAAAGCTGCGCAACCACTATACCAATAAAGACATTGCCATCCTCTACCGCACCAATGCACAAAGCCGTGCCTTTGAGGAAAGCTTGCGCCGCATGAACATTCCGTACACCATCTTCGGTGGTGTTTCCTTCTACCAGCGCAAGGAAATCAAAGACTTTATTGCCTACCTGCGGTTAGTAGTAAATCCCAAAGATGAAGAAGCGTTGAAGCGCATCATCAACTACCCGGTGCGGGGCATTGGTAAAACTTCGGTAGACCGCGCCATTGCCTTTGCCAACGAACGCAACATCAGCATGTGGGAAGTGCTGGAAGCGGCCCCCATGTTTGGCTTTAAAGCCGGCACGCTGCAGGCCATTGAAGAATTTGTGATGATGATCCGCAGCTTTCAAAGCATGCTGGCCACCAAAAACGCCTACGACATTGCGTTTCATGTAGGTAAGCAAACGGCTTTTGTAAAAGAGTTGTTCAACGATAAAAGTACCGAAGGCGTACAGCGCTACGAAAACGTGCAGGAGTTGCTGAACTCTATCAAAGAATTTACCGAAACCCCCACCAACGAAGAAAGCGGAGAAGTAGGCGACAAAGGCCTGGCGGCTTACCTGCAGCAGATAGTGTTGCTTACCGATAGCGACCAAAAAGATCCCAATGCTGATACGGTTAAACTCATGACCATTCATGCGGCCAAGGGGCTGGAGTACCCAGTGGTGTTTGTCGGAGGTCTGGAGGAAACGCTTTTCCCCAATGCCATGAGCCTGAACACCCGCGAGGAGCTGGAAGAAGAACGCCGCTTGTTTTATGTAGCCATTACAAGGGCTAAGGGCAGGTTGTATTTAACCTACGCCAACACCCGCTACAAATTCGGGCAACTGGTACAAAACGAACCCAGCCGCTTTATTTCTGAAATCCCGGAAGATTCGCTGGACCATTCTTTTGCCGGCGGCGGTATTAAAAACCAGTCCTCATCATCCAACTGGGGCAATGCGTTTGAGCGCATGAACCGCGGCTTTGGCGGTGCGGAAAAAAAGCCGGAAAGAACCTTTGTTTCCACTTTAGCTACCAATGCCAAACCCAAAGAAGTAGCGCACCAGCCATCGGCCAATTTTGTGCCTTCCGATATTTCCAAACTGGAAGTAGGCAGCCGTGTGGAGCACCAGAAGTTTGGCTTTGGCGAAGTGATCAAACTGGAAGGCTCCAATCACAACCCGGTTGCTACTATCAAGTTTGACCAGAACGGCGAGAAAAAGATCATGCTGAATTATGCCAAGCTGATGATTGTATAAAACGACATCTCCCCAATACTTAAAAGCAGCGTATGGATGTACGCTGCTTTTTTTATGTGACCAGCTTTGGTAAAGCTGTGGAGTTGACTTTGCAAGTTTATGCTGAACTCGTTTCAGTACACACTTGAACTGTTGGTAATGCTATGCACAGCACTATTGCTGACTTTATAAAAACATTCAAAAGCCCATATAAGCCGGATGCTGTTGAAAGCTTTTTCTACAGGTATAAATACTAAAAATATCACCGGTTTCTGGCGAACCGCTTACTAATCTTTACCACGATCCAACCCATGAGCAGCACTCCTAATAAGGCGATGATTACCGGTATGATAAAACTCAAAATCGAACCGGTAATAGCCGCGGCATTTTCTGTAGTGGATACTACTACATTTCCCGTACCCACCGTAGCCTTGCTGCTGAACAAACGCAACAAGCCGGTACCCAGTTGAATGGTGCCTGCTGCCGAACCGCCGGCCAGCAAAGCGATGCCCCACCGTATCAGCGGCTCCTGTTCGGCAATGGGTAATATAGAAGAAGCCAGCACGGTACCTGCTGCTACCGAAAGCGGCGCTGCAATGGTATCAAGCAAGTTATCCACAAACGGAATATAATAAGCCGCCACTTCTACCACGGCAGCCGTACCAAAACTGATAATTGCCGGCCAGGAGCCTAACCAGGCCATATCAGCCGACAGGTCAATGATGTTGAAATGCCCGGCCAGGGCACCCGCCAGCATGGGTATAAACACCCGGAAGCCGGCACAGGCACTGAGCGCAATGCCCATGGCAATAGAAACAAGCAGGCTGTAATCCATGGTTGATTTGAGATGAAAAAGATACAAAGTTTTTGAAAAGCGGCCCCTCCTTCGATCCCTTCCCGGAAGGAGAGGGAGGCCGTTCAATCGATTACACTTCCACTTCGATAGTAACCTATGAGCTTTTGAACATTTTTCAGCAAAGCATATACAGCCATCAACTACTTTAAAAGCACATATAGCGGCAGGAGATGCCGAAACAAGTTCGGCATGACAGGTAAGCGGTATTTCAATAGCGGTTCAACTGAATGTGTAAAAAGAACGTGTCTTAACTGTTTCAAAAACCCATATGTCACACCAAACATCTCAACCCATTCAACTATTCAACAACTCAACTCTTTCAAAACCCCATATGCTTTTACGAATCTGTGAAATCCTTATCAAATCTGTGTAATCCGCGATACAACTCGTGAACCCGTGAACTGGTGAACTCGAGAACCTTAAACTTTAAACTTCTTCCTCATCCGCGAAATCCTTTTCAAATCCATTCATCCGCGATTGTTTTTTGCTTTTTCTTTGTGGCGCATGAAAAAAAAGAAGTCTGCAGGAATATGGACGTGGGTCAAGCGGGTGGTGTTGGCACTGTTCCTGTTCCAGCTTTTTTATATCATTATTTTAAAATGGGTCAATCCGCCTTTTACCCTTACGCAGTTGAGCAGCTGGATCAGTGGCGACGGACTGAAGCGGGATTATGTAGATGGCAACGAGCTTTCATACAACATCAAGCTGGCGGTCATTGCTTCGGAAGACCAGATTTTTCCCGACCACGGCGGCTTTGACTGGAAGAGCATTGACAAGGCCATGAAGCACAACGACAAAAAACCCAACCGGGTAAGAGGCGCCAGCACCATCAGCCAGCAGGTGGCCAAAAATGTGTTTCTGTGGCAGGGCCGCAGCTGGGTGCGCAAAGGCCTGGAAGTATATTTTACCAAAATGATCGAGTGGATCTGGGGCAAAGAAAGGATTTTGGAAATGTACCTGAATGTAGCGGAAATGGGCCGGGGCATTTTTGGTGCGGAGGCTGCCGCCCAAACCTACTTTAAAAAAAGTGCCGCTAAGCTTACCCGCAAAGAAGCCGCCCTCATTGCCGCCAGCCTGCCCAACCCTAAAGTGTACACGGTAAAGCCCGTATCCAAATATGTATCTGTAAAAAGCAACTGGGTATTGCGGCAAATGCGCAACCTGGAAAACGACCCCGATATTCAAAACATCATCAAGCCGGCGAATTAATGTACCGTTACCGGTATCTTATCGCTGTTGTGCGTAAATACATCAAAGCTGGTACCTATGGCCACGCGCAAAAAGTAGTCACCTTTTGGTAATTGCAGGGGTAACGATAGTTGCACCTGCGGCTCCTTTACCAATTGCTGCAGTGTAAGGGGCGTCTCCACATCTTTTACCCAATCCTGTTGCTGAAACACGCCTACTTTTACCGGCATATCAACGTGCGGGTGTTGCTGCAGGTAGGTTTTATAATGATCCGGCATCTGCACCTGTAGTTGTAACGTCAGACTTTCATTCACACCTATGCTGTACTTATTTTGCGTCGGCTTTAGCATGACCCGGGCAAACGACTGAAAGCTGCTGTCGTACTTATAGCCAACGGTCCATATACGGGCTTTGATAGAATCCTGAAACCTGTGCATACCATAAATGTCCATGAGGTAAACCGGCTTGCCCAGCAGGGAGTCTTCTATGGGCCAGAAGTTGTAGTTACTGCGGCGCTCCTGGTAGCTGTTGAGCGAATAAGCCGGCGTGCCGGTATAAAACCAGGCCTGCGAAGCCCGCTGGTAAGAGTTGGTAAACACAATAGGCGTACCCTTGGCCACGGCACTTAACTGGTGCGGCCAGTTGTTCCAGGTATGAAAACGCTTAACAATAGCCTTGACCGGTACCACATCCACCACCATAATGATCCTGAACACAATGACCAATACCACAGTAGCGGGCAGTAAACGGTACAGCCACTGGCGCCAGCCGCTTTTCTGCTGCAAAAACTGGTGGGTCAATACCAGCATGGGAATAATGGCCGGTGCCGTCCAATTGGCTTCTACCCTGCCCTTAAAACTGCTGAGGAAAAAGAAAATAAAAATGCCGATGGCCGTATACTTCAGGGCACGCTCCAACTGGTTGCGGGTGCGGTAAGCAAAGGTGGACCACCACAAAATAATACCGGCAAGCGGACCGGCAATCAGCAGCTGCCCGGCCAGGTATTCGGTGGTATAGGAAACCTTGTACGGATTGACATTACTTTCAAACAGGTGATAGCGGAACGATATCCAGTCGTGCTGGTACTGCCACCACAAATGCGGCACATAAAGCAGCAGCGCCAGCATGCCGGCAGCATAAATGGGCCAGCGGCGCAGCAGCTTCAGGTTGGACAGCAGCGTGAACAATATAATGAGTGCACCGTGATACTTGGTGTACATCAGTAAAGCGCAGGCCACCCCCAAAAGCAAAGTATTGGTGAAGGAAGTTTGATAAACAAACCTCTTATAACACCAGAAAAACAAGGCGGTAAAAAACAGCAGCGGCACATCGGGTACGGCCCAAAAGCCAATGATCTGCAGCACGCCGGCCGACAGGCAGATGGCGTAAAAAAGCAGCTTGTTTTTGTTTTCGATCAGGCTTTCGGTCAGCAGCAGCGTAAGCGTGTTGAGCAGCAGCGGAAAAAAACGGATGCCCAGCTCCCCACCAAACAGCCAGCCGCCGGCCTTGATCAGCAGGGCCGTCATGGGCGGATGGTCAAAGTAGCCCCAGTCCAGGTAGTGGGCATACACCCAGTAGTACGCCTCGTCATCCTGCAGTTCGGTAAAAAGCGCCTGCACCAGTCCGAGTACAAACCAGGTGGCATAAAAAATCGGCCGTGCATTGTTGCGTATAAAATCTTTCATCAGGGTTACGTCTTTTACCGGGTGACAATGGTATTGATAAGGGTAACAGCGGTTTGCAAACGCTCCTCCTGGCTGCCGGAAACCACGGCCCATTTGCCACCGTCATTAATTAAGATATCCTTGTACATTTTAAATAGCCTTCGCCTGGTATCCAGGTCCGGGTATTCCCGCAGGCCGTCCTGTACCCAGGGCAGGTCAATATCGCACAGCAGGTGCAGGTCGTACTGACGGCTGGCAATTTGTTTCAATATCCAGGTATGGCAGTCGTTAAACGCCACTTCGCACCACACCTTCATCACATACATATCCGTATCAATGATGTACATGCCGTTGCGGGCTTTTGCCTGCATCATATCTTCCAGTTCTATCTGGCCGTGGGCAATGTTCAGCAAATCCTCATAAGTATAATCGGTGCCGTTATTGATCAGGTATTCCCGGGCAAACTCGGGGCACCACAAGGTTTGATAATAATCCGCCAGCTGCTGGCTGAGGGTGCTTTTACCGGTGCTTTCCGGTCCTATGATAACGATTTTCTTCATGAACGTTCTATAAAGGCACTAAACCGGGTGGTATGCCATTCTTGCTTTTTGTTGCCAGGCTGCCAGTCCAAAAAAGGCCATCACCAGCAATACGATGTAAAAAAAGGAGGTGAATACCAAACCTTTTACAAAGTACAAAGGTATAGAAGCTATGTTGGTTGCTATCCACCAGTACCAGCTTTCCACTTTCTTTTTGGCCATCAGCCACATACCGGTAAAGGCGGTGGCAGACGCAAAAGCATCGGCCCACGGTATGGCCCCTTTGTAAAAAGAAGCTTTTAAGTACATAAGTGCCAGAAAGATGGTGATATATAATACGGCAAAAAAGAGGAGCTGCTGCAACCATTCTTTTTTGTTTGAAAAGGTAATATGCAATACGGGCTGGTGCTTTCTGTCTTTCCGGGTCCACAACACCCAGCCGTAAAGGCTCATCACCGTATAGTAAAAGTTCACCGCCGCCTCGCCAATCAGGTGGTACTTAAAACTCAGGTATACATAAACAACGGTGTTGACTAGGCCCACCGGAAACACCAATACGTTTTCTTTTCGGGAATACCATACAGAAGCAATGCCGGCTACCACCGCAATGGCTTCCAGCGCCGTGGTGTGCTGCAGGCCCGTGATGAACTGCTCCCATACTTGCATTAAAAACATGGCGTGAAGATAAATGTTTCGGGAAACGTGAATGGATAAACGTGATACTGTACCGAGTGTGACTGAAATGATTCTTTCCGCCGCTTCCTGACGGTTGCCGCCACTTTATGAAACAAAGAAAGCGCCCTGACAGGCGCTTTACTATTCATGTAATCGGTTATGTTGCTGGCTTACTCGGCTTCAGCCACTACTTCTTTTACTTCGGGTATCATGCGCTTCATCATGCCTTCAATACCGGCTTTCAGCGTAATCATGGACGAAGGACAACCGCTACAGCTACCCTGCAGCATCAGGTTTACCTTGCCGTCTTCGTAGCTGCGGAACTGAATGGCGCCGCCATCCATTTCCACGGCCGGACGTACATAATTGTCCAGCAGTTCTTTAATGCGTTTTACCACATCGCTGTCGTCGGCCTGTATATCGTTGCTGCTTTCTACCTTGCGGGTTACAATCTCCTCTTCGTTGATCACGGCCTTGCCTTCCTCCAGGTATTCTTTCAAAAACTGGCGGATGGTCGGAATCACGTCATCCCAGTCGGTTTCCGGAGTTTTGGTAAGCGTTACAAAGTTAGACGCAATGAACACCGCCCTGATAAAAGGAAACCCAAACAACTCCGTAGCCAGCGGAGAAGGCTTGGCGCTTTCCACGTCAGGAAAATCAATGCTTTTGCCGGGGTACAGGAGCTTGTTAGCGACAAACTTCATGGTTTCCGGGTTGGGCGTCATTTCAGTATATATGCTGATAACAGGATTTCCGGTCTTAATCATACGCTTCACATTTAGAAAGCAAATTTACTAAACTAAAACGCAGGTTGTTTACATATTAAGGAAATTAGCAACGGCTCGGGCACTTTTTTAACTAAAAAGTGTGTTTTACGGTAAAAGTGGCGTAAAAGGTGTTTTGGCCCTGCTCCGACAGGTCGGGCCGGCCGGGCACCTGTATCAGGTTTTGCGGAATAACGTAAGAAGGCGTCAGCAGCCACTGCCACGGGCCTTTGGCATACACCACGGGCAACGAAGCTTCGTAGGCCAGCAGGCTAAAGGTTTTCACCTCTTCTGTTACCCGCTGCTGGGTAGCCGGCTGCAGCAAGCCTTTTTTCTTAGGCACCGTATAGGTCCGGCTGAACTGCTGGGTGCCGGCATAGGCATAGACCGATGGGTTCAGCACCCATACCCCATTGTTTTTATTTTCCATACGGATGATGTGGTCCAGACCGGCCATCGCCCCAAAATCAACCTCGTTGGTTAGCTTGGCATCGGCGCCCAGGGTAATATTGGCCACCTTATTAAGCCGGCTGAACGAGGCACCGGCCTGCGCTTTTAAGGCAGACTGCACCAGCTGGCTGGACGGTTCGTAAAAAGGTTTCAGCAGGTAGATGTGGTTCAGCCATTTTTCGGTAAGGTGTTGGTAGCCTATGGTAGCAACGGCCCCTGCATAATCAAAAGATTGCAGGCTGTTATTAATAAAAATAGGTGCGGCGTTGAGGTAAAATTTGGGTGTAATCCATAATTCGGCTAAAGGAAAAATACCACTGCTTTTGAGGCTGTCGGTACGGCCGTAATAATTAAGGTTGCTGTTGTAGTTGAGGCTTAACTTAAACTGGGGTTTTGCTTTTACAACACTGTCGGCAGCAACCTGTGTACTATCGGT
>JAEWAC010000347.1 GCA_023391895.1 Bacteroidota bacterium
ATTAGCTGCCACCCTAAGCGACAGAAAAAGCTAGGCTTATGCAAAGCCGGACTGCCCAAAGACTATGGCATAAACACAATACCCGTAGCACAAGGCCATCTTTCATTTCGTTTCCTTTTGGCTTTGAACAAGGCGACGACAGTTGCGGAGCTTTCTTTTTTTCTTTTCCCTTTTGTGAAATAGTTGTCAAACAAGCTGAACAACTTCGGTTAGGGTTTATCTCATCCACTTCGAAGAAAGGCGGTCCTATGTGCAGCTTTACCTTGGTTTTGTCCAAAGCGATTTTGGGTATTCTATGGAGTTTGCAAATAAACTAAAAGCTCTTGTTTGGATAAAAATAGTATTGTCATCCGCATGATATGTCTCAGGAAATTACTTGATGACCATCATTGCTCCAGCTCTGCCCTTAGTCGAGCTTTAGTACAGAATGCAAGAGGCCAAACCATTAATACAGTTATTATGGAAAATGTAAAAAGCATCCAACGGCGATACACAAGCCCTGTATTGAAGATCGCTAGCTTCATCCTGCTGATCCTGATGCTTTACAACCCCTTACAAATGAATGCCCAGCTTCCAGGGGAGGTAACATCTGCTAAAACAGGGACCATTAATGCGGGAAGTTTGCTCACGCAATTGATGAATGCCATAAAGCCTTCCTCCTTTACTGATCAATGGCAAAATGAAAAAAGCAACTGGCTTTCTTCTGTGGCTAAAATTGCAGGTGCGCCGGGCATGATAGAAAATGTGAGCTCGCTAGCGACATTTATCAAACCTTCTATGTTCAGGGACGGATTTAATCTGCAAAACTTTCTTGAGACTGCATCCAAGGCTACGTCAATAGCCGATGCAACAGGGTTAATGAAAAACCTGGAAGGAGGATTAAAGCCAGAAGCCATGGTCAGTGATTGGGGGAACAAAAAAAATGGCTGGCTGAATGCACTTAACCTCCTGAAGTTCTGATTCAATTTATTGATGCATGATCGGTTTAAAAACAAAGCAAGCGGACAACATGTGTTTCAATGGAGGGACTTACGAACCCGCTTCCGTGAAGCAAGTTTCCGGTACGCGCCTGAATACGGTAAGAACATCGCCTTTCTTTTTTCAATATCCTGCTGATGTTGGAGATTATGCAAACCAGCATAATGTTTACGCACTGCCACATCAACAAAGTGATAATCATTTTGATCGTGCGCCTGATTGCAGTAGGGAGGAAAATAATGGCACTAGGCAAGCAAGGGGTTGAGTTGACGGCCGAGCTGGTTTTGGCCGGACTGATGGTGGTATTGACAGCTGAATGTTTTCTGATAAGTAGTAAAACTTATGAAAGGTTCATAAGGAAAAGATAGAATCGAAATCGTAAACAAATACATTCCGCAACTATGGGATTTTGAAAAAGTAAGAACGAAGTCTATGTTGGCCGGGCATGTCCTCGCAATATGGGCATTTGAAAAAGTTCAGTCTGCCAATGAAAACCAAACATATCGCACAAGCGCACTGTTTATGGTAAACCTTTCTTGTACACGCATTTTTGTTTTGTTGTGGGCCTTTGCCTACCTCCAGACCGGTGTTGCACAGCAAACCGCCTTAAATGTAAATGCCGATCCCTTGCCATCGTGGAACGATGGTGCGTTGAAGCAGGCCATTCTTGCGTATGTAAAAAAAGTAACCGACAGTACTGGTGCGGATTTTATCCCTGCGATCGAACGCATTGCCACGTTTGACAACGACGGCACGCTCTGGGCCGAAAAACCTTATGTGCAGGAACTGTTTGCGTTTTACCAGGTCAAAAAGATGGTGCAAAAGAATCCGGCGCTCAAAACGCAGCAGCCGTTCAAAGCCGTTTTGGAAAACGATAAAGCCTACTTCGCTAAGGGTGGGAAAAAAGCGGTGATGCAACTGATAACGGCAACCCATACGGGCATGACGGAAGATGAATTTGAAGCGTCGGTACAGGATTTCTTTGCAACGGCCCTGTATCCCGGCCGCAACGTACCGGTGCGCCAGATCACCTATCAGCCGCAAATTGAATTATTGAATTATCTGCGCGCCAATGGTTTTAAAACCTTCATCTGCACCGGTGGTACGGTAGAATTTGTAAGAAGCATTTCGGAAGAATTGTACGGCATTCCGAAATATCAGGTCATTGGCACCACCTTTAGGTACAAGTTCAGCGACAGCACGGTCAGCATCCTGCGCGAGCCTGCCATTGATGTGTTCAACGATAAAGAAGGTAAGCCGGTCAGCATCCAGATGCACATTGGCGAGCGCCCTGTATTTGCCTGCGGCAACGAAGGCGGCGAAGGTGACATTGCGATGTTGCAGTATTCGCAAAGTAGCAAATACCCATCATTTCAATTGCTCATCTATCACGATGATGCGGCGCGTGAATACGCATATCAGGAAAAGACCAATGCCTCACTGAGCGCAGCCCAACAAAACGGATGGCATGTGGTGAGTATAAAAACTGATTGGAAAACGGTGTTTGTGAACAAGTGAATCATTCATGAGAGCGCTGATGATCATAGTAGCAATCCTGGGCAGCACCCTGCAGGTTCTTGCACAGGAAACAAAAAGCGAGGAGGCAGAAGCAAGGAAAGGCAGCCACCGTTTCACTACCGGGCTTGGACATACACACCTGGCCAAAGGAAAAGATGCCGAAGGCCAAATGGTTTGGCTGCCGGTGCCTTCCTGGTCACTGGACTACGATTACTGGATTGGCAACCGGTGGGCGATTGGCCTGCAAACCGATCTGGTGCTGGAAAAATTTATAGTCGAGGAAGAAGATAATAAAGAAATGGAACGCGAAAAACCGGTGACTTTGGTGCCCGTAGGCATCTTCAAACCCTATAAGCACTTCAGCTTTATCGCAGGTGCAGGTATCGAGCTGGAAAAAGAAGAAAACCTGGGCCTGACCAGGCTGGGTATGGAGTATGGTGCGGAGCTGCTAAAAGGGTGGGAGGCAGGCATTGCCCTGAAGTGGGACAATAAGTGGGGCCACTACAATTCGTGGGTGCTGGAATTTTCGTTCAGTAAAGTTTTCAAAAAGAAGACAAAAGAATAAAGCAATCAACTTTTTCAAATCCCCATAGCGGGTAATAGTGAACAATGGGCTATGAAGGGAATCTATCCATATAAACCCCTGTTGCTGCTAGCTGCCCTCATTTTATTTGTTGGGGGAGGGGCCCAGGAAAAGCCTGGAGCTAGTGCGCAGGAACTGGCGGATAAATTATCCAATCCGGTTGCTAATTTAATAAGTGTGCCCTTCCAAAGTAATGTGGATTATGGCATTGGTACCTCTCATGGCTCAAAGTACACGCTCAATTTTCAACCGGTAATTCCCATTCATTTAAATCCAAAACTCAACCTGATCACCCGCTACATTATACCCATTGTGGACCATCAAGACATTACTGGCGAAGGAGAAAAGCAGTTTGGGTTAAGCGATGCAACCATCAGTGCCTTTTTTGCACCGGCTGATGCAAAAAATGGATTGACCTGGGGAATTGGTCCAGCGTTTTTGATCCCCATCGGCACGAGTGACTGGCTGAGCAGCAGGAAGTGGGGCCTTGGCCCTACAGCCCTGTTATTAATGCAAATGCAGGGATTGACGTTAGTTTTTTTGGTCAACCAGATCTGGTCGTTTGCCGGTGAGGAAAAACGCAGCGAGATAGACCAGCTGTACCTGCAACCATTTTTCTCAAAAAGCTGGAAAAGCGGCGCCAACGTGGGGCTGAACGCTGAGATGACATTTAACTGGGAGGCTAACACTACCATTGCATTTTTGAACCCGACGGTTGGTGGCATTACCCATTTAGGCACTCAAACCGTTTCATTGACAGTTGGGCCGCGTATCACTTTAGCCGGGCCGGAGGATGGCAAAGCGGCTTTTGGATTCAGAGGGGTACTAACGTTTGTGTTTCCGGAATAAAAGATAAGCTTTTGAAAAAGTTCGTATCAGTGATTGAATACCTTCTTCTATACTCCACATGAAAGCGGCAATGAGCATCCTGTGAAGATGCAATACATGCATTAAAAACATTTTATACCATAAAACTTAGATGTTATGAAACAGGTTTTCATGATGATGATCGGTGCCATTGCTTTGGGCACTGCATCTGCACAAGAAGCGCGATTAAATTTTTACAGCGCCTATGTGTTTGATGATGGGTTTAACGATTACACCAGTGCCAATAATTATTTCAACGGAAAGGTAAAAGGCGGCTATCAGGTGGGCGGCAGCATAGAGTATCTGCCCACTCCGATGAATGGCGTTGAACTACTCTATCTGTACAAGGGCTCGGATGCACCCGTTAACTTCAACTTCTCGAACCTGACTTCTGCAAAGAATGAAACCTTCAAGGTCAACCTTAACTACATTATGTTAAGCGGCAACCATTATTTGCTGAGCAGCAATAAAAAAGTAGAAGGTTTCGGCGGCTTGATGGCGGGTGTAGTGATCAACAATGTTAAAACTTCTTCCGGAAGCAGTTCTTCCAACACCAATTTTGCCTGGGGCGCAAAGCTTGGCTCCAACATTTGGGCTTCTCACAAGGTAGGCATTAAGCTGCAAGCCCAGATACTGGCAGCGACCCGTGCTACGGGGGGTGATTTGTACTTCAGCTATTGGGGTCCGGTAGAAGTGCCTGACTATACTACACTCTGGCAGTTTGGGCTTGGTGGCGGATTAACGGTAAGGCTTGGAAAGTAAATAACGCCTGACCATTTATCAGTGGAAATGTTTTTAAGTATGCAAATGCCACGCTCATGAATAAGAAAAAGTTTAACCCGTATAAGAAAAACTACCGGAGATAGAAATGGCGGCAACGGCTGTTCGCACTAGTCGGGTGCCAGTACCTTATGTAGTACAAGCGAATCAAAACGACGGTTTCTAAAGAATCACCCCTGTTAATGCAACACGGCACATTGGCAAGTTAGGCATATAGGCTTTTGAAAAAGTTTACAGCCGCCAGGCTAATATGAGGTTTTAAAGAGTTGTTACTACTATGAAGTAGACAACTGCGTGCCCAATTGAATACCCCCATTTCTTAATTATAATAAAACAAACATGGAAAAAGCAAGAAATCAAAATGAAAAGCCCAACATCCTGTTTATCATGGCCGATGATATTGGGTGGTTTAACGTGAGCTGTTACAACCACGGGATTATGGGCTATCAAACCCCTAATATTGATCGCATTGCAAAAGAAGGCGCAATGTTTACGGATTTTTACGGGCAGCAAAGTTGCACGGCTGGTCGTGCCGCGTTCATCACGGGGCAGTCGCCTATTCGGACAGGACTTACAAAAGTGGGATTGCCAGGGGCAACACTGGGATTACATGCGGATGATCCTTCCGTTGCCCAGTTCCTGAAGAACCTGGGCTATGCCACGGGCCAGTTTGGCAAGAATCACTTGGGCGACCGCAATGAACACCTTCCCACTGTTCATGGTTTTGATGAGTTCTTCGGTAATCTCTACCACCTCAATGCAGAAGAAGAGCCGGAAAATCCCGACTATCCTAAGGATCTCAACTTCCGTAAAAAATTCGGACCCCGGGGTGTATTGCGCTGCCGCGCCATAGATGATGATGACGCTACTGTTGACGAACAGTTTGGCCGAGTGGGCAAACAAGTAATTGAAAATACTGGCCCGCTTGACAAAAAGCGTATGGAAACAGTAGACGAAGAGTTTCTTGCAGCTGCCAAGGACTATATCAACCGTAAAACAAATGAAGGCACACCCTGGTTCTGCTACTTCAACACTACTCGCATGCATATATGGACGCATTTGAAACCATCTTCTGAAGGCAAAACTGGATTAGGCGTTTATCCTGACGGTATGGTGGAACTTGATGGTTATGTGGGAGAATTATTAAAGCAGCTTGATGATTTGGGTATTATAGATAATACCATAGTTGCCTTTACAACAGATAATGGTGCAGAAGTAATGAGCTGGCCGGATGGCGGCACCACTCCGTTCCGAGGGGAAAAGGATACGAACTGGGAAGGAGGCTGGCGGATACCTTTTGTGATGCGCTGGCCTGGTGTGATAACACCCGGTAGGGTGATCAATGACATCTGCTCATTGCAGGACATGATCCCCACGTTTGCAGCAGCAGCGGGTGAACCAAACCTGGTAGAAAAAGTTAAGCAGGGATATCAAATAGGTGACAAAACGTTCAAAGTACACTTAGATGGTTTTAACCTGATGCCTTTCCTCAGTGGCCAAGAGCAGCAATCGCCCCGTAAAGCCTTTTTCTATTGGAGCGATGATGGCGACCTAATGGCAATACGAGTAGAACAATGGAAAATGAACTTCATGCTGCAACATGCGCATGGTCTTAGGGTTTGGGATGAGCCTATGAAAACATTGCGTGCACCAAGAATGTTCAACCTAAGAAGCGATCCTTTCGAAAGGGCAGACACAGATGCCAGTGTCTTCTATGACAAATGGTTCGCAGACCGGGCATTTCTTTTAATTCCTGCACAGGCAATTGTATCTGAATATCTAAAAACCTTTCAGGAGTTCCCGCCACGGGCCAAAGCTGCAAGTTTCAGTATCGACCAGGCCATGGAAAAACTAATGCCTAAAGAAGTAGCTATAGCACCAGAAGCAATCGTTGAAGTAAAACCGAGTTCAGTGCCTGTTAAATAAAAGATTGACTCTAATAAATTGATGAGCATTACTTTTTCCGAAGAAAGACCCGTACACGAACTGATTGCAGATAGCTTGGGTATGGATGATTATACGCAAACCTACAACAGGTTTCCAGCAGTTCAGCCTCGGGTAGTTTCACAATTGCAGACGCAATAGTAAAATATCTGATTTTGTAAACTGTGAGAACTAATAGTTAACGAGGGTCAGTATATAAACTTCAGACAAATAATCATTTTAGGTACGAAAACTCAATAAATCAATCCCCATGAAACCTGCCTTTTTTATTAGCAAATAAAAAACAGGAGGTTTTATGCCATCAAAAACTAAAGAACAACGGCCGCCTTCAACCTTTAAACCAGAAGAAGCGGAACCGGGTGCCGTCAGAAAAACAGCAAATGAAATGTTCAAAGGCGTCATCAAATTAGACATTCGGGATTCCCAACCGGATTGGAAGCCCTTCGAATTAAAGCAGGCGCCAGCAAATGCACCAAACATTTTGGTCGTACTGTACGATGACACCGGTCTTGCAGCCTGGTCGCCGTTTGGTGGCCGCATCAACATGCCCACATTGCAAAAGCTGGCCGATGGTGGCTTGATGTATTCACAATGGCACACAACGGCGCTGTGCTCACCCACACGATCCACTTTTCTTACGGGTCGAAACCACCACGTCAACCGCTGCTCCTGCATCACAGAAGGATCGCAAGGATTCCCGGGTTGGGCCGGACGGCTGCCGGCAGAATGTGCTACCATTGGGCAGGTGCTGCAGGATAACGGCTTCAGTACGTTCTGGCTGGGAAAGGAACACAATGTTCCCGAAGAGGATATCTCCAGTGGTGCCAGCCGCTCCGAATGGCCATTGGCAAAAGGCTTCGACAGGTTCTATGGCTTTGTGGGTGCCGAAACCAATAACTGGTATCCCGATCTTTCTGAAGACAATCATTTCATTGAGCAACCCTATAGTCCTGAAGAAGGATATCATCTATCAAAGGACCTTGCTGACCAGGCCATCAAAATGATCCGGGACCAGAAATCGGGTAATCCTTCCAAGCCCTGGTACATGTGGTTCTGCCCCGGTGCCAACCACGCACCGCATCACTGCCCAAAAGAATATGCTGATAAGTACAAAGGGCAGTTCGATGATGGTTACGAAGCGTATCGAGAATGGGTGCTCCAGCGCATGATTGCCAAAGGCATTGTGCCGAAAGGAACAAAGCTGACGCCCATCAATCCCGTGCCGGAAGATATGGCCAACCCCGCTGATGCTGTGCGGCCCTGGAATACCTTGAATGCGGATGAAAAAAAATTATTTTCCCGCATGGCCGAAGTCTATGCCGGCTTTTCCGAATATACCGATGTCCAGGTGGGACGCATTGTTGACTATCTCGAAAGATCAGGTCAGTTGGAGAACACCGTTATCTTTTATTGTGCCGATAACGGCGCTTCCGGCGAAGGCAGTCCGAACGGTTCGGTGAATGAAAACAAATTCTTTAACAATTATCCGGACGAACTGGCCGAGAACATGAAATATCTGGAAACACTTGGCGGTCCAGATACCTACAACCATTATCCTACTGGTTGGGCCGTAGCCTTTAGCACTCCATTCAAAATGTTCAAGCGCTATTCTGAATATTGTGGTGGCACCTGTTGCCCGTTGGTCATTCACTGGCCCAAAGGCATCAAGGCAAAAGGAGAGGTGCGCAGCCAATACCATCACTCAACAGATATTGTTGCAACCATACTGGATATTGTTGGCCTGGAAATGCCCAAGGTTTACAAAGGTGCAGAGCAATATCCGCTTAATGGAATATCTATGCGCTACACCTTTGACGATGTAAAGGCCCCGACAAGAAAACAGCGCCAGTATTATGCCATGCTCGGCACACGGGGTATCTGGGAGGCTGGATGGAAAGCTTCCGCTATTCATGCGCCGCTTAGCAGCAAAGGAAATTTTGACAAAGATCAATGGGAACTTTATCATGTGGATGAAGATTATTCCGAATCCACCAACCTGGCGGATCAATATCCGGAAAAGCTCAAAGCGCTAATTGATGCCTGGTTTGAAGAAGCAGAAAAGAATTTTGTGCTGCCATTGGATGATCGCACTGCTATGGAGATATTGGGTGTTGAACGACCGAAAGCAGAACCGGAAAGAGAAAGATATGTGTATTACCCTGATACAGAACCGGTCCCGGAAGGGGTAGCTGTCAATATCCGGGGCCGTTCATACAAGATCATTGCTGATGTAGATATTACAGACAATGCCAATGGTGTCATTTTCGCACATGGTTCCCGTTTTGGTGGCCACGCACTTTTCATCAAGGACCAAAAGCTTTATTACTCCTACAATTTTTTAGGCATTACGGAACAAAAATTTGTTTCAAAGGAACAGCTTCCAACCGGCAGGCATTCCATCGGTATGGCGTTCACACGTGAGAAGGCAGGGCAGTATAGCGAGTCAATCGGTACTACCAAACTCTATGTTGATGATAAAGTGATGGCCGAAGGACCGATGAAAGCACAGGTAGGGAAGTTCACGTTGTCCGGTGATGGGCTTTGCATTGGCTTTGACAGTGGCGATAACGTAAGCTCGGAATACAAGAATCCGGGTCGCTTTTCCGGCGGCACCATTTTCGGTGTAGCCATCGACGTGAGCAAGGAAGTCTTTCTGGATTTGGAAAAAGAAGCCGCCGCTGCATTGTCCCGTGATTAACCGTACGGTAATGATTCAGTAAAATCAAACCCGGGGCCGAAGGCTCCGGGTTATCAAATTCATAATCATGATGGAAATAAGAACCCAGGCAAAAGATAAGGGAATAGTGAATGCCGCTGGCATGGCCTTTATTCCTGGTGGTAAGTTCCTGATGGGCTCTGATCATTTTTATCCTGAAGAAAAGCCAGTACACGAAGTAACCGTGGATGGCTTCTGGATGGATCGGTTTGAAGTAACCAATGAGGATTTTAAAAAGTTTGTAGAGAATACAAGTTATGTTACTGTAGCGGAACGACCATTGGATCCGAAAGATTATCCCGGTGCCGATCCTACACTATTGGTGCCCGGCGCCCTGGTTTTTCAAAAAGCCAAGGGCCCGGTGAACCTGAATAGTTATTTCAACTGGTGGGCCTGGGTGCCCGGTGCCAACTGGAAACATCCGAAAGGCCCTGGCTCTAATCTAAAAGGCTTGGAGAAACACCCGGTAACCTTTGTAGCGTATGAAGATGCGGAAGCCTATGCCCGGTGGGCAGGTAAAGAACTGCCGACAGAAGCGGAGTGGGAGTATGCAGCCCGAGGCGGATTGGAGGCAAAGGCTTTTACCTGGGGCGATGAGGATGTGCAGCTTACCAAACCAATGGCCAACACCTGGCAGGGTGAATTTCCGCATCAGAATTTATTGGTGGATGGCTACGAAGGAACTGCTCCGGTAGGTTCTTATGAACCGAATGGCTATGGCTTGTACGACATGGCGGGTAATGTGTGGGAGTGGACCAGTGACTGGTATGTGGCGCATTTAGATGAAAGTGCTGGCAAGGTTAAAACCTGCTGCACCAATTCTATTAATCCAAGAGTCGTTTCTCCCGATCAAAGCTTTGATCCCTGTCAGCCGCAAATCAAGATACCTAGAAAGGTAGTGAAAGGCGGTTCGCACCTCTGTGCGCCCAATTACTGTTTGCGCTACCGGCCGGCAGCACGCCAGCCGCAAATGATTGATACGGGTATGAGCCATATCGGCTTCCGGTGCATCAGGCGTGGGTAGGCCTAAGGCAAAATGGGGTATGAGGTTAATAAAAAATAATGCTTTTGTATGGAAAACAGCCATGCCTTCCGCCAACCCATGGTCATGGCAACAGGCATCTTCCTGGGCTTTATGCTGAACTTTATACTGGGTTGGGTGCCGGACTACTTTGATGCATCGGTTACAAGATGCCGTAATTGCAGTAGCCGTGATTGTAAGCATTGCTTTGTTAATCGTGGCTCTATACCGCATGCTGCTCAAAGACTATCGAGAAGACTTAGCCCTGGTGTTTAAAAAAGCACTTCGCTTGTTTATCATCGCAGTCTCCATACCCTTTATTTCAATAGTTATTATCATAATGCATAAACTGGTAGTTAATATTTTTTAACGAGGTTAAAAATAGTGGGAGCAGGGGAATGTTGAAGAACAAAAACATGAAATCCACGTATATGGTTTTGAAAAAATAACATAGGGGAATGCCCAAAGCTGTTTCATCGATCGACACCAAGCTGCAGAACACATGGTCATTTTCAATAGAAGGGACTAGGTGAAGCAGGCCAGCCCGGGTTAAGGTGCTGAGCTGTTGAGGGCATGGGCATTTGAAAACATTTGTTTCATTTATTTTAAAAATATAAAACCATGAAAAAAATAGTCATTATCGCAATGGCCGTCTTTTGCGCCTTATCCTCAATGGCGCTCTATGCACAGGATGAAATCCAGTACATACAGAACGAGTGGGGAAAAGACCGGCGCGAATTGATTCGGATAGGAATGGGGTTATCCGCCGCCGATTCCGCGAAGTTCTGGCCCGTGTACGACCAGTATGAAGCGGAACGGCAAAAGCTTGGGCGCGAACGCCTCCTCATCCTGACTGAATATACTGACAATTACAGCAATATGACAAATGCCAAAGCCGATGAACTGATCACACGGATTTTGAAAAACGAAGCGGGACTCACGCAACTGCAGCAGCAATACTATCCCCGGTTCAAGACGGCACTGAACGCCATGCAGGCAGCAAGGTTCCTGCACATAGATAGTTACCTCAATACTGTCATACGAGAGAGAATCCAGGGCGCTTTGCCTGTGATCGGGGAACTGGATAGCCTGAAAACAAACAAGGGGTAAGAAGGATACTGAAATGGTAATTACCAGGGTGCATAACAGCGCCTGTTATGGATAAGAAAGGAGATCAGAAGGAATGCCGGAATAGGGACTTTGATGAGAAGGAATTTAATTTAAAAAAGCATCATCAATACAAACGATATGGTTGCTGCTACTTTATTCATGTAGGCTACAATTGCTGACAGAAAATGCTACGTATAGGCATGAAAACAGGTAAATGTAAACCGCTCAGTGAAAAGCCCCTACCACGCTGCAATGATTAATCGTTTAAAGGAATACTATGAACGAACTTACCGAATTGCTACGGGCTGGTTTGGACAAAGCCGGTGCACTGACGGAAGTAGTGCTGAATGCCATTTCGTTGATATTCATAGTAATGGGAGCCATGCTTTCTCTTGCAAGAAGCATTCAGGAGCGGCGCCGCCTAGCCAGTGAGCACCCGT
>JAEWAC010000356.1 GCA_023391895.1 Bacteroidota bacterium
GTACAATTACATTCAGCACACCGGCAATGATCATGGACACGCCTCCCACGACCAGGGCATAAATAGCCTTGTCGTTAAACAGCTCTTTTACCAAAAAGCCTAAAATGGCCGCGGCTACTATTTGCGGAATCACAATAAAAAAGTTGAAAACCCCCATGTAAAAACCCATCTTACGGGCAGGTAAGGCACCGGCCAGCATGGCATAAGGCATGGTTAATGTAGAAGCCCAGGCCAGGCCCACCAACAGCATGGGAACCAGTAACATCTGCGGATCTTTGATATAAAACAGCGAGATCAGTCCTACCCCGCCAATGATCAGGCACAGCAGGTGTGTATATTTTCTCCTGATGCGGGCCGCCAGCAAGGGCAGCAAAAAAGCCGCCAGGGCTGAGATGCCATTGTACACCATAAACATCACCCCTACCCAGTCGCCGGCATCCTGATAGGTTTTTGAAGTAGTGTCGGTAGTGCCATAAGTATTTTCGGCAATGGCAGGTGTGGTATAAATCCACATGGCAAAAAAGGCCAGCCAGGTAAAAAACTGTACAATAGCCAGCTGCAGCATGGTTTTGGGCATGGAGCCAATGCCTTGCACAATTTCTTTAAAACCATTGAATACACCGCTGGATCTCTTTTTTTCTTCTTCCCAGGCCGCCAGGTCCTGGGGTGGATGTTCGGTAGTGGTAAAAACGGTCCACATCACCGCGGCTAAAAACACAAAGCCGCCAATATAAAAGGAGTACTTGACCGAATCGGGAATAACACCGGCCGGGGCGGTATTGCTTACCTGGAAAAAGTTGGTAAAAATATAAGGCAGCAGCGAAGCAATAACAGCACCCACACCAATAAAAAAGGTTTGCATGGCAAAGCCTTCGGTGCGTTGCTGGGGCGGCAGCTTATCGCCTACAAAAGCACGGAAGGGCTCCATGGAAATGTTGATGGAAGCATCCAAAACCCAAAGCAAAATGGCCGCCATGAGCAGCACGGGCGAATTGGGCATTAAAAACAAAGCAATGGAAGCCAGAATAGCACCAATGAAAAAGAAGGGCCGGCGACGCCCCCAGTACGGGTGCCAGGTGCGGTCGCTTAAATAACCTATAATGGGCTGCACCAAAAGACCGGTAACCGGTGCGGCAATCCATAAATAGGCAATATCATCTATTTCGGCCCCCAGGGTTTGAAAGATGCGGCTGACATTGGCATTTTGCAGTGCAAAGCCAAACTGGATCCCGAAGAATCCAAAGCTCATATTCCAAAGCTGCCTGAAGTTCAGCGGTTCTCTTCTCGCTTCCACCATAGCAGTCTGAACAGTAGGTTCCATTAGCAATCGTTAGTTTGTTTGCTAAATTTAACAAGTAATGGTGTACAAAGTACACGGACTTGCTGTGGTTCAGCTGCTATGTTAGTGAGTTGGTGGAAAACTATTCGCCGATGCTAAAGCCGTTGGGCAGCACAGCGCCTTTCTTCACCACAATCACACCTTCTTTGATCGTGTACAATGGATGATCACCGTCCGGCAAATGCGATCCGCCATAAATGCGCACGTCATCGCCAATGCGACAATCCTTATCAATGATGGCGTTTTGAATATGACAGCGGTTGCCGATACCCAGTTGCGGAATACCGATCTCCCGGTCGTGCTCAATTTCTTCCAGGGTTTCAAAGTAATCGTTACCCATCAGGTACGTACTGATGAGTACAGAATTGTGACCAATACGCGAACGAACCCCCACGATGGAGTTTTCAATACGGGCCGCATTGATGATAGAACCTTCGGCTATGATGGTATGATCCAGGGTCGTACCGCTTACTTTGGCCGGCGGCAGCATACGCGGACGGGTATAAATAGCACGGCTGTTGTCAAACAGGTTAAAGGCCGGCAGGTCGCGGGTCAGCGCCAGGTTGGCTTCAAAAAAAGCCCGGATGTTTCCAATATCTTCCCAGTAACCTTCGTACTGGTAACTGGCTACTTTATACTGACCAATAGATTGCGGGATGATTTCTTTACCAAAGTCGGCAGCGTCTTTTTTATCCCGCTCCAGCAGGTCAAAAAGCAACTGGCGGTTAAACACATAAATACCCATGGAGGCCAGGTATACCCTGCCTTGTTCCTGCATTTCGGGACCGGTTTCACTTACCCAGTCTTCCAGGCCGCTTTTGGGCTTTTCAATGAAGGAAGTGATATATCCGCCTTCTGTTTTTAAAATACCAAATTCAGAAGCTTCCCGGGCGGCTACCGGTATGGTAGCGATGGAGATATCGGCGCCGCTTTCCTTATGGTTTTTAATCATATCCTGAAAGTCAATCTGATACAGCTGGTCTCCGGACAGGATCAGTACGTATTCGCTTTGGAAAGGCCGCAGGTGGCGCAGGCACTGACGTACCGCATCGGCCGTACCCTGAAACCAGGTAGGGTTGTCGGGGGTTTGCTCAGCCGCCAGGATATCAACAAACGCCTTGCTGAAGGTGCTGAACTGGTAGGTGTTTTTGATATGACGGTTTAAGGAAGCTGAATTGTACATGGTGAGTACAAACATCCGGGTGATGCCGGAGTTGAGGCAATTGGAAATAGGAATATCCACTAGGCGGTATTTACCGGCTATTGGTACGGCCGGTTTGGAACGGGTGGCTGTTAACGGAAATAACCGGGTGCCGGCACCGCCCCCTAATATAACAGATAAGACTTCTTTGCTCATGGTAATTGGTTTTGTCTTTATTGCTTTAATGATTCGTACAGTTTTATATATTCCTGGGCCGATGCATCCCACGAGTTGTCGATCTGCATCATATGACTCCGCATCCAGTTGTAAAGATCCCTTTTGTTATTATACAAGTCAATGGCCCGCCCTACTGAATAAGTAATATCGGCCACACTGGCGTGATTGAATCGAATGCCGTATCCCTGCCAGTCGCCAAAATCTTTTACCGTATCCTTCAGGCCGCCGGTGCTCCTGACCATGGGAACGGTGCCATAGCGAAGGGCATACAACTGGTTCAATCCGCAAGGTTCTACCCTGCTAGGCATCAATAAAAAATCCGCGCCAGCATACATCAAATGGCTTAAAGACTCATTATAACCAATATAGGAATTGAAATACCCATTAAACTGGCTTTTCATGCTATCCAGCCGCCATTCCACTTCCGGCTCCCCGGAACCCAATATTAAAAAGTTGGCATTGCCGTGGTGCTGGTAAATAGAGTTACGAATGGCATCCGGCAGCAGGTCGGCGGCTTTTTCGCCTACCAGCCGGCCAATAAACACGATCAGGGGCTTATCCGGGTCCAGGTTGAACTGTGCCGTCAGTTCTTTTTTATTTTTTTTCTTTCCTTCCCGTACCAGGTGCTCGTCATAATTCTTTATAATGTGATTATCCTTTTCCGGGTTCCAGACATCGGTATCTATGCCATTGATAATGCCAATGCTTTTGCCTTGCTCATACTGCAGCAGGTTTTCCAGCCCGTTGGCAGCATGCCGCAGCTCTTCCAGGTAACTGGGACTTACCGTGGTTACCTTCCAGGCGCATTTAACAGCCGACGCCAGCGGGTTAATGGTATTGTTCCAGTCCAGCAGTCCCCACTTCCAGCTGTCGTAGGGAGGAAGATAATGGCCTTTGTCCCAACCCATCCATCCCTGGTACTGGGCATTGTGAATGGTAAAAACGGTCGGAATCTTGGCCAAGGAATTAAACTCAAAGCAATATTTTACCATAAAAGGTATCAATCCGGTATGGTGGTCGTGACAGTGAATGATATCGGGCTTATGCTGCCACCGGTTGAGCCAGTCGCAAACCGCTATCTGAAAAGAAACAAAGCGTTCGTTATCATCATCATAACCATAGATCTTTTCGCGATCCAGCAAGCCGTTGATATCAACCAGGTAAAGGTCAAAGCCCAGCTTATTGGTTTTTTCTTTGATCACGCTGTAATGAAACCAGTGGTGTCCCAGCTTCTGCCCGCCTTCGTGCACCAGTTCCCAATCGTTGTTGTATAAAAATTTGGTGCGGTACATGGGCATAATCACTTTGGCTACGTGCCCAAGATCCGTCAGGTTTTTAGGAAGTGCACCGACTACATCACCCAATCCGCCCGCTTTTGCCACGGGATAACATTCTGCTGAGACATGAATTATTTCCATACTTAATTGCTACACTTTTTGAAGTTAGCTGTAAAATCATTTTTCAACAAATTATACATTACAAAATTTGTTTTGTGGAAACTTATTATTTTACAACCTTTAAACAAAGTAACCCATTTGTATGAATCAACAAACAAAATGGTCTCAGTTTAGTGTACTGATTTCCGTTTTCTTTTTCTGGGGATTTGTTGCAGCCAGCAACGACATTCTGATACCAGTTTTTAAAGAAGAATTGCATTTAGAACAGTGGCAGTCGCAAATGATATCGTTTGCCTTTTATGTAGCTTATACCGTAGGCGCCCTCATTTATTTTGGTATCAGCAAAGTAAGCGGCGGCGACATTTTAAACAAACTGGGTTACAAAAACGGAATTGCACTGGGCTTGTTTATTTCAGCCTTGGGTACTTTACTTTTTTACCCGGCTGCGGAAAATGCCTCCTTTACTTTAATGATCACGGGCTTGTTTATTGTAGGCCTGGGATTTTCGCTGCAGCAAACAGCGGCCAACCCATTGGCGATTGTAATGGGTCCACCCCAAACCGGTTCGCAGCGCTTAAGCCTGGCCGGCGGCATCAATAACTTTGGTACCACCATTGGACCTATCCTGGTTAGTATCGCCATTTTTGGTGCGGTTACCACCGGCTCTACCAATACGGCTGACATCAGTGCCGTAAAAACGCCCTACCTGATCTTAGGCGCCGCCTTTATTTTGGTAGCGGTTATTTTTAAGTTTTCCTCCATTCCCAACAAAATTGAAATGGAGCACGATACTGCCGGCGAGGTGGAAAAAGATATCAGTAAAATAGCTACCCCTACCGATGTAACCGATGCCATGGCCATACCGGCTGCCAAAAGAGGAGCACTGAATTATTCGCAACTGGTGCTGGGTATGATCGGCATTTTTGTATATGTGGGTGTGGAGGTATCTACCGCCAGTAACCTGCCGGAATTTATGAAGAAACACCTGACCACAGCCGATGGCAGGCCTTTTCCTACGGAAAATATTGCTCCTTTTGTTTCGCTATTCTGGGCCAGTTTAATGATGGGTCGCTGGACATCTTCCGTAGGTGCCCTGGACATCAGCAGCAATGCCAAATCAATTTTGCGGTTTGTAATGCCTTACCTGGCCTTTGGCGTTTTCCTGCTGGTGAACATAATTGCCAATCATGACATTACTCCTTTTTATATCTATGGCTTCATCATCATTGCCCTTATCATTGGCGATTTGTTAAGCCGCGGCAACCCGGCCCGTCAGCTGCTTATTTTTTCGCTGATGGGGATTACCGCCTTATTTATTGGTATGCTGGCCGATGGCATGGTGAGCGTTTATGCCTTTACCTCGGTGGGCTTATTCTGTTCCACCTTGTGGCCCTGTATCTTTACACTGGCAATTGCCGGCCTGGGCAGCCACACCAATGAAGGCTCTTCGTTTTTGATTATGATGATCATGGGTGGCGGTGTCATCAGCCTGTTGCAGGGATATCTGGCAGATTATGTTTTGGGTATTCAGTGGTCGTACCTGGTAGGTGTAGCCTGTTTTGCCTATCTGGCTTTTTATGCCGTACGGGCCCAATCCATTTTAAAAGCCCAGGGCATTGATTATGATGTAAAACAGGGCGGCGGTCATTGATATTTTTTGTACTTTTTAATAAATAAAAATTAGATGAACATTTCTAATGAATTTGCAATAGGTATTGATATTGGCGGTACCAATACAAAATATGGCCTGGTTAATCACAGGGGAGATATTGTTCAAAAAGGAGATTTAAGAACCGACGCTTATCCGACTATTGAAGGTTTTATTGATGCCTTGTATGAAACCCTGACCCCTATCATCGACCAACATTGCAAGGAGGGCAAAATCAAAGGAATTGGCATCGGTGCCCCTAACGGCAACTATTATTCCGGCACCATCGAGTATGCGCCCAACCTGCACTGGAGAGGCGTGATACCCATTGCGCAATTGATTACCCAGAAATTTAATCTGCCTTCTTCTCTCACCAACGATGCCAATGCAGCGGCAGTAGGTGAAATGATGTATGGTGCGGCCCGCGGCATGCGTGATTTTATCATGATCACGTTAGGTACCGGCGTAGGCAGCGGTATTGTATGTAATGGTCATGTGGTTTATGGCCACGACGGCTTTGCCGGCGAACTGGGTCACACCATTATCCGGCACGGAGGCCGCAAGCACTGGTCTACCGACCTGTCGGGTTCGCTAGAAGCTTATTGTTCGGCGACTGGTATTGTACTGACTGCCAAAGAATTGCTGCAGCAAAGCAATGAGGCCAGTACCCTGCGCGACTACGATGCCAACGAACTGGACTCCAAAAAGGTATACGAATGCGCCATCAAAGGCGATAACATGGCACAGGAAGTTTACCGCTATACTGGTCAGATACTGGGTGAAGCCCTGGCCAACTTTGTGATGTTCTCTTCACCGGAAGCCATTATTTTATTTGGCGGCGTTATCAAGGCCGGCGACCTGATTTTGCAGCCCACCCGCGAACACATGGAAAAAAACCTGCTGCCCATTTTCCAGAACAAAGTAAAACTGATCTTCAGCGAGCTGAAAGAAGCAGATGCAGCCATTCTGGGCGCCAGCGCTTTGGTTTGGGAACTGAGAGATTAAATGGATCATTTCAACTAATAAAAAAATCCCACCTGACCGGTGGGATTTTTTTATGTACCATATCCGTTACCAGCGTGACAACGGATTGAAACGATATCAATTGTTGGACTTTAAGGCGCCAGCTGGATCATAAAAACCGCCGGCACGGCCCGCTGGACTTTGTCAGAAGGGGCAATGCTTTCTTTTCCGTTGATCAGCAAACAGGTGCTGCCTCCGCCATCCAGGTTCAGGGCTTCTACACAACCTACATCTTTCAGTAACTGTGCTAAATGGGTTAAACTCGCGCCCTCTGCCACGCCTGCCATACGCCCCTGCACAACCAGGATAATCAGCTTGCCGTCAGCGGTATACCCCATGGCCGTTCTGGGATGCCGATCGTTAATGGCTTTGCCGGCAAACTTGCGTTCTTCGTTATTGGTGATTTGAATTTCACCTTTCTGCAACAGCACCGGTCCGCCACCTACTGCCGTTTGCATTTTCCACTTTTTATACCGCACCTTTTGGTTCTCCTCTAAAGGACCTTGGGTGGCATAAGCAAAGGTTTTACTACTGTCAGTCTGGGTCCAGGCTACATCGGCCTTTCTTTTTCTGGAAATGCCAATAGCACTGTTGTATGCCTTTATTTTCGCCGTGGTATCATTTCGGTCAGCAGCCCAACGCACCGGGTCAAAAGAAGCCGTCTTCCCGTCTTTGATGACCACATTGAGGTTTTGATGGGTTTGAAAAGAAAAGAACGTAGTATTTACAACCACCAGCGGCTCATTGTTTTTCTGGTAGAACTGCGCCGGTGTGAGCCTTCTTTGCAACGTGGTATCGGCAGAAAAAAGCAACGAGCGGTCATTCAGATCGGCTTCTATATAATAGGCTACATTGGGCTTTCCATCCAGTGCATCTACGGTTTTATATACTTTAACGGAGGGTGGCAAAGGCTGGTAAAGCGCGTCTACATTGGTCCATTGGACGGAATTTTGTGCCAAGGCCGGAAACGAAGTACAAAGGGTACAAAGGAAAACAGGAAAAACTTTTTTGAACATGTCCTATCGAATAAGTGTAATACTGCCTTTTAACTGGTGGGTATAACCTGTTATGTCTTCTGCCTTCAAAATCCAAACATACGTACCGGCCGGCAGTTCTCTGCCTTTGTGCCGACCATCCCATCCTGTACCCATTTCACTTGTTTGGAATACCACTTCTCCCCAACGGTTATAAACGGAAAAATACACCAACTTTTTGATTCCGTTGTACGTAGGCTTTAACCGGTCGTTCAACCCGTCGCCGTCGGGCGTAAAAGCGGTGGGCACGTAAATAGCGGTTTTCCTTAAAATCTTAATATTCACTGTATCTTTTGCCACGCAGCCTTCTGCTGTGGTTACGGTAAGCTCGTAGCTTTGATCATCGCTGAGGAGGGCTGTTGGGTTAAAAACATCATTGCGGCTCAGGCCTTCGGCGGGTGTCCACACGGCCCGGCCTTCACCACTGCCTTTTAGCTGAAAGGGCATGTTGCGGGTGACGGTAGTATCCCGTCCGGCAAAGGCAACCGCGGCCGGGTGAACGGTCACCATCCGGGTAATGGTATCGGACGTACAACCATTGCTGGCCGTAGCCCAAAGCCGGGTAGCATAACTGCCGCTGCTGCGGTAGGCCGGTATAGGGTTTTGAAGATTGGCCTCCTGCCCGTTGCCCAACTGCCAGTTCCATTGGGTTATGGTGGCGGCGCCATCTTCCTGCACCGCCCTGAAGGGCAGCTTCTGGTCGTTCAGGCAAAGATCATGTACCACCGCCGACACCACGGGAACACTTTTGATGGTAAAAATTTCCGTGGCTTCGGAAGTACCGCAACCAAATTTAGAAACAATATGGGCTTTTAAAGCATATTTACCGGCGGCCAGGTTGGCCAGTACCGGTTGCTGGTCATCGCCGGTTGACAACACGTTGCCATTAAAAAGCCATTGGGTAGTTGCACCCACCGTATCGGATAAAAAGACAAGCCGCGGCGCAGTGCCCTGACAGGTATCAAAAACAGTAAATTGGGCATGGGGTTTTGAAGCAATGGTGATGACCTGCGATACCGTATCGCTGCTGCAACCATCCTGTCCTGTTACGGCCAGTTTTACCGTATAGTTGCCGGGTTGGGTGTATAGGTGTGAAGGCACGTCTTTGCTGGTGCTGGTGGTACCATCGCCCAAATCCCAAAAGTAGCTGGCATCGGGAGCAAACGAAACAGTGGAATTGGTAAAGGAAATGGCATTGCCCACACAGGTACCGTTTTCCGGAAAGTTGGTTGTAAAGTCCGCCTTTAGTGCTGTACAAAATTTTTGCAGGTTGTTTCTGGACCCTGTGGCGCTGCTAAAACCCCAGTATACCTTGGAATTATTTCCAAAGATATCTTTCACCAGGTCTATTGATGTTTCCACTCTAAGTGATCCGTCAAAATACGCACTAAGCATTTTTGTTGAAGGCACCCATTTAATGCGTAGGATGTGCCATTGGCAATCTTCTATATTATCACTGGATGCAGAGGCCCTTACCGTCTTATCTAAATCATTTCCATGCCTGACCACACCATTGATATGAATGCTGATATGATCATAAGGAGGATCATTCAAATTATCATCGCTTACTGTAGGATCAATATTCTGGTAGGTATCAAGTGCAATGGCTATGGAAGGCGATATGTCGGCAATGCCCATTCCGGAACCCCTTCTGCCTACTTTGGCTATTTCTGTCTGTAAAACAAAGGCCATTCCATCGGCTCCATCAACATCTTTGCATCCCAGGAAAACGTTGAACGAAAAGTCAAATGATTTATTTAAATCAAGGGGCGTGTTATTCAATACACTCCCGGATTTCATCGACTCTTCCGGTGTAAGGGTGTAACAGTTACAGTTATCCTGCCTGGCAGAACCCTTAAGCGTATACTGTGCCCCCGCCCAAAAGGTACAGATACAGATGAAAAACAATATAAAGAAGTGTCTTCTTAATTGGTACATGCGATCATTTTCTCATAAGTTCAGAATTCAATCAGGATACAATCGGAAAAACGAATAAGGCATCTTCAAAAAACGAGTACCGCCTGGCTATGGCATCCATTAAAAAGATTTAAACAAACATCCTGTCTGTCATATTGCCTTTTCTATCAGTCGCTACTACAATAAAATTTTATGCCAGATACGGATGCTGTGGCCGGTTCAACCCGTCCACCATATGGGGTTTTTAAAAGGATGCTGGCAGGGATGTTTTGAAAGATCATTCATACGGGTTCTAAAACATCCGCCGGTTGGTTTACAAGGGGTGGAATGGGTAAAAATACAGACTGGTTTTGACTTGGCCTACCTAATGAGGTTTAAAGTGCCTTTTAAATAATATACTTTCCCGCTGATATCCCCCGCACTTAAAATCCAGACATAAGTACCGGAAGCGGCTGGTTTGCCTTTTATTTTTCCGTCCCACCCCTTGCGGTTATCGGTGGTGGTAAATACGGCTTCTCCCCAGCGGTTATAAATGGTAAAATAATGCAGCTTTGAAATGCCGGTATAGCGTGGCTGCAGCAGGTCGTTCAGTCCATTGCCGTTGGGTGTGAAAGCGGTGGGTACATAAATGGCCGATCCTTTAAAAACCTCAACCCGCACGGTATCTTTGGCTACGCAACCGGTCGGAGTGGTTACCTGCAGTTCGTACACCTGGTCGTTGGTCAAAACACCGGTGGGGTTCAGCACATCGGTCCTGGCTAAACCGGTAGGCGGCGACCACACTACACTGCCTTCTCCCCTGCCCTGCAGCTGAAACGGCGTATTACTCAATACGATAGTATCATTACCTGCAAAGGCAAAAGCCTGCGCAATGCTTACGGTAGCCCTTATGGTATCCGAGTTACAACCGTTGGTTGCGGTGGCCCATAACTGCACCGGGTAAGTACCGCTGTTGTTATAAGTGTATATGGGGTTTTGAACACTGGTGCCTTGCCCATTGCCAAACCGCCATTGCCATTGCCGGATCTCGGTGGCGTTGTCTGTCTGTACTGCATTAAAGTTTACTGGTTCCTGCACGCATGCATCGCGTACCTGCGCCTGCACAACCGGTGTTGGTTTTACTACAAAACTCTGTTCGGCTTCATCTGTGCCACAGCCATAGTTAGAAGTCACTACCGTTTTTAACGCGTATGGGCCGGCTGGTAAATGATCCACTTGCGGTAGCCCTTCTCTTGTTGCTAAGGGTACCCCATTGGCCCACCATTGATAAGTAACACCAGTATTGGGGGGCAACACCAGCCGGGGACTGGCACCGGCACAAGTGTCAAAAACTTCAAAAGCAGCATGGGGTTTTGAAGCAATGGTGATGACTTTTTTTAAGGTATCGCTGGTGCAGCCGTCCAGGCCTTTGATGGCCATCTTCACCTCGTACGATCCGGGTTGCTGGTACACATGGCTGGCAATGCTGGCTGTAGTGTAAGTAGCGCCGTCACCCATATCCCAATAATATCCGGCAATAGGCGCAAAGGAAACCGATTGGTCGGTAAAAGAAACGGCCGTACCGATACAAGCAGCATCTGAGGTGATGTTGGTGGTAAAGCCGGGATTTAAAGCCGTACAAAACCGCTGCAGGTTAGATAACCCGCCAGTAGCGGCATTAAAACCCCAATACACTATGGGATTGTTCCCGAAAATATCTTTTACCAGGTCGGTTTGGGTTTCCACCCGCAATATACCGTCAAAATAAGCTTGTAATTTTTTTATGTCTGGGTTCCAGGCAATGCGCAGGGTATGCCACTGGCAGTCTTCTATATTGTTGCTGGTAGCCGAGACGGGTACCGGGCCGGCCAGGTCATTGCCGTGCCTGACATTGCCATTGGTCTGGATGCTGATATGATCATAAGCCGGGTCGTTGAGGTCGTTGATGGCATCGCCGGGAGCGATATTCTGGTAGGTGTCCAAAGCAATACCAATGGAAGGCGCCACGTTGGCAAAGCCCATCCCGGAACCCGTGCGGCCAATACTGGTTCTATCGGCCTGCAGCATAAACACAATACCATCGGCACCGTTATTGTCGCTGCAACCCAAAAACACATTGAACCAAAAATCAAAAGGCTTTCTTAAGTCAACAGCTTGATTATTGAGGGCACCACCGGCCTTGTCAGCCACAGGTTCAGTCAGTGTATAGCAGTTACAGTTGTCCTGTTTGGCAGAACCCGTTAAAGAGTATTGACCTTTTACAGAAAAAGTGCAATAGATAAACAGGGAAAAAAGAAAAGCAGTTTTTTTCAGTTGGTACATGCTATACGGTTACTATCAGTTAGTATAGCAATTTAAAAAGAAAACTACAGACCGGCCTCTTTCTTTACAAGGTAGCCAGTGCCTTTTGTTTGTTTTCCCATTCTTTTTTGCCCAACCCCGGGAACACATGGCGTTCGCTGTGGTAGGAAGAACGTACCAGCGGACCGCTTTCCACATAATCCAATCCTAGTTCGTACCCAATGGCAGCATACTCGGCAAATTCATCGGGGTGTACAAAACGGTGCACCGGCAAATGTCTTTTGGTAGGCTGCAGGTACTGGCCAATGGTGACCACATCGCAACCGGCGTTATAGAGGTCTTTTAAGGTTTGTACCACTTCGTCTTTGGCTTCGCCCAACCCCAGCATGATACCGCTTTTGGTCCGCATGCCCCCTTCTTTCAGGGTGGTGATCACTTCCATGCTGCGCCAGTACTTGGCTTGTATGCGTACCTGCCGGGTAAGACGTTCCACGGTTTCAATATTGTGCGACACCACTTCTGGAGCTGCATCAATGACCCGCCGGATGTCTTCTTTCTTGCCCTTAAAATCCGGTATCAGGGTTTCGAGTGTCGTATGGGGATTTAAAGCTTTTACGGCTTTGATGGTGTTGTACCAAATGGTGGAGCCGCCGTCTTTCAGCTCGTCGCGGTCAACCGAGGTGATTACCGCATGCTTTACCTTCATCAGGTGAATGGCTTCTGCCACCCGTTGCGGCTCATCCCAATCCACCGGGTCGGGGCGGCCGGTAGCCACGGCGCAAAAGCCACAGCTGCGGGTACAGGTATTGCCTAATATCATAAAAGTGGCTGTGCCGGCACCCCAGCACTCCCCCATGTTGGGACAGTTACCGCTTTCACAGATGGTATGCAGCTTATGAGTATCTACCAAGTTGCGTACGTGCTTGTAGCTTTCACCAATGGGCAGTTTAACACGCAGCCAATCGGGCTTGCTTTTTTTCACAGGTTCAGCCGGCACTATAGGAAGTTCGATCATTATCAGTTCAGAATTTTAAAAGTAACGTTCTGATGCTGGAAAAAAGTTCCGCACACAACAGAACGCATTCAGGATGGCAACGCGGCGGCCGTATTCATTAAATACTGGCCGATGGGCTATCCAGATAATTTTGCAAAAATACTTTTATTATTTGCGGCGGCCAAATACAAAGGCAATGTGGCCCTGGTAAAAGAGCTGCTTGTTGGGGTTGGTTACCATCTGCTCTATTTTCTGGCTGTAGGCATCTACCGAAAAGCCGATTTCAAGCGCCTGTACCGATTCGTTAAACCGGCCAAAGTCAAACCGCAAAGCCGTTTTGGCATAGAGGCCTGGTTTTACGGAAAGCTCACCCCAGCCTTTGGTAAAACCGGAGCTGCCATAGATGCGGCCCTCCAGGAAAAGCGCACTGTCCTGGGGCGTGTATTTGATTTGCACCCGCTGGCCGGTCATATCCTCTACATCTATGTAATAGGGTTTTAACAAACCTATAGACAAACCGCCCTGCAGGATGCCGATTACCGCTACACCGTTTTTATTGCCTTTCTGGCCAAAAATGTATTGCTTGCCATAACCCAGCTTGGCCTGGTAAAAGTTGTTGATTTTACCATAGATAAAGCTGTTGCCAAAAAAGCCTTCTGTACCCGGGTACTTTTCTTCTTTGGGGTGCTTGATCTCGGTAATTTCCAGGGAGTAGGTATTGCTGATGCGGGGTGTTTTCATCCGACCCATTTCGTAAAACAAGCCATAGCCATTGGTGCGCAACTGGATGCCAAAGGAGCTTTGCTTGTAATATGACAAAACGCCTTCTTCTTCCTGCCGCACCATCGCGTTGATGCGCTCTTTTTTTTCCGCCTTGCGCACCTCTTTCGCACTCGGTTTGGAAGTTTGCTGGGCCAATAAGGTGAAACAAGAAAGGGATAGAAAAATGGTGAATATGTGTTTTCTCACTGCTATTGAAATAATGTTACCGTAAATTTAGGCAAAAATCGATAATGACTTCTACAGTAGTATATACGGGAGAATTGCGAACTTATTGTACTCATTTACAATCTTCTTCAACTTTTGAAACAGATGCACCGGTTGATAACAACGGAAAGGGCGAACGCTTTTCACCGACTGACCTGCTGGCTACTTCACTGGCGTCCTGCATGCTGACGGTAATGGGCATTAAAGCCCGCAGTATGGGCTTTGACCTGAACGGCATGAAGGTAGAAGTAAAAAAAAATATGAAAGCTGATCCGCGCCGGGTTGGTGGCATTGATTTAACTTTTCATATCCCAGAAACCCTGAACATTCTAAGCGAAAAAGAAATTGCCATTTTAAAACAAACCGCCATAACCTGCCCGGTTCAAAAAAGCATCCACCCCGATATTGAAGTCAATATTGAATGGAACAACTGGAACTAAACACAAAGCTGCAGGGATACAAAGAGCTGTCTTAAAAGTTTTTAAAAAGGCTATAGATGCAGACGGCGGGCAATATGGAACATGAAATGGTTGCTTGACCGTTTTTTGATTCAACCGTACGCCTCCATCAAAACCCTATGGTAGTCATTAGAGGGTTGCAGGAATACTGGCTTCCGGCACCTGAGATTTGCACCTTTTAACGCCGCCCACACAACTACAAAAGGTGTAAGGCCATCCTTTGCATTTAACCAGATTCTTTCTTGAGTAAACTATAACCGACGGCGCATTCCAGGCACCGTCGGTTATTGCAATATTCATTTTTGAGTTCAATATAGGCCTGCGAATCAAAGGCCGATTGATTGGCCAGTGACATCTCTTTAAAACCGATGGTAATGCTGTTGCTTTCCCCTTCCGTCTGCTCCAGCCATTGCATAGCTTTGGTTTGATATCCCTCCTGCTTTTTAAAAACCCCATACGCAAAAAGCACCGGTACGATAGTATTGACAATGATATTGTCGATCATGCTGCTGCCCAGCTTTTTGGGCCCATAAGCCGATGGCTCCGCCAGGCGGTAATGGTAGTGCCAGTAATCTTTGGCGGTTACCTGCAGCCATTGCCTGACATCCTTCACATCCTTTACTTCCAGCACTTTGGAAAACAGGTGCTCGGACTGGTGTATCAACATGGCCAGCTGGGCCAGCCGGAGCGTAGGAAAGTTCTGCGGCCGCATGCGTAAAAAATGCACCGGAACCAATACGGGTTGCAAATCATATTTGGCTTTTAAAAAATGATACTCCCGCTGCAGCAACTGGCAATAGGCATCCTCAAAATTAGCCTGCAGTAAACCGGCCTGCCCCAGCAGCAGGGCTTCCAGCTGGTGAATCGGGTTTTTATGTTTGGCCAGGATTATAACGGTATGGAACGGGCGATCTGTTCAAAAGCTTCCGCGTTGACCTTGATGCCGAAGTTGCGGGCCAGCAGCTGCCAGAAAGCAGCTTCCCAATGGTGGTGGTAAGAGTTTAGGATTTCAAAAATGTGGTAGGCTTTGCGGGTAAGCCGCTCCGCCACTAACCTTTCCTTCCAGGCTTGCAGGCTCAGTTCCCGTGTTTGAGCTATGGTAGCGGCGCAGGGTATAAAAGTGGTCTCCTGCATCAGGGCGGCATACTTATCCAGCAAGCAGCTTCGGTACCCTGGATTGCAATTCCAGTACCGGCAGGTGATGGCTGGCCAGGGTCGTTTTCAAAAACCACATGCAGAATGACGTTTTGATAATTGGCATCCTGCTGGTGACCGTGCTTCTGCCAGTCGGATGCTTTCAGGTGCAGCTCTACCGAACCGGCCAGTAGTGTATTTCCGATTTTGATGCGGGCTTCCAGAAAGTCCGGTCCCTGGTTGGTGTTCCACCGGCCAGGAAAAATAACGTCAACCGCCTCTCCGTCAGTAGTGGCCAGATGAGCACGATTAAGATATTGAAATTGCCATATAAATGCAACAACTTCTCCGTCACCTAGTTAAATTAGGGAAAATTTTGTAATATTTGTACCACCCGACTGATGGGCAGTCCCATAACATTATAAAAATCGCCGCTGATGCGTTTGATGCCTACCACGCCAATCCATTCCTGAATAGCATAGGCGCCGGCCTTGTCGTACGGCTGGTAATTATCAATATAAAAACGGATCTGCTCCGGCGATAGCTGGTGAAACTCCACTTCAGTATGGTCGCTGAAGGCCACTTCCTTTTCTCTATTTTTAATCACCACCCCGGTGATCACGGTATGGGTTTGTCCGCTGAGTTGAGACAGGATGGAAAAAGCTTCTTCCCGGTCTTTGGGTTTGCCGATAACCTGGTTGTGCAACACCACGATGGTGTCGGCGGCAATAATGGTTTGATCCGTGCCCAAAAATTGGCGGACCGCTTCGGCTTTTTGTTGAGCAATGTGCACCGCCGCCTCGGCCGGCGACAGCTGTGGCGGAAAGCTTTCATCGGTGGTGTGGACCACAATTTCAAAGTCTACTTCAGCCCACTCCAATAACTGTTTTCTCCGGGGCGACTGCGATGCTAAAATATATTTTGCCATGCTTAAATATAGAGTTTGAAAAAGATCATGGATAAAATGCCCATCAGCATGATCAGTTTGGTGCGGCTGCTGAGCCAGTGAAACTCCTGCGGAGAGGTGGCTTTGATTAATTTAAAAAACAGGTTGATCAACGGAAGGATAATGAAAAGGGTAGAATACAAAATGGCCAGCCACCAGTTGAACTGCAGGGCATAAAACTGTACAATCACCAGCGACCCGATCAGCACCACCAGCCACACAATGGTATAAGTTTTGGCGGCATTGAGCCCGGCTACAATGGGCAGGGTTTTACAGCCATACCGGGCATCGCCTTCCAGGTCTTCCATGTCCTTGATTGCCTCCCGGATGACCGAAATGATAAAAGCAAAGCCGGTGTACAAAATGGTAAAGCGGAAAACCCGTGCGGCATTGACCGACTCGTAAACACCGCTGTTGTAAAAGGCTTTATAAAAAGAAGCCAGTCCTAAAACCCCAACCGACCAAGCGGTTAAAACAGAGATAATGATGTTGCCAGAAAGAAATCTTTTTTTGAACGTGGTGGAATACACAAACAGTAAAAAGGTGCACAAAAAGTTAGCCGGGCCCATCCACCACACACCAAGCTTCCAGCCGACATAAAAGCTGAGCACAACACCCAAAAAAGAAAAAACAGAATGCCACAAAATAGCGGTTCGCCTCCCGATGGACTTTCCAATGATAAGCTTTTCCGGTTTATTGATCTGGTCAATATTTACATCAAAATAATCATTGATGATATAACCGCCGGCTGAAATAAAAACAGAAGCCAGTATCAGCAACCCCAGGTTCCCTATGCTGAAAACAGAAGGCGCGCCGGTCTGGTCGAATAGCGGAATCAGTATGCAATACTGAAACAACACCTGCGTCAGGGCGATAAACAACAGGTTGGGCCAGCGTATGAGTTGGATAAAGGAGGAAAGCCCTTTCATGGATGAATTATTTAGATACCACTTCGGTTTCGTAATGCCAGTGGTTGTTCAGGCGAAGTACTTTTTCGATCACATCCCGCACACAGCCGCTGCCCCCGTTCCTGCCGGACACATATTTACTGTGGCTGATGACTTCTTCCGCAGCATCGGCCGGACAGGCCGGCAAACCCACCGCCTGCAGCACCGGCACATCAGGCAGGTCGTCACCCATGTACAGCATTTCCTGCCATTGCAACTGGTGTTCTTCTTTGTATTTTTCCAGCAGCTGCAGCTTGTTTTTGGTGGCCAGGTAAATTTCTTCAATCCCCAGGTATTGCAAACGCTTTAAAACCGGCTCCGAATAAGCGCCTGAAATCACCACTACCCGGTAACCTTTTTTTAGCGCCATTTGCAGCGCCAGTCCGTCTTTGATGTTCATCCGGCGGGCCTGCAGGCCGTTTTCCAGCAACAGGATGCTGCCGTCGGTCAGCACTCCGTCTACATCAAAAACAAAGGTGGTGATGGGCTTAAAATAATCCAGCACATTGCTGCTGGTTGTTACAGTCGCCTCTTTATTGTTTATTGCTTTTTCGCTCATGAATGCTATTTAATAACTTCTTTAAAAACTCATATAAAACCGCTGCTCTGCTTCCCCTCTCCCACCCTTATATCACTTCCTGATATGGGGTTTTGAAACGTTTTGTTGATCACCCAACACTGCTGCCCTGTACAATTTTTAAACCTTTCTTTCAGCCGGAATAATTATTTCTACAGTGCCACTACCCTTCAACAACAAACACTGGCACGCAAGTCTTGAATTGGGTTTAGGTCGACTGGCTTTTTTCATAAAATCTTTTTCCCTGCGCTCCATTTCCGATAAAAACTCCTGCCCTTTCCCGATGTATACATGACAGGTGCTGCAGAAACAAACGCCTCCGCAGGTATGGCTTAGAGCAATACTATTTTGCAAAGCGACTTCCAGCAAACTCTGTCCTTCCTTCACATTTTGAAGCAACACCGGCTGCTGCTCCTGCTGTTCGTAATGAAAGGTTATGGTATACATTTGTTTTTTGTTCCGGTTGCAAAAGTATACTAAAGGAGCGCTGTTTTTGTTAGCTCTGCTAATTATAACCAATGCTTTGAGTAAACAACTGGTAGATGTTTTTCAGGTGCGGATAATTTTGCAGCAACTCCAAATGCCTTTCAATGGTATTGCTGTCGTGGCGGATGGCGGGTCCCGTTTGTGCATCCTTTGGTGAAATGCTATCGATGCGCAAAGCAGTTTCCCTGATCAGTGGTTTCAGCAGGTTGAAATCAATGCCTTCTTTTTTACAAAAATCTTCCATCAATGCATACAGGTGGTTGACAAAGTTGTTGCAAAACACGGCTGCCAAGTGCAGTTTCAGCCGCTGCTCGTCTCCGGCCTCCACCACATTGGGCGAAATGCTGTGGGCCAGGTTATCCAGCAGGTGCAGGGTTGCTTCATCACTGGCGTCGATAATGATGGGTATATCCGGCAAATGCGCCGTTTCTTTTTTCAGGCTCTGCAAAGGATACAAAATGCCATAATGATCCGTGGCACCTTTCAATACATCTTTGGATACGGCAGCGGCGGTGTGCACCATTACTTTATCGGTAAAGCCCAGTTCTTTTTTCACCTCGCTGATGGCAATATCCGAAACGGCGATCAGGTACACATCAGCATGGCGGTTGATCACGCTCCAGTAATTGGTTGACTCTGTATCCAGCTCGTAGGCCAGTTCGCTGGCAGCAGCGGCATTGCGGCCAAATATTTGTACGATATCATGTCCTGCGGCTTTTAACTTGCGTCCTAAAATGGTGGCGGTATTGCCGGTTCCAATAATTACAATTTCCATTTCTATCTTTATATTATGCGTTTTAGTCAAAAGATTGTCCTTAAGTATATCAGAACAAAATTTAAACTTCTTTCCACTTTATCCAAAAGAAAGGCTGCCATCAAGGCATTTCAGTTGTTTTGCACGCCCCAATACCGCAATAAAAAAAAGCTGCCCCGGGTGTTTGAGGAGGCCGAAAACCTGCATTTTATTTTTAAAGATACCTCCATCAGGGGTTATCGCTGGAACCACCCTGCTGAAAAAAAAGCATTGATCCTGCATGGGTTCGAATCCAGCGTGGTCAATTTTGACCGTTATGTAAAACCGCTGATAAAAAAAGGCTACGAGGTGCTGGCGTTTGATGCACCGGCCCACGGCCGCAGTACCGGCCGCACCATTAATGCTTTACTGTACAAGGAATTTATTGTAACGGTTTGTAAAAAATACGGGCCCATACAATCCTTTATGGGGCACTCGCTGGGCGGGCTGGCGGTAAGCCTGGCACTGGAAGAATTAAAACATAATGCAGACTGGAAAGTAGCCTTGATTGCACCGGCTACCGAAACCACCACCGCCATTGATTCTTATTTTAATTTTCTAAAACTGGATGGGCAAGTGCGCAAGGAATTCAATAAGGTGATTCAGGAACTAAGCGGTCACCGGCCGGAATGGTTTTCCGTGGCGCGGGCCATCAAACATGTAAAGGCACAGGTGCTTTGGGCACACGACAAAAACGATGACATGACACCGATATCAGATGTGGAACCTGTATTGCAGGCGCAGCAACCTAATATCCATTTTATCATTACAGAAGGTTTGGGCCACCGCCGCATTTACCGGGATAATAAAGTGTCGCGTGCTGTGATTGATTTTTTATGATCCGCACTATTGTTCCTGGCAGTAGTTTTTTTAAAACATCTATCAAGACAATAGAACATTTTCCTTAACAGCAAGATCAATCCGCCAACTATGCGCCAACTTCTTCAAAACCTCATATGGGGTTTTGAAGAAGTTGGCGCATAGTTGTTACCCCTGCATGTATTCAATTCAGAGTCTTTCAAAAGAAAGCATTACCTGCTGTTGGTGAATTTATTTTTCCTACTTTGTTGTTTTCCTCAACCTCATAAATAACGGATGATGCCATACACTTACCTGGCCCTTGGCGACTCTTATACCATTGGAGAAGGCGTTCCGCTTTTTGCTAGTTTCCCTTATCAAACGGTGCAGCTGTTGCGCCGTGACAACATACCCATGACCGCCCCTGAAGTGATCGCCCAAACCGGCTGGACCACCGACGAACTTTTGAACGCTATCAACAATTATATTTTTTCAAAAACCTATGATGTTGTGACGCTGTTAATTGGTGTTAACAATCAGTATCGCGGCAGAAGCCCGGAAGAATACGGCAAGGAGTTTGAAAAGCAGCTTCAAAAGGCCATTGCCCTGGCTGGTGGTAAGCGGGGTCATGTGCTGGCATTGTCCATACCCGACTATAGTGTCACGCCTTTCGCCAGGGCAATGAACACGGAAAAAATAGCCCGGGAAATTGATGCCTTCAATGCCATCAACAACACCTTAACAACACAGCTGGGCGTGGCATATATTAACATTACCGAAAGCAGTCGGGACGCTAAAAATGACGTAAATTTACTGGCTGAAGACGGCCTTCATCCCTCTGCTGCAGAATACCAAAAATGGGCACAACTGTTAGCCCGGTTTGTTAAACAAATTCTTGTTTAACGAGTTCATGGATTTTATTGAAAAAATTTTCGCTTAATTAAAAAATGTTATTCTTGTGGTAAAGTTGAAGGTTTCATCTTTAGAATTTTTATAGTAGAAACAAGTGCATATGCCAAAGAATTTGTTGATAGTTGAGTCGCCGGCAAAGGCAAAAACCATTGAAAAAATTTTAGGTTCCGACTTTGAGGTAAAGAGCTGCTATGGCCACATCCGCGACCTGGAAAAGGACGACATGGGCATAGACGTTAACAATAATTACAGGCCCCGCTATAAGGTGCCGGAAGAAAAACAAAAGGTTGTGACGGAGCTGAAGCAGCTGGCCAAAAAAAGTAACGAAGTATGGCTGGCAACGGATGAGGACCGGGAAGGAGAAGCCATTAGCTGGCACCTGTGCGAGGTGTTGGGTTTAGACCCTTATACCACCAAGCGCATCGTGTTTCACGAAATCACCAAGCCGGCTATTCAAAAAGCCGTGCAGCAACCCCGTACCGTGGACATGAATCTGGTCAATGCCCAGCAGGCACGCCGGGTATTGGACCGTATTGTGGGTTTTGAGCTGAGCCCAGTGCTATGGCGCAAGATCAGCATGAAGAACAACCTGTCGGCCGGACGGGTGCAAAGCGTGGCCGTACGGCTGGTGGCTGAAAGGGAAAGAGAGATCAATGCTTTTGTTGCCCAAAGCAGTTTTAAAATAGAAGCGTACTTTTCTGAAAAAGACAACAGCGGCAAAACCGTTGTGTTCAAAGCAGAAGGTAACAAGTTCAATGAAGTGGAAGGAGCCGAAAAGTTTTTGCAGGAATGTATCGGCGCCAATTATACTGTTAAAGACATTCAGGTAAAACCCACCAAGCGTTCACCGGCGGCCCCTTTTACCACTTCTACCCTGCAGCAGGAAGCCAGCCGCAAGCTGGGCTACAGCGTAAGCCGCACTATGCTTCTGGCGCAAAAGCTGTACGAGAACGGTCATATTACCTATATGCGTACCGACAGTGTGAACCTGAGCGATACGGCCCTGGAAGACATACGCAATACGGTTGTTGCTTCTTACGGTAATCGTTATTACCAGCAGCGTAAATACAAAACCAAAAGCAATGCGGCCCAGGAGGCACACGAAGCCATCCGTCCCACTTATATGTCCAATGCCACGGTGCATGATGCTGATACCAAGCGTTTGTACGAGCTGATCTGGAAGCGTACCATGGCCAGCCAGATGGCAGATGCAGAGCTGGAAAAGACCATTGCCAAAATTGATGTTTCGACCAACAAGGCAGAACTGACCGCTTCCGGCGAGGTGATGAAGTTTGAAGGCTTTATTAAAGTATACCGCGAAGACCGTGATGATGAAGATATAGTAGACGGCGAAGACCAGGAAGGTGTATTACCGCCGCTGACTGTAGGCCAGGCACTGCACCTGCGCGACATGAAAGCCATTGAACGTTTTACCCGTCCCCTGCCCCGATATACGGAAGCCTCGCTGGTAAAAAAACTGGAGGAACTGGGCATTGGCCGTCCGTCTACATACGCGCCTACTATTTCTACGATCCTGAAAAGAGGCTATGTAGAAAAACGGGATAAAGAAGGTGTAAAAAGAGACTACCGCATACTGGTGTTAAAGCAAGACGCCATCACCCGTCATAAAGAATCGGAAAATACCGGTGCCGAAAAAGCCAAGTTGTTTCCTTCCGACTTGGGCCTGGTGGTAACAGACTTTTTAAAGCAGCACTTTGATGACATCATGGACTACGGCTTTACGGCCCGCATAGAAGAAGAGTTTGACGAAGTGGCCCGGGGTAAAATGCGCTGGAATAAAATGATCGATGAGTTTTACAATCCATTCAAACAGGATGTGCAAAAAACCATTGAAACAGCAGAACGTATCAAAGGCGAAAGAGAACTGGGTACAGACCCTTTAACCGGCAAGCCGGTTATTGCCCGTATGGGCCGCTTTGGTCCCATGGTGCAGATTGGCAGTACCAATGATGAAGAAAAGCCCAAATTTGCCCGGCTAAAGTCCAACCAAAGCATTGAAACTATCTCCCTGGAAGAAGCCTTTGAACTGTTCAGCCTGCCGCGTACTCTAGGCGAATACGAAGGCAAGGAAGTATCGGTGAATGTTGGCCGCTTTGGTCCTTATGTCAAATTTGGGGAGGAGTTCATTT
>JAEWAC010000368.1 GCA_023391895.1 Bacteroidota bacterium
TCCCGGGGCACCTGGCACCCAATGCGCTGTTATTTTATACCGGCAACCAATTTCCGGCAAAATACAGAAATGGTGCGTTTATTGCCTTTCATGGCTCCTGGAACCGGGCACCCCTGCCGCAAAAAGGATTTTTTGTAGCCTTTGTACCTTTTAAAGATGGTAAGCCCAGTGGTGAGTGGGAAATATTTGCCGATAACTTTGCCGGCAGCGAAAACATTTCCAATACCCGCGAGGCGCAATACCGTCCATGCGGTCTGGCCCAGGGTCTGGATGGCGCTTTGTATGTATCAGACGATTCAAAAGGTACGATCTGGAAAATAACCTATGCTCAATAAAAAACGATTATGAAAAAGTGTGTATGGATGATGCTGTTGCTGGGAGCAACTACCCTGGTGATGGCGCAGGATAAAAAAGGGTCCACCACTGCAAAGCAAGGGAGCAGTGCAGAAGCCCAGGCCCGTGGCAAAACGGTATATACGACCTTTTGCCTGGCCTGCCATCAGGCCGATGGGTCGGGCGTGCCTAACCTGAACCCGCCGCTGATCCAAACGGAAGGGGTAAAGGGCAATAAAACCCCGCTGATTGAAATGGTGCTGAAAGGCTCCCGCGGACAGGTAGAAATTGATGGCGAAACGTTTCATAATACCATGCCGGCCCAGGCGCATTTAACCGATCAGCAGATTGCCGATGTATTGACTTACATCCGCAGCAATTTTGGCAACAAAGCCAGCGCGGTTTCTCCGGCAGAAGTAAAAGCCGTAAGGGCTAAAATCAAATCATAAAATAATTTGTACGACAGAAAAGATTTCAAATGAAGAAGGTTTTGTTTATAGACAGGGACGGCACCATGATCAAAGAGTACCCGCCTACCTACCAGATTGACTCTTGGGAAAAGCTGGAGTTTTATCCTTTTGTATTTAAATATTTAGGAAAAATTGCGGCGGAACTGGATTTCGAACTGGTGATGGTGAGCAACCAGGATGGCCTGGGTACCAACTCGTTTCCGGAAAAAGATTTTCTGCCCATACACGAACACATCATGCGGAGCTTTGAAAACGAAGGCGTGTATTTTAAGGCCGTGCATATTGACCGCAGCCACCCGCACGAAAACCTGCCCACCCGGAAGCCCGGTATTGGTTTGCTGCTGGATTACCTGAATAAAGAACAGTACGATATTAAAAACTCCTTTGTGATTGGTGACCGCATAACGGATGTGCAGCTGGCCAAAAACCTGGGCTGTCAGTGCATCTGGATCAATAATAATCCGGAGCTGGGCGCTGCAGAAATCAATGACCAGGCAGCAGCACTCAACGAAGTAGTAACATTAGCCACCCGGGACTGGAAAGATATCTATGAGTTTTTGAAATTAGGCCAACGGCAGATCAGCCACGCCCGCAAAACATCTGAAACAGACATTCGGATTGAATTGAACCTGGACGGAACCGGGAAAGCCAATATCCATACCGGCTTGGGCTTTTTTGATCATATGCTGGACCAGATCGCCCGTCATGGTATGGTGGATTTAACCGTTTTAGCCAAAGGTGATCTGCACATAGACGAACACCACACCATAGAAGATACCGGCATTGCCCTGGGTGAAGCTTTTGCCCAGGCGTTGGGCAATAAAAAAGGAATCGAACGCTATGGTTTTGCGCTGCCCATGGATGATGCCGAAGCCAAGGTGCTGTTAGATTTCGGCGGCCGGGCCTGGATCGTGTGGAATGCCGATTTCAACCGGGAAAAAGTAGGGGACATGCCCACCGAAATGTTCTTTCATTTCTTCAAATCCTTTTCTGATGGAGCCCGCTGCAACTTAAACATTGAGTGCCGCGGCGACAACGAACACCATAAAATCGAAGCTATTTTCAAAGCCTTTGCCAAAGCCATCAAAATGGCGGTAAAGCGGGATGTGAACAGTAACCAGTTGCCGTCTACTAAGGGTGTGCTTTAGGGAGCAATGAAAAATGAAAAATTTAAAATGAAAAATGGTTATTGAAAATTCAACTTTTGCTTTATCATGGCAACAAGCAATTTTAAGTGAATTAAGAGTCTAAACTATTTTTCGTTTTAAATTTTTCAATATTCATTCTTCATTCTTGAACACTTTCCCATCCTTCATAACCAGCTTCACTTGTCTTACATGGCTGATGTCTGCTGAAGGATCGCCAGCCACGGCAATCAAATCTGCCAGTAATCCCTTTTTGACACGGCCGATTTTATCAGCATATCCAAATACCATTGCATTGACCGCCGTGGCCGATCTTAACACATCAATCGGTTTCATGCCGTAGGCTACCATTAGTTCCATTTCACGGGCATTGTCGCCATGGGTATATACGCCTACATCACCACCCATGCAAATGGTAACGCCCGACTGCAGTGCTGCCTGAAAGCTTTTCCTTTTTTTAACGATGCGTTCAGGTTCCGGATCCACGCCTTTGCGCCAGCCGTTGTATTGCAGAATCGCCTCGCCGGCTGCAAGGGTAGGGCAGAAGGCTACGCCTTTTTCCTTCATCAATCTAAAAACTTCCGCCGTTCCTTCATCACCATGTTCTATGGTGCTGACACCCGCTAGCGCAGCCCGTCGCATTCCTTCCGGCGTGGAGGCATGTACTACTACTTCGCGGCCACCGCTTTTGGCAATGCCAACAGCAGTCGCTATTGCTTCAGTGTTAAAGGTCGGCAGGGCTTCGCCATTTTTACCCCAGCGGTAATCGCCATAAATTTTTATGAGGTCTGCTCCTTTGCCAATCTGGATTAGCACTTCGCGGACCAGGTCTTCTGTACCGCCTACTTCGGCTGCCCCCTGTGGCACGTCTACATCGGGGTTGTCCCACCGGGGGCCATAAGTACCTTTGGCTACAATGGCTTTGGTGGCAATGATCATGCGGGGCCCTGGTATCACCCCTTTTTCAATGGCTTTTTTTAATCCTGCATCATCGTATTCCGCCCCTTCTGTTCCTAAATCTCTTATCGTCGTAAAGCCCGCCTGCAGGGTGGCCCTGGCATGGTTTACAGCCCGGACGGTTCTTTCGGCCCGGCTTTCTTTCAGCACCTGGTCGTTCCAGCTGACCTCGTTATACGGATGCAGAAACAAATGCGAATGACCTTCAATCAAACCGGGCAGCAGGGTAGTGCCTTTCAGTTCTATAATCTGTGTATTCGCCGGTGCGGTTATGTTTTTGCTTTCTCCTACCGCTTCGATCCTGTTGTTTTTTACCAGTACCTGCCAGCCGGTATGCATTTGTTCGCCGTCAAACACCCGGTCGGGTTGGAGTAAAATGTACTGATCGCTGGTCTGGCCAAAGGAAAGAAGGGTTGAAAAAAATAGGATGAGAGAAAATAGGGCTTTCATGAAGGAAAGTTAAGATATAATAACACCTGCTGTGCAGGCTTGGCGCAGCTGCTTATTGAATTCATGCAAATGGCTGCAGTGGCAGAAACTTGTTTTTCTTTTTTGCTTAGCCTTGTATAAACTCGCTGGTATTACATGACACTTACACCTGTCATGCCGAACTTGTTTCGGCATCTCCTGGATTTTCTTTCAAAACCCCATATGGCTACATCTTTTAAAGCTCATAACTTACTTTAAGAACAGGAAAAATAATATTACAATTAGTGTAAGCTGTACTTGTACATAACCTTCACCATCAGCATGGACAAAAAGTAAAAAAAACAACTTTTTAAAAATGCCATATAGAAGTAGCTGGAGATGCCGAAACAAGTTCGGCATGACCGGTAAAAAGTAGGGAGATGAGCAGCCAACTTAGATTTGTAAAGAATGAGAACCAACCCAACTATTTAATCAATATAACCCAATTAATTTTCTTTAAATACCCATATTGTTGTTATGGTTGAGTTTTTTTCTTTGCAATGCCAGGCTTTACAAAAAACAAGTAATGGCCTAAGGTGATACGATCAAACAAAAAAGATTTGCTGTAAAAGAAGTTCATTTTGGTTACATCTTTCAACAACAAAGCCTTTCCTTTTTTCAAAAGTCCATATTGAATTGTGCCCTACTGCAAGGGCCATTTGTAATGGATTTAGAAAAATGGAAAGGCTTTGAAAATGTTTACACCTTATTTTAAGACGCGGCCACTTCTTTTTTCAAATTCTCCAGCATATCGGCTGTCATGGAGTCCAGGTCGTACTCGTGCTTCCAGCCCCAGTCGGCGCGGGCCACAGCGTCGTCAATGCTTTGAGGCCAGCTGTTGGCAATGGCCTGCCGGTAATCCGGTGCATAGGCAATTGTAAATTCAGGCAGGTGCTTTTGAATGGACGCCGCAATTTCTTCGGGTGAAAAACTGATTGCCGCCACGTTGTACGAGGTGCGGGTTTTTATTTTTTCACTCGGTGCTTCCATCAGCTCAATGGTGGCGCGGATGGCATCCGGCATATACATCATGGGCAGATAGGTGTCTTTTTCCAAAAAGCAGTCATAGTGCTTGTTGGCCAGTGCTTCATGATAAATTTCCACGGCATAATCGGTGGTGCCGCCGCCCGGTGCCGATTTGTAGGAAATCAAACCGGGGTAGCGCAGGCTGCGTACATCCACGCCAAATTTGTGGAAGTAATAGTTGCACCAGAACTCGCCTGCATATTTACTAATGCCGTACACGGTAATGGGTTCAATAATGGTTTGCTGCGGACAAGCCTGTTTCGGCGATGTAGGACCAAATACGGCAATGGAAGAAGGCCAGTACACCTTGCTCAGCTTTTCTTCGCGTGCAATATCCAGTACATTCAGTAAGCCCTGCATGTTCAGGTGCCAGGCCAGGTTTGGATTTTTTTCGCCGGTAGCGGAAAGTATGGCGGCCAAAAGATAGATCTGGGTAACGTTTTGGCGAATCACCTGCACGTGCAGCATTTCCTTGTTCATAACATCAATGCTGACATAAGGACCAGTACCGTGCAGCAAGGGGTTTTCTTCTCTTAAATCAGAGGCAATCACATTGGCGGCACCATAAATTTTGCGCAGTGCCAGCGTTAGCTCCACACCAATCTGGCCGGAAGCGCCAATGACTAAAATCTTTTCTTTCGACATAACAGGGTATAAAAGTGCCCAAAAGTAAATAAGCAAATGTAAAAGCGGCATAAAAACTTAATCCCCAATGCAACAAATAACACCTGTATCAACTATCGCTTAACTTTGCGCCATGATCCCATTTTTAGAAGACCTGTTTGCCCATCAGGATTACGATAAAGACAATTTCTTTTTGATAGCTGGCCCCTGTGTGGTGGAAAGCGAGGAACTGGTGTTGGAAGTAGCCCACAAGGTATCTGACATTTGTAAAAGACATGGCATTCCGCTGATCTTTAAATCCTCCTACAAAAAAGCCAACCGCACCAGCGCCTCCTCCTTTACCGGCCTGGGCGATGAAGCCGGCTTGCAGATTATTCAAAAAGCCGGACAGCAGTTAAAACTGGCTACGGTTACAGATATCCACTCAGAAAGGGAGGCTCACCTGGCCGCCCAGTATGTAGATGTATTGCAGATTCCGGCTTTCCTGTGCCGCCAGACCGAATTGCTGGTAGCCGCCGGCGAGACCGGTAAAATCATCAACGTGAAAAAAGGTCAGTTTGTGAGTGGCGAGTCGATGAAGTTTGCAGTAGAAAAAATTAAAAACACCGGCAACGATAAAGTAATGCTGACCGAGCGGGGTACTACTTTTGGTTACCAGGACCTGGTGGTGGACTACCGCAATATTCCCCTGATGCAGCAAAGCGGCGTGCCCGTAATAATGGATTGCACCCACAGCCTGCAACAGCCTAATCAAACCAGTGGGATAACCGGTGGTAATCCGCAACTGATTGGTACCATTGCCAAAGCGGCCATTGCTGCCGGCGCAGATGGACTTTTTATTGAAACCCACCCGGATCCGGCCTGTGCCAAAAGCGACGGCGCCAATATGCTTCGGCTGGAATTACTGGAAGACCTGCTGGTACAGCTGATCAAAATCAGAAAAGCGGTACTGGTGTAAGCTTATAATTTGACTTACATGATAAAATAATACCCTGCCAGCCGGCAGGGTATTATTTTATGGGTTTTTGAAAAAGTTAAGTAGTGCTCTTAAAAGTGCAGTACATCCTTCATCGTAAAAACGCCTTTTTTGTCGTGGATGAATTCGGCGGCCAGTACGGCACCCAGGGCAAAGCCTTTGCGGTTATGGGCCGTATGGATAATTTCAATATCATCAATGTCGGAGGTATATTTTACATGGTGGGTGCCAGGCGCCGGGTCCACCCGTTCGCTGATGATGGACAACTGGTCGGGGGCTGCTGTTTCTTCATTTACCCAGGCTTTTTTGCGGGTAAGGTGTTGCAGCACCTGCTCTGCCAGGGTTACGGCCGTACCACTGGGAGCGTCTTTTTTCTGCGTATGGTGTACTTCTTTGATGCTGACGTTATAAGAAGGCTGTGCCGCCATCAGTTTGGCCAGCAGGGCGTTCACTTCAAAAAACAGGTTAACGCCAATGCTGAAGTTGCTGGCGTGTAAAAACGTGCCGCCTTTTTCAGTGCAGTAGGTTTTCATCTCGGGCAGTTGCTCGTTCCAGCCGGTGGAGCCGCTCACCACAGGTATACCAAAATCAAGGCATTTTTTTACATTGCCATAAGCACTCTCGGGTGCGGTAAACTCAATGGCTACATCCGCACGGGCCAGATTGGACTGGTTAAAATCTTCAGTATTGTCGATATGGACTTTTAAAACAATTTCGTGGCCCCGTTCTACCGCCATTTCTTCAATCATTTTTCCCATCTTGCCGTAGCCAATGAGTGCAATACGCATATGTAAAGTATTATTAAAAGAATTTATTTAAACGTCAATACCAGGCTAACGCCATTGGTGCCGGCCAGGTAGCTGCGGCCGGGTTTGAATTTCAGGCTCAGGTCCGGGCTTACATCAAAAGATTTCAGGTGGGCATCTACGGTGGCATCTACAATATTCAAACCCCATAAAAGAATAAATACCAGAATAGTATAGTCTATGTTTCTGCGAAATTCATCGCGGCCATAACGTAGTGACTCGCTGCTTAAATTGATGTATTCCGGTTTTATTTTAAAATAATCTGTCGAGTCCTGGTAAGGGCCTGGCCGTTCAGGATGTGCCGGGTCATAAGCCGGCAGAGAAGCTTTATATTTTGCCTGGTAACTAAACCGCAGGTCGCGATAGGTGATTAGGTTGTCGTAAAACACATAGGCCGTAACGCCTAAGGCGCCCCAAACAATGGGCACTTTCCAGTATTTTTTATTGTATGCCTGCCCCCAGCCCGGTATAATGGCGGAACGTAGGGCGGCCTTGCCAGGCGAGTGTACCCGCTGCCTGACCGTATCTACTGCCACACTCATTGTGCTGGTGTTTAGGGTGGGGACGCCGGTTGAATCGGGCAGGGTTTGCGCATGACCAACTGGTGCCAATGCTGCCAGGCCAATCAAAACAATAGCTGCTTTTTGCAGCAACGTCTTAGTCAATGGTAATATTCATTTGATCCAACAACTTGTTCAGTTCCTGCAGGGAGTAATAGTCAAATGTTATCTGCCCGGTGCCGTTTTTACTGTGCTTCATCTTTACGCGGGTGCTAAAATGAGAAGCCAGTCTATCTTCAATTTTTTTATAGGTAGGAGGCAGGTTATCTGCCGCCTCTTTTTTGCCTTCGGCTTCTTTATAAAGGTTGCGCACCAGGTTTTCCGTTTGCCGTACCGACAGGCCTTTGGCTTTGATTTCTTCAAAAACAAACAATTGCTTGTCGATGGTGTCCACATTGATGAGGGCGCGGGCATGACCCATGCTGATCTCGTTGTTGCGAACGGCCACCTGGATATCGGGCGGTAATTTTAAAAGACGGATGTAGTTGGTTACAGTACTGCGGTCTTTACCCATGCGTTCGGCTACCTGCTCCTGCGTATGGCTCAGCTCTTCCATCATGCGCTTGTAGCTCAGGGCAATTTCCATGGCGTTGAGGTCTTCCCGCTGCAGATTTTCCAGCAGGGCCAGTTCCAGCAGTTGCTGGTCGTTGGCCTGGCGTACATAAGCCGGAATGTCTTTGATGCCGGCCAGCTTGGAGGCCCTCCAGCGGCGTTCGCCGGAAATGAGCTGGTACTTATTGCCCGCGAGTTTTGAAACCGTAATGGGCTGAATAATATCGTGCAGCCTGATAGACTGCGCCAGCTCCTGCAGCGACTGCTCGTCAAAATCCTTGCGCGGCTGCTTGGGGTTGGTCTGAATATTTTCAACGGGTATGCGAATAATGCCTGTAGCTTCTTCCACTGCCTGTGGCTTCAGGCTGCCGGCCGTATTTTTCAGGTCCGAGTCGATGGTTTGCAACAGCGATCGGATTCCTTTGCCAAGGGCATCTTTATTTTGCTTGGGAGTACTCATGTAACGGGTTCAAAATTATTATAAAGGGCAAAGTTGAGCGTTCTGCCGGCATTTTCCAACCCCTGCAGAAAGGCTTAACTAATTACTTACAACTCTACAGTCCGCTCTTCCTGTGGTATCCGGGTCAGGTTGTTTTTTTGCAAAATTTCCTTGGCCAGGTTCAGGTAGTTGACGGAGCCTTTGCTGGTAGCATCGTACAAGATCACGGGCTTGCCAACGCTGGGTGCTTCGCTTAGGCGGGCATTCCGATGAATAATGGTATTGAACACCAGGTCCTCAAAATGCCGGCGTACTTCATTGACCACCTGGTTGCACAGGCGCAGCCGGCCGTCGTACATTGTCATTAAAATTCCTTCAATCACCAGTTCGGTATTCAGGCGGCTTTGTACAATTTTAATCGTATTAAGCAATTTACCCAAACCTTCCAGGGCAAAAAATTCGCACTGTACCGGTACAATAACCGAATCGGCCGCTGTTAAGGCATTGACGGTGATCAAACCTAGGGAAGGCGAGCAGTCGATTACAATAAAGTCGTAATCGTCCTTTACAGCCTGGATCAGGCCCTTGAGCACGGTTTCCCGGTTAGGGTAGTTGATCATTTCAATTTCGGCTCCCACCAGGTCAATGTGCGAAGGCAGCAGGTCCAGGTTGGGAATTTCGGTTTTCAGGATCACGTCACGGGCCGAAGCGCTGTTAACCATGCAGTCGTACAGGCTTTGGGTAACGTTTTGCAGGTCGAAGCCAACGCCGGTGGTGCTGTTGGCCTGCGGGTCTGCGTCGATTAATAGAGTTTTAAACTCCAGCACACCAAAAGAGGCTGCTAAGTTGATAGCAGTTGTGGTTTTACCCACACCACCTTTCTGATTTGCTACACCAATGATTCTTGCCATTAATTTTAAAGAGGATAGTGTTTTTAAAGTTCTATGGTTTGGCCTATAGCCGGCAAATGTAAGGTGATGCCGGCATCAGCAAAAGCCTGTTTTACTTTTTCGTGATCTATTTTAATATAAGGGAACGTATCGTAGTGAACGCCTATGATGGTGGTGCACTGTACCATTTTGGCGGCTTCGATAGCGTCCTCATACCCCATGGTAAAATTGTCGCCGATACACAGGATGGCCAGGTCCAGCTTGGCCCAACGCGGAATCAGCTGCATTTCCATGGTCAGGGCCGTATCGCCGCTGTAATAAAAGTTTTTTTCACCGGCCGTTACCACAAAGCCCATCGGGTTGCCGCCATAAGAGCCGTCGGGCAGGCCGGACGAATGCTGAGCGGTAACACACTTCACTGTACCAAAGTCAAACTTCCACTTGCCGCCGGTATTCATGGGGTGCACCTTGTCCACCCCTTGCTTGCCCAGCCATTCGGTTACCTCAAATGAGGAGATCACCGGCGCCTTTGTGCGCTGGGCCAGCTGCTTGCAATCGGCTATATGGTCGGCATGACCATGCGAAACCAAAATAAAATCTGCCTTGATCTGGTTGATATCCACGGCGCTTGCCAGCTCGTTGGGCGTAATAAACGGATCGAAGACCACATGTTTACCCGCCAGCTGTACAGCAAAGCACGAATGACCATAATAAGTAAATTTCATACAGGTTACCATTTTTAAAGGGTGATAACAAAAATACACTACCCGCCGCAAAGCTTTAAAAAATAAAAGTTAGCAGCAACACAAAACTTAAGTTATTTGCAGTTTATTTCATCCGTATGCGTAGTACTCCGTTCTGGCTGATATTGATAGGCTTAATGTTACTATTGGATTTTTACGTTTTTCAGGCCGTAAAAACCGTATCACAAAGCGCTGCACCCAAAACCCGGGCCATTATCTATGTAATCTACTGGGGACTGTCCATACTGGCTTTGCTGGTATTTTTCCTTTTGCCTTTTCTAAATCTCGAAAACCAATCCAGGGGGTTGCGGACCACCATTTTTGCCCTGGTGGCGGGTTTATTTTTTGCCAAGTTCACCGCCGCCATGTTTTTGCTGGCCGATGACCTGCGACGCGGCATCCAGTGGATTGCCGGCAAACTGTTGTTTTCCAACACGGAAGGCGAGGGGCTGCAGGAGGGGGAAACCATCTCCCGGTCGTTGTTTCTCAGCTGGGTGGGGCTGGCCGCCGGCGGTGGCATTTTTGGAACGCTGGTGAATGGTTTTTCCAATAAATACAATTACCAGGTCAATAAGGTACAGCTTCGTTTTCCGAACCTGCCGGCTTCCTTCAGAGGACTTAAAATCGTACAGATCTCCGACATCCACAGCGGCAGTTTGAACAGCAAGCCGGGGGTGCAGAAGGGTATTGAAAAAATACTGGCCTTAAAACCCGACCTGATCCTTTTTACTGGTGACCTGGTCAATAATACCGCCTCCGAAATGGCCAACTTTATGGATGTTTTCGGCCAGCTGCAGGCACCCATGGGAGTGTATTCGGTGTTGGGCAACCATGATTATGGCGATTATGTGGAGTGGTCTACCGCTCAGCAAAAACGGCAAAACCTGGAGCAGTTAAAGGGGGTGCATGCCTCCCTGGGCTGGAAGCTGCTGCTCAATGAACACGTTGTTTTTGACCGCAACGGCGATAAAATTGCCCTGATGGGGGTTGAAAACTGGAGTTCCAAAGCCCGTTTTCCCAAGTATGGCAAAATGCAAAAAACTTATGCCGGTTCGGAAGCCATACCTTTTAAAATCCTCATGAGCCACGACCCTTCGCACTGGGATGCCGAAATCAGACCCCGCTTCAGCGATGTGGATTTAATGCTTTCCGGACACACACACGGCATGCAGTTTGGTGTAGAGTTGCCGTGGTTTAAATGGAGCCCGGTGCAGTATGTGTATAAGCAATGGGCAGGGCTGTATGAGGAAGGTACGCAAAAACTATATGTCAACCGGGGCTTTGGTTTTATAGGTTATCCTGGCCGGGTGGGCATTTTACCAGAAATAACCCTCTTGGAACTGGCCTGACTAAAATAATATATCATTAATAAGCGTTATGTGAAGGTTGAAAGGGAAGTTGTTTATTTTCATCCGGCAAAACCAAACTTTTTGAATAACTACACCACTCCAATCGCTATGGGCAAAAAATTTCTTTTCCTGTGTTGTGTTTCCGTACTGGTAAGCCTGGGTACAGCCGCACAGAAAACCAACAAAAAAACAACAGCCACAACCCAGGCGCAAGCCATTGATAGTTTTGCCTATTACGATGAATTGTTTAATGAACTGGAAGCTTTCCTGGATTCCATTTTACAGCCCCGCAGTTTTGCTATCCTCAATGTGGGCATCAGCAATGGCTTTTTTACCTATCAGTCTCGCTCCGCCTCCCTGGAAAGCCGCAAACAGTTTGTTTATGCTCCCGCGGCCGGTTATTATCACAAATATGGTTTGGGTATTCATGTCGGTACCTCTGTGCTCAAAGAAGGCGGGCACTTTAACCTCTACCAGGCAACCGCCACGGCTTCGTATGACTATATGCAGAACCGGAGTTATATTACCGGTGTTTCCTACACCCGGTTTTTTACAAAAGATTCATTGGCATTCTATACGTCTCCCTTGAGCAACGAGCTGTATGCTTATTTCTCTTACCGCAAGGGTTGGTTGCGGCCGGCCATTGCCGCCAGCTATGGGTGGGGAAGCCGTACCAGTGTAGAAGAAAGAAAAGAGAAGATTAAACTTTTGCGTGGGAAACCACTCAATAGTAGTACCACCATTGAAACAACGGAAAGTGTATCGGATTTTACGGTAACGGCATCGGTGAAGCATGATTTTTACTGGCTGAATGTGGTGAGTGAAAAAGACTATATACGTGTAACACCGCAACTGGCACTTATGGGTGGAACGCAAAAGTTTGGCTTAAACCAAACCAATACGTACAATGTGTTGAACAGTAAGTCGGGAACTTATCTTTTCAACTCAACCGAAAACATTGACCTGAGTGAAGGCAGCCGTTTTCAGCCGCTTGCCTTGTCGGCACGCATAAGGTCAGAGTTTTCAAAAGGCAAGTTTTTTATTCAGCCGCAGCTGATGCTGGATTATTATTTTCCGGCCAAAGAAAAAAACTTGTCCGCTGCATTTGCTATCAACACCGGTGTGATGTTATAGAAGAAAAAATGTTTATCCAATCTTTAACAGCAACGCATTTCTGGTGGCATTAATATTGGCCAATGAATTTTATAAAACGAAGTTTATGAAAACACGAATCAGTTTACTAATTGCTTGTGTGGTATTTGCACAAGTTGCTATGGCGCAAATCAATTTCGGATTGAAAGCCGGTACCAACATTTCCAAAGTTGACGGCAAAGCTTTTAAAGATGAATTTAATTATGGTTATCACCTGGGTGCTTTTGCAGAGGTAAACCTGGGCAAGAAGTTAAGCATTCAGCCTGAAGTTTTGTTCAACCAGTACCAAACCAGGGTGGATACTGCATTTTCCCACATTTATGAAAACGCCCTCAACTTCAGCAACTACAAAGATGTAAAGCTGAACTACCTTTCTATCCCGCTGGTGTTGAATTACCGCCTGGCCAACATCCTTTCTTTACAAGCCGGTCCGCAGTTTGGTATTTTGCTGGACCAGGATAAAAATTTACTGGAAAACGGCAAGGCTGCGTTTAGCAAAGGCGACTTTTCCTTACTGGGCGGCGCCCAGGTGAACATCCGCAACCTGCGCTTTACCGGCCGTTACTTTATTGGCTTGAATGATATTAAAGATGTAGAGAACATCAACAATAAAGAAACATGGAAAAACCAGGGCTGGCAATTGTCCGTAGGTTTTGCGTTCTAATGGCATAAAAAAGATTTTTCGTCCCTTTCCGCAGTGGAAAGGGATTTTTGTTTTAAGTCATTTCTGTCAGCCGCCTTCGCATGGCATTAATCTTGACCACTAAAGAATACTGAATTACATTTGCAGTTGCTTGCCTAAGCAGCGTCAATTTGTCGTACTTAAATTATTGTTTAGTGAATTTTATACTGAAGCCTGAAGACGAAATGGATTTTTTGCCCATCATGCCATTGAATGAGAATGACACCGATGTTAATGAAAAAATTGAGATACCATCAGAAATAGCCTTGTTGCCGCTGCGCAATACCGTTTTATTTCCCGGGGTTGTATTGCCCATCACCGTGGGGCGGGATAAAAGCATCAAAGCGGTAACCGATGCCTATAAGGGCAATAAACTGGTTGGCGTAGTAGCGCAGAAGGACAGCAATATTGAAGACCCGGCTTTCAAGGATCTGGAAACCATCGGTACGGTTGCCAAAATTGTAAAGCAGATCAAAATGCCCGATGGCGGTACCACTATCATCATCCAGGGCAAAAGCCGGTTCAGTATCAACAGCCTGGTGACGGAAGAGCCTTATTTCAAAGCCAGCATTTCCGTACTCAAAGACGAAGAACTGCCCGAGGATAACGATTTCGAAGCTTATGTTTCCAACATCAAAGACCTGGCCACCGAAATCATCCAGCTTTCTCCCAATATTCCGTCCGAGGCTTCTGTTATTTTACGCAATATTGAAAGCCCTTCCTTCCTGATTCATTTTGTTTCCAGCAACCTGAATACCGAAATAAAGGAAAAGCAGCGCCTGCTGGAAATGAACAACATTCGCGAACGGGCGGACCTGCTGATGCAACTGCTGCAAAAAGAACTGCAGTTTGCCGAGCTGAAAAACAAAGTCACCAATAAGACCAAGGCGGAGCTGGATAAACAGCAGCGGGAGTATTTTCTGCAACAGCAATTAAAGAGCATCAAGGAAGAGTTGGGCGGCGACACCAATGAGCGGGAAATAAAAGAAATGCAGAAAAAAGCCGAAGCCAAAAAATGGACTGAAGCGGCTCAGGAAATGTTTCAAAAAGGTATAGAAAAGCTGGAGCGCATGCACCCCAGCACACCGGATTTTTCAGTGGTGTATAACCACCTGGATCTGATGCTGGACCTGCCGTGGCAGGAGTATACCGAAGACAAAATTGATTTGCCCAAGGCCAAGGAAATACTGGATACCGACCATTATGGAATGGAAAAAATAAAAGAGCGGATTCTGGAATACCTGGCCGTACTCAAACTAAAGGGCGACATGAAAAGCCCGATCCTTTGCTTTTACGGTCCTCCCGGTATTGGTAAAACGTCTTTGGGCAGAAGCATTGCCAGTGCTATTGGCCGGAAATACGTTCGGTTGAGCCTGGGCGGCATCCATGATGAAAGTGAGGTCCGCGGACATCGTAAAACCTATATCGGTGCCATGCCGGGCCGCATTGTCCAGTCCATCCGAAAAGTAAAGTCCAGCAACCCGGTTATTATACTGGATGAAATTGACAAAGTAGGCAGCGACTTTCGCGGCGACCCCAGCAGTGCTTTGCTGGAAGTATTAGACCCGGAGCAGAACCATACTTTCTACGACAATTACCTGGAGCTGGAGTACGACCTGAGTAAAGTATTATTCATTGCCACCGCCAACAACCTGCAAAATATTCAGCCTGCCCTGCGCGACCGGCTGGAGATCATTGACCTGAGCGGTTATGCGGTAGAAGAAAAGATTGAAATCGCCAAGCGGCACCTGATACCCAAACAAAAAGAAGCGCATGGACTAAAAAATACGCCTTTCAAGATCAGCGATAAAGTACTGGAAAAAATTATACAGGACTATACACGCGAAAGCGGGGTGCGGGAGCTGGATCGTTTGCTGGCCGCGGTGATGCGCAACCAGGCCAAACAACTGGCCATGAGCGGGCAGGTAAAAGCTTCGCTGGCTGTAGCCGATGTGGAAAAGGTTTTGGGTAAGCCCAAATATTCCAATGAGCTGTACAAAGCCGCCAATATAGCGGGTGTAGCGGTAGGGCTGGCTTATACTTATGTAGGCGGCGATATTTTGTTTATTGAAACGACTTTGGGAGATGGCAAGGGCGAATTGCGCCTGACCGGCAACCTGGGTAATGTAATGAAAGAAAGTGCCACGACGGCCTTGTCTTACCTCCAGGCCAATGCAAGGCGGTTGGGTATTGATCCCAAAAGTTTTGAAAAGAAAACCATCCATGTGCACGTACCGGAAGGTGCGGTGCCTAAAGATGGTCCCAGTGCCGGGGTCACCATGCTTACAGCTCTGGCTTCTGCTTTTACCGGCCGTAAGGTGAAATCGCATTTGGGCATGACGGGTGAAATTACCCTGCGGGGACAGGTATTGCCAGTGGGTGGCATTAAAGAAAAAGTACTGGCGGCCAAGCGTGCCGGTCTGCGCGACCTGATCCTGTGCTGGCACAATGAAAAAGACGTACAGGAAATCAACCCGGACTTTATCAAAGGGATGCGTTTCCATTATGTCAAAACCATGAACCAGGTGCTGGACTTAGCATTGCAGGATTAAACAATAGTGAGCAAACGCTGCAAAGCCTGCTGTAAAAGTGTTTATTTACAGCAGGCTTTTTTTATGTACTTACTGGTGTTAGTCGATTAGTAAGAACAACTCTACAGCTATGATGCTGCTCCATGGCAGAAGAACTTAATGGCATTGAAATAATATACCGAAGCATCAACCACTGGGATTTCCATATGGGGTTTTGAAGAAGTTGGATCACAGATTTCACGGATTTGAAAAGGTTTTCGCGGATGTCGGACCCATGATTTGGTGAGATTAAAAGATTAGGAGGAAGGGTGCGAAATGTTTGCAACAGTCATATGGGTTTTTGAATCACAGGTTTCGCAGATTTGAAAAAGGAATTCACGGATAGGTAAAAGTGTATGGGTTTTTGAAAGACTTGCTGTCTGTCAGCTATCAACTGTCATCAGTCAACTTTGATCAACGATCATCGATCCACTTTCCGATATGAGGTTTTGAAAGAGTTGGAGTTGTTGCAGGTTTGCTGCCGGTTTTAAATCTGCTATAATACTGCAAGGTATTAATCGATTTCAATAGTTGATCAGTGTTGCCCGCCAGTAGTGAATATGAAAATAATTTTTCATGGGTATATGAAGTCTTTTAAAAAGTTTATACTTTATACCAATGAAAAAGCTTCCCCTGCTATTCTTGTCCATTAGTCTATTACTGGTTTTGATCAGCGCCGCTCAGCGACCGGTACGAAAAGGCTTTAGGTCCGTACGCGATACCACGGTGGTACACGATGTGGTAGAATATTACGAAGAAGTAGTGGATGCCCGGCAAACCAATTTTCTGCACCAGCTAAGGGGCGGCTGGAACCTCAATATCATGAAGCGGCAGGCCCGTATGGCAGAAGAAACCTTGCAAAACGCATATCTTGTATTTGATTCCGACTCTACTTTTTCAGGTCAGGCCGGCTGCAACCGCATCAGCGGGCGTTTTGTGGTAAAAGGTACCGGCATCCGGTTTTCCAACATCACTACTACCAATATGGCTTGTGATAAGCTGGAGCAGGAGAGTGCACTGCTCCGGTTGCTGCAGCAAACGGTGAGTACCTATGCCGTCAGCGAAGATCAGTTATTGCTGCGGGATGGCTCCAGCAATATCATTTTTAGCGCCAGCCGCCGAAAGGAGTAGAAACAGCCTAAATACCATATGGGGTTTTGAAGAAATTACCCCAAAGAGTTTTAAAAACCACAGCGCCCGGCAACTGCCGGGCGCTGTGGTTATAGGAAACAAATTTAAAAGTAGCTCAAGTTGGTTTCAGGCGTTAGGTTTAACAGGGTTTCATACATTAACCGTACTGTTTGTTCAATATCATCCCGGTGCAGCATTTCCACGGTGGTGTGCATATAACGCAGCGGAATGGAAATCAAAACCGACGGACAGCCGTCGTTGGCATAGGCAAACGAATCGGTGTCAGTGCCGGTACTACGCGAAACGGTTCTTAATTGTACCGGGATCTTGTGGGTTTCGGCTATGTCCTGCACCAGGTTCAATAACTTGTTGTGCACTGCAGGGCCAAAGGAGAGGGAAGGTCCTTTGCCGCAAGACGTATCACCTTCAATCACCTTGTTGATCATGGGGGTGTTGGTGTCGTGGGTTACATCCGTAATGATGGCTACATCGGGCTTGATGCGGCGGGCAATCATTTCGGCTCCTCTCAGGCCAATTTCTTCCTGCACAGCATTCACTACATATAAGCTGTATGGCAGCTGTTTTTTGTTTTCACGGAGCAGGCGGGCCACTTCGGCAATCATAAAGCCACCAATCCGGTTGTCCATAGCGCGGCCGATAAAATAGTTGTTGGCCAGCTCATCAAAGCCATCCACGTAAGTGACTACACTGCCTACATGCACACCCAGGTCTTCTACCTCTTTGCGGCTGCGGGCACCACAGTCTAAAAACAGGTTTTCTACTTTAGGCGCCTGTTCTTTTTCGGTACTGCTGATGCGGGTATGAATGGCCGGCCATCCAAACACGGCTTTTACCGCGCCTTTGCGGCCATGTATGATCACCCGCTGGCTGGGGGCGATCTGGTGATCAACACCACCGTTGCGCTTCAGGTAAATTAACCCTTCGTTGGTGATATAGTTGACAAACCAGCTGATTTCATCTGCATGCGCCTCTATCACCACTTTAAAGGGCTGGCCCGGATTCACCACACCTACCGCCGTTCCATAGGGGTCGGTAAAAAACTCATCTACATAAGGCTTTACATAATCCAGCCACAACCGCTGTCCAGCGCTTTCAAAACCCACGGGAGAGGGGTTGTTAATATAGTCTTTTAGAAACTGTAA
>JAEWAC010000421.1 GCA_023391895.1 Bacteroidota bacterium
AACCCATACAACAATAGTATCACAATCTTTTTTATCCACACGCATTTATTTGTCATGATTGATGAAAGCCTATTTCAACATTCCTGTATGCTTCCTCTTAAAATCTTTTCCAGTTGTGAAATAATGATTTTTTTCTATTAAACATTCAGCATAAAGCAAAAAGCAATGAATACGCCTCTGCCTGCAAATTACTATCGGACAAAGCACAATTTTTATGCGCCCGGTTTAATACTACATAAATAGGGTACTTATTCACTATAAAACATTATAAAATTGCATGAGGGCTGTCCAGGGTATAATATTTTAGATTGCAATTAGGGCTGTGTAAATCTTCTTTTTTAAGTTACCGTACATGCAGACAAATAAAAAATTGTTTAGGACATGGATTTGCTTTCCTGTCCTAAACAGCAATGAAGCCCGCCCCTTATTGATAGCTTTAAAAGCGCCTGATATTTTTTAGAGTCTGTTACTTGAAATTATATTCCGAATTATAAGTAGTGTATTTAACTTATAAACTGTAGCAAATTCCTTCTCCCTTTAAATGAATTTAGAAAATCTTATTATATCGTGTAGCAATGACTTGTTTCTACTCTCTAAATTCATTTTAAATGTGCTCTTATCATCCAGGCCATTTTCTCATGTTTTTTCATTAGACCTGTTATAAAATCACTTGTCCCAAGGTCATGCCATTCATCAGCGAAACGGTTTATATTTTCTCTCAAGTGAAAAATAATCGCTTCATGATCTTCCATCAAAGATCTCATAAACCCGGTACTATCATTTTTTTCTCTTGTTTCTTCTGTAAGGTGTGTTTGCTTTAGAAAATTAGCCATGGTAGCTTCAGCATAATGTCCTAGTGTGCGGATACGCTCTGCCACATTATCAATAATATCTTCTAATTCACCATATTGCTCTTCAAAGAACCTGTGCTTTGTAAGAAAGTCAGGGCCCTCTACATTCCAGTGAGCATTTCTTGTTTTAATGTACAACACATGCTCGTCTGCTAAAAGTCGGTTCAGTGAATGAGCTACTTCATTCAAGTTCTCTTGTTTAACGCCAATATTTGTTTGCATGATTGACTGATTTTAAAAGGTTGAAAATGCTTTACTAAGTTGGTTTTAAAGTTGATATTTTACTGGTTTGCCGTCATGGCATACTCAGTCTTTCAAAGGGCTAGGCAGTAATTTCTATGATATTTTCAAACAGGTCGTGGAAGTAGACCATTGTGTAGGGTTTTTTCACCGGATTTAGTTGATTGATGGGTGCAGCCTGATGACCACTTGCATCTACGATTCGCTTCATCAGCCCATTAGTATCCAGATCCTGCACACAAAAATAAAATTCATCTGTTTAAAAAGGCATGTTCACTGATTTTGGTGCATCATTATTAGCTGTTTCAAATAGATTCCTAGCAATACTAGCTGCGCTGACAGATGCACAAAGCAGAACTGCTTCCAGATTATGCCTTTACAATCTCCATGTGCTTTATAAGCCCATTCTCAAAAGTATAAATATGCAGGACCTTTCCGTCAAATAGTATATTACCTGACAAGTCGCTAACCAGCTGATGAACCTCTACTGCAACCCTTCCGTCCCCAGCTATGGTAACAGTCAAGGGTTTAACGGTAGGATTGATTGCTTTCCACTGTCTTGTCCAATAGGCCCGTACTTCATTTTGTCCGTTTACATATCCACCCTCCCACCCGTTTGGCCAACAAACGTCCGGGTGCATCAACTGTGTGGCGGCATCTATGTCTCTCGCGTTGAAGGCTGAATAAGCTCGCTCAATAATATCCAGGTATTGATGCGGCATAAAAGTGAGTTAGACAACTAATTTAATGCATTTTTATCTTTTTGATTTTTCCCTCCTGAAGCACAACGGCAAATAGCTTGCTTTTAGTAGCGGGAGCGTGTGTTTCTTCTGTATAAACTTTGTACTAAATTCAATATGGAACTCTGTGCTAAACATTTACTCATCAGCTGCTATTGCATAAGACAAATGTGCTTGTAGTACAACTCAAAGCAAAGAGAAAAGGTAGTTTGGAACAGGTAAGTATAAAGTATAGGGTCTCAGCCCAGGGCTAAGTTCTTAATATGCCATGCTCAAAGCCTTTGTTCAGTAAAAATCGTCCTTAAATCTATCCTTTTTGATTGGAGCAACCGCCACCCATGTTAGCCGCATTACTCCCAAACTACGCCCAACTTTTCAATAACTTCTTTTTTGTTCAATATGCCATTTTTTATGTACTTCCGCTTATAATAACCTTGAAATAACGCTGTACCACTCAGATGGTTTTTTGAAAAGGTGGTAATTGCCACATCCAAATCGGCCCGAAATGCCAAGCAGGAGTTATAGCAGCTATCAAAATGCTTTTCAGTGGCTGACAACTCAAAAAGTTAAAATCGCTATCTTTAAGAAAGGAATGGATAGACTCCCCATAAGATAGTCCGTCCTTTTTTTCAAAACAACCATCAAAATTTACATCTCTAATTATTATCCTTCCCTCATTAAAACATTGATCCGGTAACAATAAAGTATCAGTTATCACAATGTAATTGTTATGAAAAAGAGTTTATGGTCAATGGCAATTTTAGCATCTTTATTTTTTCTCAACGATTGCAGTAACACCAAACAATTAACATCGCAAACAGAAGCCCTGTTCAGGAAAAAATGGGAATTGGCAGAGATTCAGGGCCAACAAGTACCCCAAACGGCTAATTCCATTTTTGAATTTACACCAGGCAAGATATCTGGCAGCACGGGTTGCAACCGATTGTCTGCAGGTTTTGTAGCAGGCAAACATCAAACCGTCAGGTTTTCACCCGACGCCCAAACCAAAATGGCATGTCCCAATGAAACTGCGGCAGTACTGGAAACTAAGTTTTTGGATGCTTTATCAAAATCCACAAGGTGGGAAATAAAGGGAGGAGAACTTTGGCTTGGGGACGGGGAAAGTACATTGATCAAACTCAGATCTTTGTAAATCTGCAAAAGCTGACTCAACGTAAATCATCAAGCAATAAAAAGAGAGGCCCACCTCCCCAAAGATCTGAACCACAAGTACCTTCTTGTACAATTTTGTCAGTATGCCTGTAAATGAAACCTCAGCTCCTTCGCTCAGCCCGGGATGACAAAACGTATTTTGGTAAAATTAATGCCCGGTGCACAACAGTAATCATTGATTTTGAACGTCAGTCTCTTTTTTGAAAATGTATAAATCACAGGCAGGTTTTATCCAAATACAGCCTGTTGAAATGGGATCTTCTATTAACCTTACTCACCTTAAGTATGTCACACCAAATTGCCTGTTTGCTTGCCTCTTTCAAATACCCTTGGTCTTCAACATTTGAAATAATAACTTCTAATATTACTTTGACCACCCCACAGAAACAGGGTCTAAAATGCTAACGCCTTATTCTGTTTTTTGAAGCGCCTTTTCTATTTTATCAAGAAGTTCCAGTTGTTTTGCCTGCGTTTCATACAAAACTTTCATTTGTTCCTTCTGCATTAAATCAATTTTCTGATGCAGGCTTCGCACCTGCAATTCTGCTTTTAGATTAATCATGTAATCATTTTCATTTCTTTTTCTATCTCTTTCTTCCTTACGGTTTTGGCTCATCATGATAACCGGGGCCTGTAAAGCGGCAATGGTAGACAAAACCAGGTTCATCAGGATAAAAGGATAAGGATCAAATTTGTTTGCAGCGTATGAATTAAATAAAATCCATACAAAAAGAAGAGCAGAGAAAGAAATGATAAAACTCCAGCTTCCTCCGAATCTTGCTACCTTATCGGATATGCTTTGACCCCTTGTTAAGATTTCTTTCGGTTCATTTAAAAGATTGTCAACGACGAGCTTTTCTTCGTTAATGGACTTTTGAACAATCTCCTGGAGTTTAGAGAGCTGTTCTTTTCCCGATTTGGTGAGCTCCTTTGTTGCTAAATGCATAATTGACGATTTATTTTATGATATTAATTTCGTAAGCATGATGATCGTGATTTCAACGGTAGGAACAAAGACATTATTTCTTAAAGTACTCTGGTTGTTGATGGTTGATGCTACTGCTTTGCCTTCGATACAGTCGATTGTAACAATGTCTAATATGCAAGTGTCAAGTTCCCCGCTATTCGCTCTTAATTAAGTTGATAACTACATTTAATTGAGGTTTTCCCGAAACAAGGGTCGGAATAAAGTAGAGGAAATAGGGTGTTTCAGGTTGATTCAACCAGCACATGAAGTTATGTATTTTCTGATGCAGCTCAACTACTTTCTGCTTTTGCAGAATAATGAGGTGTACCGGTTTTAATGGACCGTCGACTAGCCTGGTTAAAGAATAAAGTAGTGGATTCCATACTGCATTGGACTTTTGTAGTTTAGGCTGGAATGCTTCCTTTGGGGCTCCATAACGGCGCGGCCCCTGATTACAAATTACGCCCTCAAAGTTCCGCAATCTACACCGTCCATACAAACATCGCATGGCAGTAAGATGAAAATCACATAGAATGAAATGCCTTGTCGTGCGTTTCCTCCTGGATCAACACCAGGGAACTATATCATTTTTATTCTCTTTCCTTTTGCTTACCTTATATAGAGATTGCAGCCATGAACTACAAAGATTTTTACCAATACAGCATACAGGAGAAAGAGGCCTTTTGGGCTGAGCAGGCCCGCCTGCTTAACTGGTATAAGGCACCTGCCAACATATTAAGCAAGAACGACCAGGGGTTTTACCGCTGGTTTTCGGACGGTGAAATGAATACGTGCTACCTGTGTTTAGACTATCAGATAGAACAGGGAAGAGGAGAACAAACCGCCTTGATCTACGACTCGCCCGTTACCGGTGTTGTTAATACCTACACGTACTCCGCTTTGAAACAAGCCGTGGCCCAGTTTGCCGGCGGTTTGCAAAACCTGGGTGTTGGCAGGGGAGATACTGTGGTGATCTATATGCCGGTGATACCACAGGCGGCCATTGCCATGCTGGCCTGTGCACGCATCGGGGCCATTCACTCGGTGGTGTTTGGTGGCTTTGCCCCGCACGAATTGAGCATTCGCATTGACGATGCCCAGCCTAAGGTAATCATCTCGGCTTCCTTCGGCATTGAGTTCAACCGGGAGATTCCCTATAAACCATTGGTGGATGAAGCCATCAAACGGGCACAGCACAAGCCTGCTTATACCATTTATTTCCAGCGCCGCCCAGACTACGATGTGCTAAACGGTAAGAATGAACTGGATTTTTCCCAAGTACTTGAACAAGGCAAGGCTGTTGATTGCCTGCCATTGTTGTCAACCGATCCTTTGTACATCATTTACACTTCGGGCACCACCGGAAAACCCAAAGGTGTCATCAGGGATAATGGTGGCTATGCTACTGCGCTGAAGTTCAGCATGCAGTATTTCTACAACATGGATCCGGGAGATGTGTTTTGGGCCGCCAGCGATATTGGCTGGACCGTGGGTCACTCCTACATGATCTACGGACCATTGCTCCACGGATGCACCAGCGTTATGTATGAAGGCAAGCCGGTGCGGACACCTGATGCGGGCGCCTACTGGCGGGTAATCGAACAACATAAAGTGAGAAGCTTGTTTACCGCACCTACGGCCATCCGTGCCATCAAAAAAGAAGATCCGCAGGGCCTTTTATTGAAGCAATACGATCTAAGCCATTTTGATACATTATTCCTGGCAGGCGAGCGTTGCGACCCTCCTACTTACTACTGGATAAAAGATTTGCTGCAGCGCCCAGTTATTGACCACTGGTGGCAAACTGAAAGCGGCTGGCCCATGCTGGGCATCATGACCGGTGTAGAATCCCTGCCCGCTAAGGCCGGCTCGGCAGGGTTGCCGGTGTGTGGCTATGACATACAAATTATGACCGAGGAGGGCCAACCACAGGAAGCCAATAAGGAAGGAACAGTAGTGGTACAATTGCCCATGCCACCGGGCTGCCTTCCCTCCTTATGGAAAAACGATGAACGCTTCCGCAAAGGTTACCTGGAGCGTTTCCCAGGCTTTTACTTAACGGGGGACGGTGGTTATAAGGACAGCGATGGCTACTTCTACATCATGGGGCGCATTGATGATGTGATCAACGTTTCGGGTCATCGCCTAAGTACGGGCGAAATGGAAGAACTGGTGGCCATGCATGGGGCTGTGGCCGAATGTGCCGTGGTAGGTATTGCAGATGAATTGCGGGGTCAGCGTCCCGTTGCCTTGGTATTGCTGAAGGATGGCACCTACATAGAAGAGCAACAGTTGGAAGAAGAACTTGTGGAGATGATCAAAACCAACATCGGCTCGCTGGCCTGTTTTAGAAATGCCGCCATAGTAAAGCGATTACCCAAAACACGTTCCGGTAAAATCCTTCGCAAGATCATCTGTCATATTGCCGACGGTGTTGGCTATGCCACGCCTTCTACCATCGATGATCCGCTGATTCTTACCGAGATATCTGAAAAACTAAAAGAGCGAAAAATCGGTTTGGCATTCCAGTGATATCCTCGACAATGGCATTCAATTAACTCAGGTTGCATCTTACGGGGAATTGAAAACGGCCTTTGATTTGATTACATACAATGGTGTAAAGACCATGATGCTGGAAGATCAATATGGGTTAGAAAAAAATAAACCTGCAAACTTTATTGTACTTAACGAATCTTCTGTTTTTGAAGCAATTCGTAAAAGAGTAGATGTATTGGCATCTGTCCGCCACGGCAACTTCTTGTTCACCGTAAAGAACCAGCATATGAAATTCCATTAAACCTCTACTCCTGACAGAACCATCCTGCATAAGACGGAGTTCCATTGATATCCGTTGCATGGTCTATGCTTCCTTCTGCCACAAACGTTTATGTATGGGGTATAACGATCAGCAAATAATAAACGACTATCCACCTACCGCTGCCCGGATGGGAGCAGGAATCCCGTACTGTTGCTGGGCATGGCTCTTCAATCATACCGGCAAACCCATCAAAACGAACACTGAAGTGCAT
>JAEWAC010000411.1 GCA_023391895.1 Bacteroidota bacterium
TCTCGTACCGGGTTATTACAACCGGAGGCCAGGTAAAGACTGTTGAATGCTACGGCATTACAGATATAGCACGGCTGGAGGGGTACGACAACCTGTATAACCACCAGGCAGAACAAGCCGCCGCTGAAAAGCAGAATGAAGAAAAACTGGCCAGGCAGGAGCTGCGGGTGCAGGTGTGCGAACTGGCAGAACGTTTTACCGACATGGGTACCTGGGCTTATCATACCGCTACCAACGAAGCCTTTTACTCCGACCAGGTGTACCGTATGCATGGCCTGCCGCCCCAGTCTTTAAATGCCCATGTCAATACGTTCAGTGGGTTTATTCACCCGGACGACAGTGCCATTTTTGCCGATGCCTTTGACAGGGCCTTTAAGGAGCAGGTACCGCTGCACCTGGAGTACCGCATTGTACGCAACGATCAGCAGGTGCGCTTTTTACAATACATTACCAGCTGGACGTACGCGGCCCAGGGTGCCGGCATTTTATACGGGTTTATCAAAGACGTGACCGAAGAAAGGCAGCTGGAAAAAATGTTTGAGGATGCGGAGCAGGGCGCTTTCCTGAAAGAGCAGTCCCTGCAATACCTGGAAGAAGCCTCCGCTGCCGGCCGGTGGCTGGTGAATTTATATACCCGCAAAACAACCTATAGCGACAACGTATACCGCATTTACGGGCTGAAGCCCCAAAGCGTACCGGCCAGCATTAGCTTTTTTAAAGACTTGACACACCCCGAAGACAAGGAACGGGTGCAGGAAGCCCAGCAAAAAATTTTCAGGGAGCATGTGGGCGGGGATCTGGAATTCCGCATCATCCGCAAAAGCGGCGAGATCAGGCACCTTAGGCAAAAAGGCAAGGTGTTTATCAATGCCGATAAGGAAGTAATGATGATGGGGATTTTAAAAGATATCACCGAGGAAAAACAATTGGAGCTGCTGCTGCAGGAGCAGAAATGGGCGTTACAGCTGCAAAACTTTGCCCACAGCAGTGCCGAAAAAATTGCCGGTATGGGCAGTTGGTTAATGAACATGGAAAACGGCGAGGTAAAATGGAGCGACAGCCTGTATCTGTTGTTGGGGCTCAAATCCGGCGGCGTGGAGCTGACCCAGAAACGGCTGATGTCATTTATTCATCCCGATGACCGCTATTATTTTAAAACCCAGGTGGATCATATATATGAAAATGAAGCAGATAATGAATTCCAGGTGCGCCTCATCCAGAAAGGTGTTGTAAAATTCATGAAGGCTTCCTTTAAGCTGCTGCGCCAGGAAAATAGCAAATACTTGCTGGGGCTGCTGCAGGACACGACGGACCAATACCTGCTGAACCAGCACCTGGTGGAGCGGGTACAGTTTATAGAGCAGTTGAGCGATACCATACAGGACCAGTTGTGTGTAACCGATACGGCCAATATCATTATCAGCTGGAATACCCAGTGCGAAAAGCGGTTTGGCCTTAGTAAGGAAAAAGCCATCGGCCAGCACATATTTGATGTGCTGCCGCAGTTAAAAGCACCGGAAATCGTATCGGTTTTTGAAAAAGCACTCCAGGGACAAACCATAGAGGTACCGCAGGAGCAGGACCAGCTGCGGAAGGGACTATACGACCATTATGCCGTACCCCTCAAAAACGAGCTGGGAGACATAACAGCCGCGATGCACATCTGGCACAATGTAACGCAGCAGGTGCACCTGCAGGAGCAACTGTCCAGCCGGCTGCACTTTATCGAAAACCTGGTGGAAAGCAGCATTGACTGCATTATTGTACTGGATAAAAACATGAATTACCTGTACTGGAACTCCAGGTGTGTAGCGTATTACGGGCTGCAGCAGCAAGAGGTGGTGGGTAAAAACATACTGGATGTTTTTCCGGGTTTTAAAACGGCCCCTACCTATGAGGATTTTAAAAAGGCACTAAAGGGTGAAACCGTTCAAATACCCATACAGGAAGCCGCCAACAAACCCGGTACTTTTCTTGAAACCACCCTGGTGCCGCTGAAGAACGATAATGGAGAGGTGTTTGCCGTATTGTGGATGATGCACGATGTAACCCACGAACGCCAGCTGTACCAGCATCAAAAAAGGGCAGAAGGTATTTTACAAAGTTTACACGAAGCTTTTTTTGAAATTGACCTGCAATGGCGGGTGCAGTATGTAAACGATCTGGCTTTACAGCTATGGCGCCGGCAAAAAAAAGACGTAATCGGTAACGAACTGCTGGAGGTATTTCCGCAGATCATGCATACGCCTTTTTACAATGCCATAGTGGAAGCCGTGGAAAACAAGTGCAATGTGCGGCAGGAGTTTCAATTGCCCAATGGAAGGTGGATGCTGGCTTCCATTGCCCCCTCTGATGCAGGCGTGATGGTGGTTTGTTATGACATCAGGAAATAAAAGAAATACGGGAAAAACAGCAGCAGGAACACCGGCGGTTAAAAGAAGCCGAAGCCGCCCTCCAGGAAAGCAAGTTTTTTCTGGAAAGCATTATGGATGCCACGCCGGACTTTATTATGGTGATCAACCTGCTGACCCAAAAAGTGGAGTTCGTTAACCGCAGTGTCTACCGGGAAGACCAGGAGCGCTATGAAGAAACGCTGCAGCTGGACTATGCCGGTATTTTGGCCCGGGCACATCCCGACGACCGGCAAAAGCTGGCCGACTATATAGAAAGCTTTAAAACCGCATCGGACAACGACATAAAGGTGCTGGACTACCGCACACTTAAAGGAGACGGGGTGACCTGGTACCGGTCCCGGGGCAAAGTATTCAAGCGCAATGCAGCCGGCCAGCCCACGCATTATGTCAGCAACGTACAGGACATCACTGAGCAAAAGCTGGCAGAACAAAAAGTGGGGGGGGGGACTCGGCCAAAGGATTGGTCTACCAACGCACCTGGCCGTGAAAAATAACCGTGCGGTTGTAGCAGTGTTGAAAATACAACCTCGTGGCCCTTACCAAAGTACCAACGCCCATATGGGTTTTTAAAGAACTTCCGTCCTGCTATGGACATTTAAAGAAAATAAGGTGGACCCGGTTCCTGAAAGGGGTGCATTTTAGTTAAAGTAAAGCTGTCATTCCCGAAAACGGGCTGCCGGATACTGTTGCATTCGTGGCACAGGATTTTCTGCATTTCTATTAACATGAACAATCAGCCGAAGTTTATTATCGTGGTGGGCGCTTCTGCAGGCGGGGTCAATGCCATTACAGAGTTAATCACCCATATAAAGCCCGGGCTGGATGCGGCTATTTTTATTGTACAGCACCTTTCCAGGACCGTTTTTCCGGACTTTTTACTTTATCGGTTAAAATCCGTTACGGAGCTCAACTGCCTCATTGCCGTTGATGGAGAGCCCATTCAAAAAGATCATATTTACCTGGCGCCCTCCAACCGGCACCTGGTGGTAAAAAAAGGCAAAATAGTGCTGGGCTTCGGGCCGGAGGAAAACCGCTGGCGGCCTTCTATTGATGTATTATTCCGAACGGCAGCCACTTCTTATAATTCCCATGTTATTGGCATTATATTGACCGGCCTGCTGAACGACGGCACGGCCGGCATGAGCGCTATCAAGCGCTGTGGAGGCATAACCATGGTACAGGACCCCAACGAAGCCGAACACCCCGATATGCCGCTCTCCGTACTGGAAGCAATTGTTGTGGACCATACCTTACCGGTAGCCGCCATGGGAAAGGCCATTGCCGACATTGTACAGCATTTTGAACCGGTTATCGTAGACATTCCGCCCGACCTGCTGCAGGAAGCCGAGATTGCGGAACGGGTAGCCACCGGCAACGAAGCCGTGATGGACCTGGGGGAGGAAAGCTTGTTTACCTGCCCGGACTGCAACGGCCGCTTGTGGTACCTGCATGATAAAGACAAAATAGCCCGTTACCGCTGCCAGATAGGACACTCCTATAATGAACCGGACCTGATCATCAGGCAGGCCGAGCAACTGGAAAACACCCTCTGGGTGGCCCTGCGCATTATGGAAGAACGCAAATCGCTAATGCAGAAGCTAACCGAAGATTATCAAAAGAAAGGACTGGTTTCCATTGCCTCCTCCTACAGGCAGCGCACCAACGAATTGCGCCTGCACATTAACAAGCTGAAGCAACTGCTGTATGATACGGAAAACAACAGTGACCAGTCGTTGTCCGCATAAAACGTTGGCTTTTAAGTAACCGGGCTGCACGATCCGGTAAAGCCGGAAAAAATAGCTTCGGCTGTAAATACAGGCCGGCCTTCCTCTTTGATCAACTGATAAGCGCCATTTTTATCCAACAGTCGGTATTCCGTGGTATAAGGCTTCCTTTCTTCAAAGCTGGTGTTGAAGGTTTTTAAATACCGGTTCAGGTCTTCTTTATGCAGGGTATTAAGCCAGCCGTCGTTGAGCTCCTCTTCCAGCGGCCGGCCGGTAAAGTCCAGCCACTGTTTATTAAAAAAGTGCCGCTTTTTATCGGTTCCGTTGGCCCACAGCATAACCGTCATATTTTCCCCTATAGCCTGCAGCAGGGCGTCTTTTTCATTCATCTTTTTTTGTACCTGCCGTTGTTCGGTTACATCGTCAATGGTTAGGATGATCACCTGCTGCCGGTTTACCTTCTGGGTTACTTTAGCGGCATTGAACACAATGGTTCTTTCGCCAATTTTGTGAAACTGGTAGTTGATCTCCAGCCCATGAACGGGCGCATTGTTCCGCAACAGGTCTTCCAGCATCTGCCTTAACTGGGGAATGTCCCAGTGCCGGTTGTCCAGCTCGTAGATCAGTATGCCTTCGGTTTCGTCTTCCCGCAGCTGAAAGGCGTGGTAAAAAGCCTGGTTGGCCGTTTTTACACGCAGGTCTTTATCCAGCAGCAGCACCGATTTGCGCACCGTATCAAACAGGGCCTCGGCATAGTCGTAGGCTTCTGCCAGTTGCTCATTGCGCATTTGAAGCTCGGCATTAATGGTCATCAGCTCTTCGTTGGCCGACTCCAGTTCTTCTTTGGAGGTTTCCAGTTCTTCGTTAATGCTTTGCAGTTCCTCGTTGGCCGACACAATTTCTTCATTGGCCGACTGCAGTTCCTCGTTGCTGGATTGCTGTTCTTCAATAATGGCCTGCATGTCTTCTTTTACGGTCATCAGTTCTTCCTGCAGCTTTTTAACCTGGGCGTCTTTAGAAGCAGAGCTTTTGGTATCGGTTGTTCCAGGGGCAGGCGTCTGCTCAAAAATCACCATAAAATGCTTTTCCTCGGTAAGGGTACGCAGGGGCACCACTTCTATATTGATATATTGCACTTTATCGCCCCATTTTACTTCTATGCCTTTCTTTTTCACCACCTCGGAGGAGCGGGCGGCTTTATGGATGATGTTGCGCAGGTCAAAGGTGAGGCCTGCCTTGGCCATTTTCAGCAGGTTCAGGCTGGCTTTGCCGGGCGCCGGCTCCAGGTACAGGCCGGTAGAGCCTTTAAACTGCTGTATCTCCAGGTCTTCATTGACCACAACGCAAGCCGGTACGTACCTGGACAGCAGAATGTCATCCACCGTTTTTTCCAGTTCATTCAGGTGGCCAATTTCTTTTTTAACCGGTTTGTGGCTTTCGGTCCGGTCGGTGCGGTCAATTTCGGGGTGCCGGTACTGCATTTCAAAAAAGCCGCGCTGGGCCACTTCCTTTTTGGTGTATACCTTGTGTTTTTTTTCTACCTGCGAAAAAAACTGCGGGGCGGCGCCAATGGACTCTGATTTGCCCAATACCAGATAGCAGCCTTTGTTTAAAGCGTAATGAAAAGTGGTCAGCACCTTTTTTTGCAGCACCTGGTCCAGGTAGATCATCAGGTTGCAGCAGCTTACCATATCCAGCCGGTAAAAGGGCGGATCTTTAAAAACATTATGCGGGGCAAATACGCACAGGTCGCGTATGTGCTTGGCTACCCGGTAAGCACCGTCAATTTTGGTAAAAAAGCGCTGCATGTATTGAGGCGGTACCGTGGAGAGCTCGTTTTGGGTATACACACCCACCCGGGCTTTGCTGATGGCCAGTTCGCTCAGGTCGGTAGCAAATATTTGAATGGGAATGTTAGTGGCCTGGTCGCCCAGCAGGTCTACAATAATAATGGCCAGCGAGTAGGCTTCCTCGCCGGTAGCACAGGCTGGTACCCAGATGCGCACCGGGTTATTGGGCGACCGTCCGTCTAAAATGCGGGGCAGTATAGCTTCTTTTAAAAAAGCTATGGATTCCGGGTCCCTGAAAAAAGTAGTTACGTTGATCAGCAGGTCCTGGTACAACTGATCCACCTCGGCGGCATTTTGCCTCAGGTAGCGCAGGTAATCGGTCAGGGTTTCCTGCTTGTGCAGCAGCATGCGCCGGATAATGCGTCGCTTGAAGGTGTTCATTTTATAATGGGTAAAATCTACACCTACTGACTTTTTTAATATCTGGATAATGCTTTTCAGTTCTTCGTCGGCCGTACTGATCTCCTCTTCCTGCCTTTCCACCGCAATGCTTTCCATCAGCTCAATTTTTTTGCCAAACCGCTCTAATTCGGTGGCGATGCTTTCCGGCGGCAATACCAGGTCTACCACGTTATGTGCAATGGCCGACTTGGGCATGCTTTGATAAGCTGCCGTATCATCCTGTACGATGGTAACGCCACTGGCCGCCCGGATGGCTTTGAGCCCCAGGGTACCGTCGTTGGACATACCGGACAGGAGGATGCCGATGGAAGCTTCTTTTTGTCTTTCGGCCAGGGATGAAAAAAACTGGTCGATGGGCATGTGGATAGCCGGCGGTGAAGTACGCTGGTTGAGGATCAGATGGCCATCATCAATGCTCATGTCCTGGTCGGTCGGTATGATGTATACTTTGTTGGGCTGTACCGGTAATCTATGTCGGGCTTCCTGCACTTCCATTTTGGTAACCCTGCCCAAAATAGCCGTAAGGTTGCTTTCAAAATCCGGCGACAGGTGCTGTATGTACACATAGGCCATGCCCGTATCGGGTGACAGGTGTTTCAGGAGGTCTTTCATGGCCTCTAAAGCCCCGGCCGATCCGCCAATGGCTACTACCGGTACCGCTTTTTGTTCTTTATTATTTTTTGCTTCAGAAGCACTATTATTATTGTTCATTATATTAAGCTGGTTCGTTTACAGGTATAAAGGTAAGTAAAGTAAAAAGTAGACGCATGGGCAATTAACCTGATTGAGGGCGGTGAAAGCAAAGGGAAGGGTGGGGTATTTTTCATCAACCAATTGCTATTGATATGCGTGGGTTGCTTTTTAAAAAATGCATTGGGCCGCCTCTTCTTAAAAACCCCATATCAGCATTCGGCAAAAGGTTGTAATTCAATTTAAAGGCCGTCATTCACAGCTTTTGCACATCCCCGAGGGAGGAAGGACTGTAACACCTTATGGCGTTTTTAATGGCAATGCTTTTGCATACTGTTCATTGAACTGTTGGATTGTTAATCAAAAGAGTAAACAAAATGGCTGGTCCCACGCATTCCATAGAAGTCATCAAGCCGCAACTGGAAATTGACGAAAGTTTACCCTTGCAAGAGCGCAGCTGGGTGGTACAACGCATTGGCTGGTGGTTGCTGTTTGCCTTTGTGGCCGTGGCGGCCCTGGGGCTGTTTGGCGAAGGTTTTTTCAGCAAAAAAACAGTGTCGGCGCCGCCGGCCTCCGTAGAGTACGAGCAGTTTTTTCGCCATGAGGCCACCATGGAAATGGTAATAGACGTGAACCAAAGCACCGGCAACCAAACCATCGTTGCTTTTCCTAATAGTTATTTAAAAAACTTCCGGATTGAATCCATCTTGCCGGAGCCCAAAGAAAATAAGATACAAGGCGACCAGGTGCACTATGTTTTTGAAGGTAACGCACCCATGCACCTGGTATTTTACCTGGTTCCCCAGCAGGTAGGGCAACTTGAGGGAAAGGTTATGGTCAACAATAACACTTTTAATTTATCACAATTTATATACCCCTAATTATGAATCCAGTTATTCGTGGCGCATCTGTATACCTGTTTGTCCTGATCATTTTCAGGCTGCTGGGTAAAAAGAGCATGAAAGAGGTCACCACCTTTGATCTTGTATTGCTGATCATCATCAGCGAAACTACCAGCGATGCCCTGATTGGAGAAGATTACTCCCTGATGTCCTGTTTTATCATGGTCTGCACCCTGATTGGTATGGACCTGCTGTTTTCCCTGCTGAAAGAAAAGTTCCGGTTTTTTGACCGCCTGGTGGATGGGGCTCCCATTGTGATTGTGGATAACGGCCAACCGCTTAAAAAGCGCATGAGCAAAACCCGGGTGGACGAGGAAGACGTACTGGAAGCGGCCCGGCTGATCCACGGGCTGGAGCGGATGGATCAAATCAAGTACGCCGTACTGGAGCGAGATGGCAGTATCTCCATTATACCGGCGGCTTCCGAAAAATAAAGTCCTCTGGAGGATTTGGTGCCTTTGGTCGTTGGCCCGTTTTCATTTTAATATTTTATTTTCTTGATTTACAGGTGTAATGGAAGGGTTTTTGCAGCAGCAAATGCCCGTATCTTATTTGTTCACCTCAAAATCAAATGCTATGTGGATGAAAATGATCAACTGGTTCAGGCGTCGGCGGCTAAAAGGTAACAATAAGAGCAAAAACAAAGGTGGCTTTGACCATGACAATCCTTTCCTGATTTTATAACAGGAATCATTGACTCGAATAATTTTTTCCCTTACATTAGCGGTTCAAGCTTGTTTGCTTTTAAGCGTTGGAAATCCTTTTCCTACCTTACCCGTTAATCTTTCCGGGAAAAACCTGGTATCCTGGCCGGAAAGTATGCTCCCAAGTATTCGGGTTGAAGCCATCTTGTTAAAGAATTTCAAAAGAACCCCATTTCCCCGGAATGGGGTTCTTTGTGTTGGAGAGTTTAACGTTTAAGGTAAAAAGTTCAAGAGTTCACTTGTTCACAAGTTGGATCGCGGATTACACGGATTTTAAGAAAGGATTTCGCAGATGGTTAAGTGCGTATGGGGTTTTGAAGGAATGTAAAATTTAAAATGAAAAAGGGAAAAAGAGAGGCGCATGGGGTTTTGAAGCAGTTCACGCTTTGGTACCTTCTACTTGATGAGGGGCTGCTATTATACATGTCTCTTGCTTGTCATGCCGAACTTGTTTCGGCATCTCCTTTTGTTTATTTTAGAGCATGACAAGGTTAGTCAGCTATTCCGTATACATTATGAGCAACCTGCACCACAGTGTTTTTTATGTTGGTGTTACCTCTGACTTGGAAAGCAGGGTGTGGCAGCACAAAAACGGAGAAGGTGGAGTGTTTGCGAAAAAGTACAAATTCTTTTATCTGCTTTACTACGAAGATTACCAGCATATTCAAAAAACTATAGAAAGAGAAAAACAGTTAAAGGATTGGCATCGGCCATGGAAAATGAACCTGGTCCGTCAGGAAAATCCCGAGTTCAAAGATTTGGCAGCAGATTGGTTTCAATAAGCAAGTTTGAGGGGGAGATGCCGAAACAAGTTCGGCATGACAGGTAAGAGGCATGTGTAGTAGCAAACCACATTATAATATAAAAGCCGGGTAATCTTCTTCAAAAACCCATACGCAACACTCAACCCCTCAACCACTCAACTTCTCAACCATTCAACCAATCAACAATCAAGTTCTTCAAAACTCCATAGGCTCTAACCCATCTGCGAAATCCTTTTAAAATCCGTGTAATCCGCGATCCAAAAACCCATACATCTCTCTTTTTTCATATTTCCTTTTAAATTTTTAATTTCTTCAAAATTCCATAGGTCGTTCCATTATTTTTGCTGCCTCAAAAAATTCATTAAACCTTCTGGCCGGCTGGTTGTCAGAAGAAGCAAACAAAACCAAGAGCAAGTATGAAGACGAAATTTTTTTCTTTCTGTGCAGGTGCCTGCTTGTTAACGGCTACCGCTGCAAACGCCCAGGAATCCAGTGCGCAATTAAAGGCTGGTGTTAATATGGCCAATATTTCGGTAACCAATGATGGTAAGGTGGATGACGCTAATATGATCACCAGTTTCCAGGTGGGTGTGGTAGGCGATTTTCCGCTGGTAGGAGAGGTGTTTTCTTTTCAGCCGGGTGTATTATTTACTGGTAAAGGCTCCAAAACCCAAAAAGGCGATGCCAGTTCTTTGAATTACAAAAAAGAAACGTTTAATCCTTACTACATCGAAGTGCCCGCCAACTTTGTTTTTAAAGTGCCCATGGGCGCCACCAAGTTTTTTGTGGGTGCCGGTCCTTACCTGGGTGTAGGTGTGGCCGGTAAAACCAAGCTGGAAGGTAAAATTGGTGGTTTTGTCATCAATGGAGAACGTGACATTGATTATTCCAACGACGACCCCACCACGCCCAATACTGAAGAAGGCGCCGGCTTTGCCAAAGTAAAACGGTTTGACTATGGCCTGAACGGTACGGCCGGTATTGAAGGCAAAACCGTGGTGTTAGGTGTGAATTATGGCTATGGTCTGGCCAAAATTCCTTCCGGCACCAACAGCTCCGCCAACAATAACAACAAGTACCGGGTATTAAGTTTTACCGTCGGTATCAAACTGTAATTATCCAACACATTTTATAACAACGGCCATCTTCACAGGATGGCCGTTGTCGTTTATGCCTAATGTTTTTCAAAAACCCATACGCATCTCCCGTCTTAAACAAATACAAATTTATCCATGCTGGTCGGCTGCAGTTCTACAGGAGTTGTCTTTGTTCAACAAAAACAAAGCATCATTCTTACTCTTTCATTAATATAAACCACTAATTTATTTTTTGCCTGAACCTTCTTTTTCTTAAAATGAAATCCTCAAACAGGGAACGGCTTTTCATTTTTACTTTTTCATTTTCCCTTTTGCCTTCTTCACTTTCCTTACAGCATACAAGTGTATTTCCTGCGGTCCGCCTTTCGGCAATGGTATGGCAAGTAGTATCTTCGCGCCTATGCGTACAACCAAATGGCTGCCCGTTGCTGCGGCACTGATCTTTATGGCATCCTGCTTTTTCCCTTGGGTCGTAATTGAAACTAAAAACATTGTTATCAGTGGTATCAGTGCCGAAGGTACCCGTTATGGTAAGCCCGGCTACCTGAACCTTCTTTTTATTATTATTTTCCTGCTCTTGAGTATTGCTCGCAAGTCATGGGCCGTACGGGTCAACCTGTTTGTGGCTGCTTTTAACATGGGCTGGGCCCTGCGCAACTTTATTTTGCTATCGGCCTGCGAAGGCGGCGAATGTCCGCAACGGCAACCTGCTTTTTACATCTACATCGTATTTTCCATACTGCTGCTGGTAACCCTGGGCATGCAAAAAGTAAAAGAGCCGGAAGAAGCAGACGAACCAACCGATACCTAAGCCGGTTGGCTGCTGCAGCATACGTTACATTCAATCCAGGCTGGACAGTGATTGTTGAATAATGTCGATACACTCCTGCAACTGGCTTTCGGTAATGACCAGTGGCGGCGCCAGCCGTATTTTATCGCCATGGGTAGGCTTGGCCAGCAGTCCGTTTTCCTTCATGGCCAGGCACAATTTCCAGGCGGCTTCTTTGTCGCTGTGTTCAATCACAATGGCGTTCAGCAGACCTTTGCCCCGTACCAGTTTCAGGTAGGGCGACTGGAGCTTGCTTAAGGCCTCCCGGAAAAAGACGCCCATCTTTTCGGCATTTTCGGCCAGCTTTTCATCCTGCAACACTTGTAAAGAAGCAATGGCTACTTTGCAGGCCAGCGGGTTGCCGCCATAGGTGGAGCCGTGTTCCCCCGGTTTAATGGTGAGCATGATTTCATCATCAGCCAGCACGGCACTTACCGGCAGGGTGCCACCGCTCAGGGCTTTTCCCAGTATCAGTATATCGGGCCGTACCTCTTCGTGGTCGCTGGCCAGCAGCCTTCCGGTACGACACAAGCCGGTTTGTATTTCGTCGGCCATAAATAATACATTAGCGCTTTCGCACAAAGCTTTGGCTTCTTTTAAATACCCATCATCGGGAACTACCACACCGGCTTCGCCCTGTATGGGTTCTACCAGAAAACCGGCAACGGTTTCGTCGGCTAAGGCTGCTTTCAATGCTTCCAAGTCGTTATAAGGTATTGGCACAAAACCCGGCATGTAAGGACCAAAGTTGTCGTAAGCAGTAGGGTCAGAACTAAAAGATATTACCGTAGTGGTGCGGCCATGAAAGTTATGGGTGCAAACAATTATTTTGGCCTTGTCTTTTGCAATGCCTTTGACCAGGTA
>JAEWAC010000082.1 GCA_023391895.1 Bacteroidota bacterium
ATATGGTGGTTTGAGCCCTGACAGTAATTTCTTTGGTATCATAACCCAGGTAGCTAAATATCAGCACATCTTCCGGTGCTGCCTGAATGGTAAAATTGCCATTGGCGTCGGTTTGGGCACCGGCGGTTTTTCCTTTTAAAGTAATACTAACGCCTGATAGCGGCGCGCCATCTGTTTGGCTAATTACGGAACCGGAGACCGGTTTGGTTTGAGCCTGGGTCGAAACCCATAGCATAAGCCCTGCAAGTAGGTACAAAAAGTGCAGGCAAGCAGTTTTTTTTCTCATAATGACTTTTTATAACGTATTATGTATGACATAATAAAGTTAAAGTAATAATTAATTAACCAACAAATAATTTGTTAAAAAAGAAAGCTTCTTTAAAAAGTCATATTACATTTATATTTGCGGGGATCTTTAGCATATTCATTATCAATATGTCATACATAAATGGAAAGCCTCAGCGTAATTGATAAAATAAAAATGATAGACACCAGTTCCCTGGTAGATAAGGTAGAAACCAGCCTGATTGAATTGTTTATCCAGAAGAATTTTAAAGTGGGCGATGCTATACCTAAGGAAATGGAGCTGGCCAGCGCCCTTGGGGTGAGCCGGACGGTAATACGCGAAGCTTTACTACGGCTGCGGATGATCGGGCTGATAGAATCCAAAAAACACCGCGGCGCTGTCATTACCAGTCCCGACTTGCTGGCGCTGCTGGAAAAAAGAATGATACCGCAGGCGCTGGACAACGAAACCTTACGCGAGGTTTTTGAGTTGCGCCTGGTGCTGGAAATTGGCATGGCCGATTTTATCATGGAACGGGTAACCCCCAAGGATATTGAAGAACTTAAGACTATTGTTGCCAGCGAACCCGAGATTTCAGCCACCCACCAGTTTCAGATCGAGCAGGAAATCAAGTTTCATGGCAAGCTGTACGAAATCTCTGGTAATGAGACTTTGAAAAAGTTCCAGAAAATGCTGCTGCCGGTTTTTGATTATGTGCACAGCAGTGGACTTTTGAAAAAAGAAGTCTCCGTCAAAAAGTATGTTTCGCATAAAGGTCTGGTTGATATTATTGAACACGGCTCGGCAGAGATGCTCCGCAATGGCATGCGCAATCACCTGGAAAACCACTTTGCCCGCATATTTGGTTAAGCAATAGATCGTTTAAATTATTATGTTCAATCTGAACAAAGATTAAACAGGGAATGTGCTGCAACTTTTTTCAATGCTGTGGTCCGGCAGTCTGAATAAAGCATACCAATCTTCAGGTCTCTACAGTTGGTCTCTTCAATAACCATACAGTTGCTCAGCTTTTCTGATTTAGGTTTAGAATCTTCAACCAATGGGAAAGAGCGTTTGCTTCTATTGCCGAAGAACTGTATCCTCTGGCCCAATAGATTTCATTGGCACAGGACAATCTTTCATTGCATCGCAAAGCGGCGCTTTATGAAGTGTTTGACGCGTAGCGGGCAAGAAACAGCCTGAAGCGCATCGACTTTTTTTATACACAAAAGCATGGCTCCTGGCTGAATAAAACAGAAATAGAACTTAAAGTGCTGGAAAAAGTGGTCTTGAAACAAAGACTGGTATCTAAATGGTGACTTGTAAAACATTAAAGACCTATTTGAAAAAAAAAGCGATCCTAATCAATTGGCACCTCACAACTAAAGACGCCAGAGCAAAACTTAAAAAATATACCAGAAAATCTAACCTTGAAATTATACCAGGCATATTGTATTACAGAAGCTGTTAGACGGTAACTACCTGGGGATGTCGCAGGTGTTGAAAACTCCGGAATCATCATCGGTTGTCCTGACTTTGAAGTGAAGGTCAATTATTACCTCATCGCGCTAATTGAAGGACCTAATCTAGTCTTTTTAAAACCCCATATTTCAATTTATAAGTTTAAGTTTGGCACTAAAATTATATTATAAGTTAATCTGCATTATCCAAGAATCTAGTTGATCAAAAACCTACCCCTAACCTGCTGCCCGGCTGGAATAAGAGAACGGATAGCGATTTTAAAACAGAAACCCAATAGCGAATCGATAGCTTATGCCTTCAGGATTCTTTGCTTTATTAGATGATATTTCGGCTTTGGTAAAAGCCAGCGCAGCCAGTTTGGATGATGTACCTACCCAGGTAGCCAAAACTACGGGAAAAGTTTCAGGCATTGTGATTGATGATACGGCGGTTACACCCAAGTATGTGGTGGGCCTCGATCCCTCCCGGGAACTTTCTATTATTTATCAGATTGCCAAAAAATCGCTGATCAATAAACTACTTATTTTAAGTCCGGCGGCCTTGTTACTGGGGTATTTTGCTCCTTGGGCGATTACGCCTATTTTAATGTTAGGGGGTGCTTACTTATGTTTTGAAGGCTACGAAAAGGTGCATTCCCTATTCAGCAAGCACCAAGATGTGCATCCTGAAAGTGCGGAGGTAAAAGTAATTACACCGGAGGAACTGGAAAAGCAGCGGGTGACCAGTGCCGTTCGCACGGACATTATTTTATCGGCAGAAATTATAGCCATTGCGTATAGCCAGGTAACTGACCAACCAATTGTAAACCAGATCGTGGTGATGCTGGCCGTTGCGGTGTTTATTACCGTGGCCGTGTATGGGTTTGTGGGCTTGATTGTAAAAGCGGACGATATCGGTGTACACCTGGCGCAGGATAAATTTCAACCTGCTACTCGAAAATTGGGGCGCGGCATGGTAAAATTTATGCCGCACTTCCTGAATATCCTGGGTTATGTGGGTACGGCAGCCATGCTGTGGGTAGGTGCCGAAATCATTGCCCATGGCATTCCGGTTACCAGTCATTTACTGCACGATTTGGAGCATGCCTTGTCTAATATACCAGTAGTAGCCTGGTTGGTCAAAGCGCTGGCCTGTGCTGTTGCCGGATTGATTTTAGGGTTTATTATTGAAAAAGCTATCGTGTTGGTAAAGAGGGTCTTTACCTAGCAAAAGTAAAGCGTAGAAGTCTGCCTGATTTTGCCGTCATTAACCTGTATTTTCCGGTCCCGCATGCACATACGATTAAGGTTTAAGCAAATTGTAGAAGTGATTTTTTAAAAATTTAGCGCTTTACTGTAGGACTGCTGTTCAGCTGTGTTTTACGGATGAAAATTATTAGATCAACGCCTCATTTTCAAAGCCCATATAAGACACATTTCTATTTGTTATCACGTTTATCAATATCCAGCCTCAGGCTCTCAAGTCTCCTGGCCTTACATGGCCGGCTTGCAGACAATTTGACAGAGGATTCTATCAAAAAAGCTTTGACACTTATTCGGACAACTCCGATATCAATCTTCTTTAATTACTTTAAACAGCTATATTACCCTCCTACCCCTCTCATCCACCTCTTCTGGTTCAGACGATCTCTTTTCCAAACGGCATCAGGGCAATTTCCACCATCTTAAAGTGCTGCCGCGCAAAGGGGATACCGATAATGGTAATGAATAGCAGCAATCCAAACACCACATGCCCTATAGCCAGCCACAGGCCGCCACAAAGTATCCAGATGATATTCAGCAGCAGCGGCAGACAACCCGTATTAGTGGTAGTACTCACCACCTGTTTGCCAAAAGGCCACAGCATTAATACCCCTAACTTGAAACACTGCAAACCAAACGGGATACCGATTATTGTAAGGCACAGCACAAAGCCACCTACAAAGTAGCCAAGGGCGGAGAAGAGGCCGCCGAACAGGAGCCAAATGATATTGCCCAGTAAGTTCATAAAGCAGTCTTAGGTTAATGAAGCCGTAAATAAGAGCATGAATGTAGGCATTAAATGGTTGAAATAACCAACCATCCTGGAAAATACCAGGCAGAATCTATTCTTTTAGCCTATGTTGTAAAGGTGGCAACAATAGAAGTAAGAACGGCTATTTATATGATTGTATACTCGTATTAAAGATTCTCAAAAATTTCCGGCAACTAACGCTCAATTCGGCATTCTTACTATGGGATTTTGAAAGAGTTTACTAGACCCTGATCCTATACCCGCCTGGTTATTAGTTGCGTATTAAACAGTCTAGTGCTATTCAATAAAGATCAGGAGGTTGAATGTTGATTTTACTCTTCATACAAAGAAAGCTTACCACATTTCCTGTACTGTAAAGAAAACAAATCAGACACAGTCATATACCAATTTAACGTAGGGTAAATGGTTGGCTATGTCAAATAACCAGGACTTCCTGATTTAATACCACAAGCTGAAAACCAGCGAAAAGAACCCCATTATTGCAATAAAAGTTGCTAATCTGCTCAAAAGCAATGTCCGCTTCCATACTGAGAGGAGCGGCAACAACGACAGTAACACTAGCAGTAGTCCACAGGCGATTAAAACGTAGCAAATCTGGCAATGCACCTTTCTCCACGTCAAGGCTTCTCTAATCCCCTCTTTTGAAAAAAATGTTCGAACAGGAAAACCTGGTATGCAATACCTGCAATTAAATAGCAGCATCCTGCCTAATGTGTTATCGTTGAAAAATGTTCATACTACAACATTGATCCAGCTCAACGTTAGTTAGCCCTCACCACTTACCCACTTGTAATCCTTAAATGAACCAGGTAACGATTAGGGTAAGAGAAGCCAAAAAGATAGCAATTGTGGTTACCCATCCCAGGATATTTAGCCGTTTACTGTTCACGTGTTCTCCCATAATCTTTCGATTATTGGTCATCAGCATAATCAAGAGC
>JAEWAC010000107.1 GCA_023391895.1 Bacteroidota bacterium
GATCACCACCGTACGGTCTTTTAATTCATCAATGGCGGCAATGCTTTCGTGGCTACTGCCGTAATTGATGTATTCGTAAATTTCGTCGGAGATAATAAATACCTGTGGATGCCTTTTAAACACCTCCGCCAGTCCGGCCAGTTCTTCTTTAGTGTATACGGCACCACTGGGATTACAGGGGGAGGAGAAAATGAACAACTTGGTTTTGGGTGTAATGGCCGCTTCCAGTTGTTCAGGCGTTATTTTATACCCGTTTTCCAGGGTGGATTGCACCCGCTTAACCACGCCCCTGCCAAACTGCACCAGGGCTTCGTAGGTTACCCAGAACGGTGTGGGTATAATCACTTCGTCGCCGGTATCCACAATGCTCAAAATGGCGTTGGCCAGGCTTTGCTTGGCGCCGGTAGATATAATAATATTTTCTGGCGTATACTCCAGGCCGTTATCCCGCTTGAACTTGTGGCAAACAGCCTCCCGCAGGTCCAGGTAACCGGCTACGGGTGTGTAGTGACTCCAGTTATCATCTATGGCATTTTTCGCCGCTTCTTTAATATGCTGTGGCGTATCAAAGTCCGGCTCACCCAGGCTGAGGTCTACAATGTCTATACCTTTTGCTCTTAGCTCGCGCCCTAGGCGTGCCATCTTCAAAGTTTCGGGCTCGCTGAAGCGTTGCAAACGTGATGATAACTGCATGATAAATGATTTGCGTAGCAAACATAAGTATAGAAATGTAATTAGCTGCAAAAACAAAGGTCTTTGCCGGGGCAAAGACCTTTGTTTAAAAAACCCATACTGGTTCTTTTAATTATGTACAATGACTTCTGCACCCAAAGGTATTGTGGTATTGCCTACGAGGCCGCGGGCAAATACGGTATATATTTTTCCGGCCTGCAAGGTGACGCCGGGTATGGTCAGCACTGGTGTATTATCAGCCGGCAAGCGAACTTCTAAAGTGTAAGTTCCGGCATCTACCGGTGTAAAGCCCTGGTTGGCCATAGCTGTAGCAGCGGTTTCAAAACTGCGGTTGCTGAATACCGGCGTAAAGGTTTCACCATTTAAAACCCCAACGGTTACCCCCGGTGCATTCGGGCTCAAGTGGAAAAAACGAATATGAGCTTTGCCGGCAGCCGGTGTGGCCAGGTCATCCATCACCACTAGCGGACTGATTTGCGACACGCTGTCGTAAGCAAAGATGGAATAAGCACTGCCCTGCATAAAATCCACATCGACATTAATGACGGAAGTGCTGGTGCCGGTTGGATTGACTTTTATATTTCTTTTGCCTGCATTCACCGTTAAATAGGCGGTATTAGCCGGGTAGGCCAATGCCGATGTATTTACTTTGGTGTTATCTACATAAAGGTCTACCGCAGGCGCATCGGGCGATGCATGCACTACGAGGGCCTTGGCGGTAGCCGGTTTCATAACGTCATCATCGTCATCACAAGCGGTCAAAACAAACAGGAGCATAGAGGCCGCCAGGCACATGTTCAGGAAAGACACTCTTTTCATAGCAAAATTGTTTACCTGAAATAAGGATTGAATGAAATTTTTGTTCAAATATTTATAAATAAAGTTTAAACAAAATCAGTAAAATATCTTTTGTTCAACCTTCTTTAATACCAGCCATTTATTGCTTAATCAAAACAAAAGGAAAATGCCATCCCGCGCGACTCAGCTCGTATCGATACATAACAAGCCTGTTTTGCTCATCAGTGGCAGTGCTATGTTGACAAAATAATATTCCAGTTCACCAGCCCTGCTGTTCGTTTTTTTACAAAGCCGGATGGCTGCCGGCAGTTGTACAATTTAGGCTAATGAGCAGTTCAGATAGGTCCTAACACCATAATAATATGGGCTGAACGTAAGTTTTGATTTTTTGCGGTTGATTAGTGTATAAATAATTTGTAGGTGTCCAGAGGTGTCGGGCCATAACCGGGTTCCCGAAAATAGACAGCCTACGGGCTTTTAAACATATTAAAAATGAACGCGTTATAGCATTTCCAGTTGTTTGAAAGCGGGCACCGGCTAGGGATGGCGTCCTATTTTTTAACAGAGCTGAAACGGCCTGAAAAATATAGATAAGTATTACGCAAAATTTATTACACTGGTAATCAAATACTTATAAATCAACTTAAGGGAGTATAAAAGCTGGTTAAAGCTGTGTAAATGGCTGTGGGCAAGCCTATTGAAATTAAGCCGAAAAAACTATCTTTGGCACTCTTTAAAAAAACCGTGTATGCAATTGAAAGGCTTGGTACGTTTCTTTACCATTCTATTGATCCTTTATTCTATTTACGAGCTGTCGTTTACGTGGGTGGTTCGTAGCCATGAAAAAAAGATGGAAGCTAAGGCTAGACAATTTGTTAGCCAAAACTATGCGTCTGCAGACAAAGACGTGCAAGAGCAGATATACAAAGATCGCCTGAAAAGACTTCTGGACAGCACCAAAGATAAAACTGTTCATTATGGTTTTGGCGGCGCTATCAGCTACCAGAAAGCCAAGGAAGAAGAACTGAACCTAGGTCTGGATCTGCAGGGTGGTATCAACGTAACCATGGAAGTGGAACTATCTGGTCTGCTGCGTTCTATGGCCAACAACTCCAAAGACCCCAACTTTATAAAGGCACTGGACAACGCCAACAAGCGGAAAGCCAACAGCAATGCCGACTTTATTACCTTGTTTGCCGAGGAGTACAACAAAGTCAACCCCAATGGCAAACTGGCGCCCCTATTTGCTGCTGCCAACCCCGACAGAATTAAAATTACGGATGACAACAGCAAGGTCATTTCCGAATTAAGAAAAGAAGCCCAAAGCGCTTTTGACCGTACCTTCCACGTACTGCAAAGCCGTATTGACCAGTTTGGTGTGGCCTCTCCTAACATCAACCCCGACCGCGAGCGTGGTATTATATCCGTTGAACTGCCGGGTGTACAAGACCAGGAGCGGGTGCGCCGTTACCTGCAGTCCTCCGCCAACCTGCAATTCTGGGAAGTATACAACATCAGCGAACTGGGTGCTTCTATTCAGCAGGCTGACGATGCCTTTAATACCCTTATGGGTGGCAAAAGTGGCGATACAGCTGCTGCTGCCGCTACCAAAGACACTACAGCTGCCTCCGATACAACACTGGCAGGCTTACAGGCACCAGATACAGCCGCTGCCGCCAATCCACTGGCAGGCCGGCGTTCATTGGGTGAAGTCATTCAATTCTCCATAGATCCTGCTACCGGCCAGGCTTTTGACAATGGCCAGATAGGCTATGTACTGATCAAAGACACCTCCCTGGTAAGAAGCTATCTCGAAAACCCCACCGTTCGTTCCAAATTTCCCGCCGACATTGCCTTTATGTACGGTATTCCGGAAACCGGCAGGGATAACAAAAAATCCAACTTTGTAGCGCTATACGGTATTAAAACCTATGGTAATGAAAAGGCCAAGCTGGAAGGTGAAGCCGTGGTAGATGCCCGCCAGGACTACAACCCTACTACCGGTGGTGTAGAAGTAAGCATGCGCATGAACCCGGCTGGCGCCCGCGTATGGGAACAAATGACCCGCGCCAATAAAGGCCGTTCCATTGCCATTGTGCTGGATAATGTGGTGTACTCCGCGCCTCGTGTAAACGATGTGATCAGCGGCGGCAACTCCAGCATTTCCGGCAACTTTACCGAGCAGGAAGGTCAGGATCTGGCCAATATCTTAAAAGCAGGTAAGCTGCCGGCACCGGCCAAAATCGTGCAGGAGCAGGTGGTAGGTCCTACCCTGGGTAGCGATGCTATCAAGGGCGGTATCATGTCTTTTGTAATTTCCTTCCTGGTCATCTTTATCCTGATGCTGGTATACTACAACACCAGCGGCTGGGTAGCCAACATCGCCCTGGTCCTGAACCTGCTGTTTACCATTGGTGTATTAACGGGTTTGGGTGCCACCCTTACCGCGCCTGGTATTGCCGGTCTGGTACTCACCATCGGTATGGCGGTAGATACCAACGTACTGATTTATGAGCGTATCAAAGAAGAACTGAGCAGGGGTAAAAACTATGTACAGGCAGTTAAAGAAGGTTATCACCGCTCCCTACCCCCGGTACTGGACGGACACATTACTTCTTTGCTGACTGCCATTATACTTTTCTCTTTTGGTTTGGGCCCGGTAAAAGGTTTTGCCACTACCCAGATCATTGGTTTAACGCTGTCTATTTTCTGCGGTATCCTGGTGAGCCGTTGGGTAACCGACATCTTTACCAGTAGGAAACGTCACCTGGAATACTTTACCGGTGTTTCCCGCAGCGTTTTCAAACATGCCAATTTCAAATTCATTGAAAAAAGAAAGATAGCCTATGCCATTTCACTGGTAATCTTAGCGCTGGGTATTGGTGCTTTCATCCATGGTTTTGACTATGGTGTTGAATTTAAAGGTGGCCGCAGCTATATTGTAAAATTTAACCAGGCCGTAAATGTAGAACAGGTAAGAAATGACCTGGAACAATCATTAGGTGAAAGCCCGGTTATTAAAACCATTGGCGGCAACAATCAGCTGGATATTACAACGGCCTACCTGATTGATGATACAAGACCCGGTGTTGACTCTATTGTTGAAAATCAGTTAATGCTCGGTTTAAAGAATCATTTACCAGCCAACCTGTCTTTCCAGCAATTTGACCAGCAGCATGTATTAGGTTCAACCAAAGTACTGCCGACCATTTCGGATGACCTGAAAAAAGGTGCCCAATGGGCCACTTTCTGGTCGGTGTTGGTTATTTCCATTTACATCTTTATCCGTTTCCGCGACTGGAGGTATTCAATGGGTACCATCGTAGCCCTGATGCACGACGTATTGGTAACCCTTATTGTGTTCTCCTTCCTGAAAGACGTGGTACCCTTCCCGCTGGAAATTGACCAGCACTTTATTGCGGCCATATTAACGGTGATCGGTTTCTCCATGAATGACACGGTGGTGATCTTTGACCGTATCCGCGAATACAGCCGTCAAATGGTGGGGGCAACCAAGGAAACCATTATCAACAAAGCCATCAATGATACCATCAGCCGTACCATTATGACCTCGCTGACGGTGTTCCTGACCATCCTGATCCTGTTCCTGGTAGGTGGTGAAGTAACCCGCGGTTTTGCCTTTGCTATGTTGATTGGTGTGATTGTAGGTATTTATTCTACTGTATTTGTTGCCGCACCGGTACTGGTGGATTTAGGTGGCAAAAAAGCCCTGGGTGAAGACCTGGTGCCAGAAGAAAAGAAAAACACACAAGCCAAACCGGCCGTAGCCAAATAAGCTTGTTCTTACATTTCCATAAAAAAAGCCTGTAGTTTTCTACAGGCTTTTTTTATTCCACTCTTTTCTCGATCAGGGTTTCCAAAACAATGCTATCTGCCAGGCACTAAAAAAGCCACGCAAAAATCGTGGCTATATACTTTTAAAGATGCAGGTCTGCTAAACCCCGAACGAGCTGCCGCAACCGCAGGTAGAAGCCGCATTGGGATTACTGAAGGTAAAGCCTCTGCTGTTCAGGCCGCCCTGCCAGTCTATCTCCATACCATACAAATAAATTTCATGGGCCTTTTCCATGATAAAAGAAAGGCCCTTGTACGTATACTCCTTATCGTCTTCTTTTTTAGCGTCAAAACCCAGCACATAAGAAAAACCGGAACAGCCACCTCCCTTCACGCCGACCCGCAGCCGCAGGTTTTGGTCAAAGCCGGGCGCCTGCATCAACCGCCTGATTTCCTCAATGGCACCATCTGTAAACTGTACCGGTGCTAATGTCATTGTTTCCATAAGGCAAATTTACAAAGGCAGGTTTTATTTTTAGCGCTGCACGGGCTTACATCCGCTCTCTGTTATCACAGTTGTGTCATTTTTAAGGGCTTTGGCAAAATTCTTTTAAAAGTCCATATCCACCGGCGGGGAGAGTTCTGTTACATCTTCTTTATTTTTGGCAGCTTAATATACTTTATGGAAGAAAATGTCATCAGCCTTATTATTGCGGTTATTGCACTGGTTATTGCGATTGTAGCTTTTTTCATGGCCAAAAAAAAGAACGTACCGCAACCCGCCCCTGAACAAAACTTCAATTCCATTCCGCTGCAATTACAGGCTTATGAACGACTGGTATTATTAACCGAACGCATTTCCCTGCCCAACCTCATCAGCCGCCTCAATCAGCCCCAGCTGTCGGCCAAAGAGCTGCAGGTACTGCTGAACGAAAACATCAAGCAGGAGTTTGAATACAATGCCACGCAGCAGATTTATGTAAGTCCTGTAGCCTGGGAGGCCGTACGCAATTTAAGAGACCAGAACATGCTCATCATCAACCAGGTGGCCAACCTGATGCCGGCCGAAGCCAGGGCCAGCGACCTGAGCAAGCAATTGCTGGAGGTGATCATGAGCCAGAACGAAGCCGCCCTGCATACCATTGTGCTCAATGCGCTGAACTTTGAAGCCAAGCAGTTAATGAAATAAGCTATACCCCTATACGGGTTTTTTAAAGTCTTGCATATGAAAAAAGTTTTTACCGATAGCAGTATCGAAATCAAACCTGTTTATACGGCCGGCGATGCCCCGGCGGCTCCCCTTGAGCAACCGGGTGCCTTTCCTTTTACCCGCGGGGTACAAACCGACATGTACCGGGGCAAGCTGTGGACCATGCGCCAGTACGCCGGTTTCAGCACGGCCGAAGAAAGCAACAAACGCTATCATTATTTATTACAGCAGGGGGTGATGGGGCTGAGTGTAGCTTTTGACCTGCCCACCCAGATTGGCTACGACAGCGACCACCCTTTAGCCGAAGGCGAAGTTGGCAAAGTTGGCGTTGCCATCGATTCGCTGCAGGACATGGAAACCCTGTTTAACGGCATCCGGCTGCAAGAGGTTTCCACCTCCATGACCATCAATGCCACGGCCTACATCCTGCTTTCTTTTTATGTAGCCCTGGCCAAAAAACAAGGCGCTGATCTCAACAAAATTTCCGGCACCATTCAAAATGACATTTTAAAAGAGTATGCAGCCCGCGGCACCTACATCTACCCGCCCAAGCCTTCCATGCGCATTATTACCGACATTTTTGAATGGTGCAGCAAGGAACTGCCCAAGTGGAACACCATTTCTATTTCCGGCTATCATATCAGGGAAGCCGGCAGCACGGCCGTGCAGGAAGTGGCGTTTACCCTCAGCAATGGCAAGGCCTATGTACAGGCGGCGCTGGAAAAAGGGCTGGATATTAATGTATTTGGCAAACGCCTCTCCTTTTTTTTCAATGCCCATAACAACCTGTTTGAAGAAGTGGCCAAGTTCAGGGCGGCCCGCCGCATGTGGGCCCAAATCATGAAAGACTTAGGTGCCACCGACCCCAAGGCCATGATGCTGCGTTTTCATACCCAGACCGGCGGCAGCACTTTAACGGCGCAACAGCCGCTGAACAATATTTCACGTGTAACGGTACAAACCCTGGCGGCTGTTTTAGGCGGTACTCAGTCGCTGCACACCAATGGTTACGACGAGGCCCTGAGCTTACCGACCGAAGAAGCGGCTCGCATTGCGCTGCGCACCCAGCAGGTAGTAGCTTTTGAAAGCGGCGTGCCCGACACGGCAGATCCGCTGGCCGGCTCGTATTTTATTGAAGCGCTGACGGCCGAAATGGAAGAAAAGGTGGGGCAGCTCATCCAAAAGATCGATGCTATGGGTGGTTCTGTTTCTGCTATAGAGCAAGGCTTTATACAAGACGAAATTGCCCGCAGCGCCTACGACTACCAGCGCAAGATTGAAAGCGGTGAAAAAATCATTGTAGGCGTCAACAAGTTTGGCTTGCAGGAAGAAACCTCCATATCGGTTTTTAAAATAGACGATAGTATACGGGAACACCAGGTGGCCCGGCTGCAGGCCCTGAAAGCCACAAGAGACAACGAAAAATGCAACGCCCTGCTCCTCGCCCTGCGCCAGAAAGCAACCGACGGTGAAAACATTATGCCGGCCGTGATAGCGGCCGTTGAGCAGTACTGCACCCTGGGTGAAATAGCCGATGTTTTGCGTCAGCTATACGGCGAACACCGGTAAAATAGCAGCGCCAGACAGCGACGCCTACGAAACAGTTATCAGCTTTATGAAATCCTGCCGTGAATGGTCAATAGTCAATAGTGAATGCTCCTACCAAGCCGCTATCCAGATAACGTAATGATGTTGTTGCAAAAGTATAAGCGCAAGGGACAAAACAACAGCCTTCTTTCTATGGGATTTTGAAAGAGTTGATTTTACCGGGATCATAAACCTCTCTTGTTATCAATATTATGATTTGGTATTGACTATTGACTATTGACCATTCACGATTCACGGCAGGATTTCATAAAGCTGAAAACAAGAGAGTATTACAACAAAAAAGCATTGGTTTTTCGACCAGTGCTTTTTTGCATTTGTACCACCACCGGCTTATTTAAGATTCCTATTAATGGCCTGGGCAGAATCAAGGTGCATTCTTAAGACCGGCAAAGTACGGGTAGCAAATCCTTTTACGGCGGTATCCTTGGCATTGTTGGAGGCTACCTGAAACTTGTTGACGTCTTCCCGGTGGTCTGTCACCATCATGCTCATATAGGC
>JAEWAC010000108.1 GCA_023391895.1 Bacteroidota bacterium
GTATTATACAGGCTTCGTGGAACTGGCCGTTCAGCCGTAAGGACATGGAGGTGTACGGCGACAGCGGCTATGTGTTGGCCGTAGACCATAAAACCATGCGCCTAAGAAACCGGGAACATAAAAGCGAAAAAAATCTGCAGGTGACGGCAAAGGATATAGAGGTTTACGAAGATCCCTTTTCTTACCTGGCCGATGTGGTAAGGGGGCAGATAACGGTGCCGCAATACGGTCTTTACTCGCTGGAGAATAACCGGCTGGTGGTGCGCATTTTAGAGGCCGCCCGGCAATCGGCCCAAACTGGTAAAACCGTGCTGCTGAAAGACCTGTCGGTAAACTAATGCGGCTGTGGCAGCGGGTTGTTTGAAAAGTAGGGTGGAGCAGATGCAGCATCTGCTGATGTATGCTTCTGTCAAATAACTGGAATAATGTTCTCCCAAAATATCCCTTACGCAAAAGCGTTACTGATCATTCAGCACCGGCAATAAAACGCTGAAAGTAGCGCCATGACCGGGTTCGCTCTCCGCCCAAATGTAACCATTGTGGTTTTCTACCACCTTGCGTACAATAGAAAGCCCGATGCCGGTTCCTGAGTATTCGGCCTTGCCGTGCAGCCGCTGAAACATGTTAAAAATGCGTTCAGCATACTGCTGCTCAAAGCCAATACCCAGATCTTGCACAGTAATGAGGTAAAACTGGCTGTTTCTTTCTTCTGTTGATAGGTTGACGGGTATGTCGTGACCCGCTACCACCTGCGATGCAATATGGATTTCCGGGGCTACGCCGGGCTTATGGTATTTTAAAGCATTGCTGATGAGGTTTTGAAAGAGTTGCTGTAGCTGTCGTCTGTAGCCTTTTACCAGCGGTAGCGGACCCGCGGTTATAAAAGCCTTTTTTTCTTCAATCAACACCTCCAGGTCCGACAGCACCTGCTGCAGCTTTTTATTAAGGTCTATGTCTTCCATTTGATGGGGCCGTTTGCTGACATGCGAGTATTCCAATAAATCCTCTACCAGCAGGTGCATGCGTTCGGTAGCATGCTCCATCCGTTCAAACATCCGTGTTTCGGTTTCACTCATACGGGGCGCCAGGCTGCTTTTCAGCCGGTCGGAAAATACATGGATTTTCCGGATCGGTTCCTTCAGGTCGTGCGAGGCGGCATAGGCAAATTCCTCCAGGTTGCTATTGGAGCGTTTCAGTTCTTCCACCAGCTTTTCCAGGTGCAGCTGGGTTTTCTTCAACTGCGTATAATCATTAAAAGTCACCAGTACCTCGTCGGCTACCCGGGTACTCACCAGGTCCAGGTAAACGTCATGACCGTCTACATGATAATGTACGTCTCTGCGCTGGCTTTCGCCGGTCAGGTAGGTGTGTTGAAACATGTCGAGCAAGCCGTTTTGCAGGTAACCCGGAAACCAGGTGCTGCACAAAGCGCCATTCAGTACCTCCGGCGTCTGACCTACATAAGCTGCAAAAGTGGGATTCGTAATGACAAAACGAAAGTCTTTTATTTCGCCATGCCCGTCGTGTACCGGCGTCAGGGTATACATGCCCGACTGGGCTGCATTGAACACGGCCTGCAGACGCTCTGCTGCCTGCTCCAGCTCCAGTTGTACTTTTTTGGTAACGGTAATGTCGGTAAAAACATTGATGACCCGGTCCTGATCCATTTTAGAAACAGAAAGCTCCAGCCACCGGCCGGAAGGCTCAAAAAAGTACTGGGTGTGAAAAGGCGTTCCGGTTTCCAGGGTAGCCACCACCTGGTGAAAAATTGGGCTTTTCAAAATGTTGGGATCATAAGTGCCAATGGTTTCCGTCAGGTATTTTTCTTTGGGCAGTTGAGTGAATTGCTCGGCAGCATCGTTGGCGATAATGGTTTTACCATCAATGATGTTGCCCTGCTCATCGCGGATAACTTCGGTAACGGAAATACCGCTGGAGGAATATTTCAGGATGTTGTTTAATAGCGTTTTCTGGCGCTCTGCTTCTATGGCGGCCAACTTGCTTTGGGTAATGTCGCTAAAGGTGCCCACGGCCGTATCGTCATCCAGTTTTGAAATGGAATGATCATACCAGGCATCCAAACCCTGGCCTTTATAATAGACTTCTATTCGTTGTTGCTCACCGGTTTCAATGGTGTGCCTGTACGCCTCAAAAATGCCGGTTTCCCAGGTATGGGGAAATAAACTTAACTGGGTTTTACCGATTACCTCCTGCTCCGGCAAGCCTGTTACTTGCACAAATCCCTTGTTGACCTGTACATAGCGCAGGTCCCTAATTTCGCCCTGCTCATTGCGTACGGCTTTCAGGGTATTGATGGCGTAGCGCGACGTATTTAAAATGCTGTTGAGGTAATCGGACTGGTGCTGGATGGCTTCTTCGTGCTGCTTTTTTTCGGTCACATCGGTTACAATGGTTAAAAACCCATCATCCAGCTTTACGCCGTTAAAGCTTAACCATTTTTGCGTTTTATCAAATAAAATGACCAGTGAAAAAGGCTCGCCGGTTTCTACCGTATGAATGTAGCGTTCAAAGTTTTGCTCCGCAGACGTTCCGGTCAGCAGTTGCTTGAGTCCAAACTTCATACGATCTTCTTCCGAAAAGCCGGTGAGCAGGTGGATTTGCTGGTTGGCCACTTTCGCTTTGAAATCAACAATGCGTCCCTCTGCATTGCGTATGGCTTCGTACACTACAATACCGGCCGGGGCATTTTGCACTATGGTTTTAAGTTGCCGTGTTTGTTCCTGCTCTTTTTTTTCTGCTTCCCTTTGTGCCTTGCGGTCGCGGGCCATGCTGAGCACACCGTCGTTAAATTTTCTTCTTACCACTTCTACCGTGGTCCTGGTTTTGGACAAATGAAACTTCCATTCCTGTTGATCGCCTTTTTCATACACTTCCAAAAAATGCTGAAAGTTAGCCGCGCCCGAGTCCCGGTCCGGCACTCCGTCGCGGAGCAGGTGCAGACCCAGCAAAGAGCCTTTTGGGTGCGCTATTAATGTTTCCGCCTCTTTATTGCTGTAACCAATTTCAAAATCAATGATTTTGTTGTCAGGGTCTCTTACCGGCTTTCCCCATATAACCGCATCGGGTAAAATTTCCAAAATGCCGGAAAAGAAGGATTCATAGTTGGTTTCGTTCGTCATAACGCTGGACAGGCAAGTTAACACTTTTGTTTGCTTATAAGCAGGGCACCAGAAGTGCATTCATCATAAAGGCTATGAAGTGAAAAAGAATCGTGCCGGTATCAAAAAAAGCTGGATGTATAAAGAAGTTGTTCATCAGTCAGGTAGCCGAAGGTATAGATACAAAAGGTGCTGGAAACATGAGTTGGGAAGGGAATAGAAGCCGCTTCGTTGGTTGTACAACGGTTCTATATATACCCGTGCAAATGCCAGATGAGATAAAGGATCACGATCGAAAAAACCACAATAAGCCATCCAATCAGGATATGTTCTTCTTCGTCTTTATGTTTTTGATTATACCGGTTCATAGAGTATGTTTTAGTAAGTTAACACAAACAGTAAACCATGGCGGATTATGGAAAAAATAAGTTATATAAATAAGTATTTATTTATAGTATAATCTAAGTAGTCAGCAGCGGGGCCGATATGAATAGACGTGACTGGTTGCACCCATCCACCTGCGGAGGAAAGAAGGTGCCGGTATGGGGTTTTGAAGGTTTTTTATTAAAACCTTTTAGTTGATGAGTGGGTAGGGTAGACAAGATGAAAGCCGGTATTAAACGATACCGGCTACGTTGACTGCATTAAAATACGGTTTCAGCCGGTCGCAGGAAACAAAGGAACGGATGCCCACCGGTTCGCTCTCGGCTTCGTGATAATAAATTTCTACACAAAAACGGCCCAGCTTGTAAAGCACTACGGTAAACTCCTGCTCCAGGCGGTCTGCCACATAAGCACCTTTGTTAAAAACCGTTTTGATCTGGTTGTTTAAGCTTAATGCGTTGAATTCTCCCAATTTCATAACCTGCCATTTTAATTGAATGGTACTGGTTACAAAGGTGGTGCCACATATGCTACTGTAGCTGTGCCGTAAAAATAAAAACTATAACCCCATCCGTAGTTAAAGAGAAAATTTTGTGCAGGGTTATCAGCCAGCAGCCCGCCGGATTAGCTTTTATATGAATAAAATGCTTAATGGGTATTGCGGGTTTTTACTTATGCTTGTGCCAGTTGTGTTATAGCCGTATGAACCATATGGGCTTTTCAATCAACGGGCGGTTTGGTTCCGTTTTTCTTTTTGGGACGATGCTGATGGACCAGTGCTTTCGCTAACAGGCTGTAACCTGGTGAATAGTTTGCCCAGTCTTTCTGCACAGGATTACCTGCACATTGAGGAATAACAGGGCTACCATTCACCTGGCCCGTGCTTTGTTTTAGCAAGCGCTGATTGCCGTTATTTTTTTACCTTAGGAAAAAACCAATTGTATGGATAAAAAGAATCATGAACTGCAGGAGCAGGAGGCGCCCCTGAAAAATACAGACAATGCTTTTGTAAAAGTGGGTGATGATGGTAAACCGGTGATGCCGGAAGAAGAAAGCACGGTACAGGAAGAAGATGAAGAAGAAGAAAAACATTCTTAAAAACCCATAGGAGCAAAAACTTTTTCATACCTGTGGCCATACATGCAAAAGGCCGGTAAAATCGGGATGCGTCTTACTGGCGTTATTGATGTACCGGGCCTGAACTGCACAGGAATTTGTTTATGCAGCCATACGTAATCGGGATCGATATTGGTACCGGCAGCACCAAGGGAGTGGCTCTTGATGCGGCCGGCGTTGTTATTGCCTCGTGCCAGGTTCATTACTCTATGCAGTCAGTGCAACCGGGTTATGCCGAGCAGGATGCGGAGGCCCTCTGGCAGGCTTTTGCCCAGTGCCTGCAACAAGTGGTGACAACAGTTGGGCGTATGCCCCGCCTGGTGAGCCTGAGTAGCTGTATGCACAGCATTATGGCGGTGGATGAGCAGGGCCAACCTTTAACGCCGCTGATCAGCTGGGCCGATACCCGCAGTGCTGCCATTGCCGATGAATTAAGGGCTTCACCCGAAGGCGAAAACCTTTATGCCAGTACCGGAACGCCTTTGCACTCCATGTCGCCCTTGTGCAAAATCATCTGGCTGCACCGCAACCGGCCTCACCTTTTTGGCCAGGCGTTTAAGTTTATATCTGTAAAAGAGTACATCTGGTACCGGTTGTTTGGGGAGTACGAAGTGGATTATTCCATTGCCTCTGCCACCGGCTTGTTCAACATACAAACGCTGGCGTGGAACGAGCTTTCTTTACAGTACTGTCATTTAAAAGAAGAACAGTTGTCCCAGCCGGTGGCTACGCATTTTTTGCGCAAGGGATTAACACCTCTGGCCGTGTCTTTAACGCAACTGCAGCCGGAAGTAACGTTTTGCATCGGCGCCAGCGACGGCTGTTTAGCTAATGTAGGTACCCACGCCATGGAGCCCGGAGTAGCGGCTTTGACCATTGGCACCAGTGGCGCCATTCGGGTAGCCAATGGGGTGCCGGTGATCAATTATGCTTCCATGACCTTTAATTACCGCCTCGACGAACAAACCTTTATCTGTGGCGGTCCGGTCAATAACGGCGGCAACGTAGTGCAATGGGTTTTTAAAAGTTTTTTAAACCAGCCCAACCCGTCTAATCAAGATTATGCCATCTTGTTTGAAAACGTTGCAGCCGTGCCGGCCGGTTGTAAGGGTTTGCTTTGCCTGCCCTACTTTATTGGCGAACGGGCACCGGTTTGGGATGAAAAAACCAATGGCGTTTTTATAGGTATACGGGCCCATCATACCCGTGATTATTTTATGCGGGCGGCTTTGGAAGGGGTTTGCTTTGCCTTGTACCAGGTGCTGCAGATACTGGAAGCGGCTACCGGCCCGGTGCAGCAACTCAATGTCAGCGGCGGCTTTATTCATTCCCGCACCTGGATGCAGATGCTGGCCGATATAACGGGCAAAAAACTAAGTCTTGTGCAAACCGAAGATGCATCGGCCATAGGCGCCGCCCTGCTGGCCATGAAAAGCACGGGCATGATTGACAACTACCAGGCGTTTTACAAACAGCAGCCCGAGATCATTGCACCCAATGCTGCTAACCACCAGGTCTATCAACAGCAATATGGAGTTTTCAAAAACTTATATGGACTTTTAAAAGAGTCAATGCACCAGTTGTATTTTCAAAACAGCTAGGCATTTCGTTCTTGGGGTGCTGTACTTATGCCTCTTTTGCTTTCAGCCTTTGGCCCACTAAAATCGGGAAAAGAAGCCAGCCCGGGCTGCCAGGAGTCGGCATGGATTCAACACCTTTATGAGCGAATCCTCAGGTTTATGCGTTGAAAATTTATTTGTAAATAAATTTATCAACATTACTTTACGGATGCGAGCTTTTAGTAATTTAACAGCCGCTTTAATTAAATCGTCATATGAAAAGAGTATTGTACATTTTTTTGTGTTTTTTAGCCGTATCTGCTATTGCTCCGACCTCCGCTCATGCCCATGATAAGAAGCCGGCCAAGTCCAGGGAATTTTTTGAATTAAGAATTTACCATGCCAAATCTGCCGAGCAGGTAAACCAAATCGACAATTACTTACAACAGGCTTATTTACCGGCCCTGCGCAAAAACGGTATCAAAGCTGTAGGGGTCTTCAAGCAAAAAGGTATTGATACCGCTGCGGTGAAGAAAGTATACGTGCTGATTCCTTACAAATCGTTAGACCAGTTTGCCAGCCTGCCCCAAAAGCTGCAGAAAGATAAAACCTACGAAGAGGCGGGGAAAGAATACATCAACGCCGTTTACACCCAGCCGCCTTATACCCGGTACGAAACCATTCTGTTGCGGTCATTCGAATTGATGCCTTTTGCAGAAGCTTCTAAAACCACCGGCCCCAAATCGGATAGGGTTTACGAGCTGCGCAGCTATGAAGGACATACCGAAAAGATTTACCAGAATAAAGTCCACATGTTTAATCAGGGTGGTGAAATTGCCTTGTTTAAAAGGTTAGGGTTTAATGCCGTTTTTTATGGTGAAGTAGTGGCCGGTTCCCGCATGCCCAACCTCATGTACATGACCTCGTTTGAAAACATGGAGGCCCGAAATGCGCACTGGAAAGCTTTTAGCAACGACCCGGAGTGGAAAAAACTGTCTTCCATGCCGGAGTACCAGCATAATGTTTCCAAAGGAGACACCTGGTTTTTAACGCCTACCGAATATTCGGACCTGTAAATGCGTTACCGGCTGTTGCTGGTTATTACCGGCACTCAGCTATAGATAGAGCTTACAAGCGGGTGGTACCGGTCATGAATCTGTATGTGGATGACTAAAAAACAAAATGTTTAATACCCCATATAGATCAATAGGTGATATCACCCGCTTTTTATAGCCAAAATCATTTTCTGGCTATTGAATATGCTGTCCGCTACTATTGGCGTTCGTCATCTGGATGGTCTATCCAGCAGCTGCACTTTATTAAAATGTTTTGCCAGTTAAAGGAAAAGAGTGATTGAAAAGCCTTTTCTGAATGCATGAAAAAAGCCTCTTGCGAGGCTTTACTTTTAAAATCCCATATATCATTTATACTGCTTCGGTTTGCGGAAGCCGTACGGACTTTTTCTTTTTACGGGTCCGGTTGATCCACATAATAACACCGGTTACAGGAAAGCTTACGCCAAACAGGCAGGTAACAAAGGCAATGATTTTGGTAGGCGTTCCGCCAATACTGCCGGTATGTACGGGCTTGAAAGAAGAGCGAACCTGTGCACCCAGGCTGCGGTCTTCAAACCTGAGCTGGCCTGCTACTGTTCCGGCATACTGGTCGATGTAAACGGCATCGGTGGCCGATTCGTGCAGGGCACCCGTACGCAGGGCAGACACCTGAAACACTTCCACGGAATCTTTAGGCTGGGTTATGGTATAAAACACCGCATTCTGGTGGATGGTTTGCGCCTTTGCCAGGGCCTGCTCCAAACTAATGCGGTTAGCATCCGCTACAAGAACCGACGATGGAGGCGGCGGTGCTTTCATAGGGGAGGACGTAACCTGGTAAATGCCTTTGTTGAACCATTCAAACGACCAGGCCAAACCCGTAAAGGCAAATACAAACAAAAAGATGGCGCTGTAAAAACCCAGCACAATATGCAGGTCGTGGTTCAGGCGTTTCCAGCCCGCATCCCACTTGATGTTCAGCCGCTGCACCAGCACCTTCCGGGTTTTGGGCCACCACAAAATAATACCGGTAATGAGGATAAATAAAAAGATAAGGGTAGAGATGCCTACAATGTATTTGCCAATGCTGCCTTCACCGCCCAGCAGCCAGCGGTGCAGGGCAAAAACGGTATAAAAAAAGGTTTCGCGGTAGCTGTATTTTTCCAGTACTTCACCGCTATAGGGATTGACAAAAAGCGTAAAACCCGGCTGCCGTCCTTTGGCGGGTTGGGCCTGCGGGGCAGCAGCAGGTTTGGCTTCACCTTCTTTTCCTTTAGCCGCCATGGTTACATTCAGTTCAACCGAACGTTCCGGGTCGGAATACATCTTTACGGTATTCACCTTGGCCGCAGGATAAGCAGCTTTGGCCTTTTGTACCAGCTGGTCTACCGGCAGGCGCTGGCCGGTAGGCTCCACGTAGTACCTTTTTTTGTTAAGGGCCATTTGCAGGTCTTTTTCAAAAACCAGAATGGCGCCGGTAAGGCAGGCAATTAAAATAACGGCACCTGCCGCTAAACTCAAATAAAGGTGAATGCGCCGGAAAAATACTTTCATAATTAAGCCAGTTGTAAGGAGCTGCTTTGGAGCAGGGTGCAAGTAAACAAATAAAAAAGGAACTAAATGTGAAAATGGTTATTCTGCCAGTTTTTATAGGCAGAATAACCATTTTTAAAATATGTCATGTCGTATAAGTCCACGTCAGCTGTTAAAATTTATAGGCAACTGTAGCCACAAACTGCCGGGGCGGAATGGGGTTGATGCTATAGTTTTCGTGAACATAGTAGTTGAAGGTGTTGGTAAGGTTGGAAACCTTGGCCAGCAAGGATATCTTTTTGTAGGTGTAGCCGGCTGTAAGGTCCACGGTGGTAAAGCCATCCACTTCAAAAATCCTGCTGCGGTACTGGAGCGGTGCGTTTCTAACTTTCACCACATCCGTGTTCCATCCGGCGAAGCGATCACCGATATAGGCCACAGTAATACCTGCCTTAAAGCCTTTCATTTTGCCGGCTTGTACCAGGTAAAAAACACTTCCATTGGCCGTATGCGCCGGATTGTTGACCAGGCGTTCTCCGGTTTTAAAGCTGCCCTGTGTGGTATCAGTTTTGGTAAAACGCATGTAGTTGTAGCTGTATCCTGCCGTGATGTCCAGGCCGGGAAGGGGGTGCGCCACCAGGTCTATTTCCACACCGTCGCTGGTGGTTTCGCCGCTCAGCATTTTAATGTTGCTGTTATTGTTGGGTGTAATGCCATCATTGAGGTAAGGTGCCGTTTGTGCCAGGTTGTTGTTGATAATTCGGTAAGCCGTAACATTGGCGGAAAGCAGCCCATTCAAAAACTCATTTTTTACCCCTACCTCGTATTGATCAACAATTGAGGGTTTCAAGGAATTTCCATTAATGTCCTGCCCCGTATTAACATTGAAAGAGTTGGCATAGCTTACAAAAACAGAGGTAGAGGTGGTGGGTTTATACACCAAACCTAACCGGGGAGAAAAAGCCTTGTCGTAACGGTTTTGGCCTTTGTTCTTTGCCTTTGTTTGCAGGTTAGTGGAGTCGATGCGCATGGTTTCTACATACGTCCAGCGGATACCGGCCAGTACATTGAATTTGTCTGAAACCTTCAGCAGGTCCTGCACATAAGCACCAAAACGGTTGATGGGGGCCACTCTTTCACGGATGGCAGTAGCCACCGGTATATCGGTGCGCTGTGCATATTTGGCCGGATCCAGGATGTTGATCTTGTCGTAGCCGCCAGCAGGCAGGCCGGGTACGGAAGGAAATGAAAAATCCAGATTGCTGGTCCGATAACGGTCTGCATCTACCCCGGCCAACAGGTTGTGCTCCATCGCGCCGGTCTTAAACTTACCCAACAGGTTTATCTGTCCATTATAGTATTGTTCCTCGGTCTGGATGCGGCCCAGCGGACGAATCCATTCGCCTGCAGAATCCGCCTGTATTCTTTCCACGGCATAGTAATCTCTTTTATAGAGCTGGTAACCAACAGCGGCATTCAACTTCCAGGCCTCATTCAGCTCATGGCGGAAAGTAAGGTTAGCGGTAGATTGACGGGTTTTGCTATACTGCCAGTCGGTGCCAAAAAAGCGGGAGCGGGGCACATCCGGAATTTTGGTTCCTGCCAATGAGCCAATACCGAAGTCGGGCGTAAAATTATGGTGCAGGTAATCGCCTTCGGCTACTAGTTCGGAGCGCTTGCCCAATTTGAACAACAGAGAAGGATTGACGTAATAACGTTCGGAGCTCACTTGGTCGCGGAAGCTGCCGGCCGATTCGTAAGTTCCGTTAATGCGGTAAGCAATGGAAGCGGTAAGGGGACCGAAAATATCAAAAGTGGGTTTGTACAGGTCGTAGCTGCCTACCCGCATAGAAACTTCTCCACCCTGATTGAATTTAGGTTGCTTGGTTACCATGTTTACAATACCGCCGGGTGCTACTTGCCCGTAAAGGATAGCGGCACTTCCTTTCAATACCTCCACTTTTTCCAGTGAGCTCATTTCCGGCATTACGCCGGAGTTAATGCGGGCCCCGTTTTTAAACAGGTTGCTGGTTCCTAAGCTATAACCCCTGGCGCCAAAGCTTTCCTGCACATTACCGCGGGTAGTGGTTACGTATACGCCGTTTACATTTTTGATCACATCGCTGAGGCGCTGTGCCTGCTGCTCACGGATGGTGCTTTGTCCCACGATGCTCAGGCTTTGGGGCAGGTCCATTGGATCAATGGCTATTTTGCCAATGCTCACGGGTTTTTCATTCAGGCTTTTCTGGGTCCGTACTACTACTTCGTTGAGCTGGCGGGCGTCTTCCATCAAAGTAAATTGAACGGTAACGGTTTCTTTGGGTTTTACCGTCACTGTTTTTGTCTGGGTTTGCAAACCTACTAGCGACACTTCCACAGTATAAACACCTTCTTTAATGTTTTTCAGGAGGAAAGCGCCCTGCTCGTCGGTAATGGCGGCTTTGTTGGTGGAAAGTAACTGCACCGTAACGGACACGGCTGGTTGGTTGTCGGTGGTAAAAATGCGGCCCTGAATTGAACCCGAATTTGGGTTTTCGCCTTCTTCGCTGAGGCGGTAGGATGCCAAAACCAGATCCTGTGCGTTTACGTTAACTATACTCAATCCAAAGAATAAAACCAGGTATAAAAATCTCACTATGAATATTTTTTTGCAAAACAACATCAGGATCAATCCCTAATGATGCCGGATTGGTAAAAAGGGGTTACGCAAAAAGGAAAAAGCTATATGGGGTTATGAAAAAGTAAGGTTTTCAGGAGCCGCAGCATTTCTGTTTGTGCTTCCAAATGTCCATACTCGGCTTCTACATTGATGTAAGCTTTGTTTTGCCGGCCATACAAAATACTGAGCGAGCCATCGTCTTTGGCTTGCTCGTTATGCTGCAGCACCACATTTTGCTTCCGGGCCTGCAGTTGCTGAAAATGCGCTTCGTCCGTGGTCAGAAAAAAATTATCGGCATCCAGGTCTTCGTTGATATGCAGGGCGGCAGCATCGGCTATCAAATCGCGGTCCTGCCGGTAACTATGGATGGTGTAGTTGTCGGGGGTATTGTTGTGTACCGCTATAACCAGAGCTGTATCGGGCAGGTGGTCCAGCAAAAAAGCGGAAAACTGCGCCACTTCCCGGGCGGCTTCGGGGCGGTAGGTGCTCAGCAACCTGAGGCTGATGGCAATTCCCGAAGGCGTAAACATGCGGTTAGGGTCAAACTGGTACGTGGTGCCTTTTAAACGGAAAGAAACAAACCGGTCGCCCCCATTTTCAATGCGGAGGAGCACACCGCCGTGTTGTTGCAGAAAACGTTCGGCCGCTGCGCCTGCTGTTGCTTCGTTGTGGTGCAGTTGTACAAAAATGTAAGGCTGGGCGCTACCGTAGGTTATTTTGCTGAGCATGACGGGGGTTTCTCCCAGCTGAAACGGATAGGTTTCAGTTTGCGGCTGCAACGCCTCACCAACCGGTGGCGGCTGCTGTGCACAGGAGGCAAAGCCAAATGCATAGGTTATTAAAACAAACAGGTACCGCAAACATTGACATTTTTTGGGTAATGAACTTAAGCTTTTATTTCTGCCACTAATTTTTGCATTACTTCTTTTTCGATCATTTTTTGTGCCAGCCCAATTTTGTTTTTAAAAGCCAGTGCCTTGGAAATGCCATGGCCAATGATCACCGGTTTGGCAATGCCCAGCACGGGGGTGCCGCCATAGTTTTCAAAATTAAAACGGTCTAAGTACTCGTTCTGTATGCCTTTTCTGCCGGTAATGTCAAAAAGCGACTCGGCCAGCTTTAAAATAATGTTGCCGGTATAGCCATCGCAAACCATCACATCAGCTTTGTCCAGCAGCAGGTCGCGGCCTTCTACATTGCCTACAAATTTGATGTGCTTATTGGCTTTGAGCAGGGGATAAGTGGCTTGTGCCAGTAAATTGCCTTTGCCTTCTTCCTCACCAATGTTGAGCAGGGCCACGCGGGGTTTTTCTATACCCAGTATGTTTTGTGCATATACGCTGCCCATGATGGCAAACTGGTTCAGGTATTCAGGTTTGCAGTCGGAGTTGAGACCTACATCCAGCAGCAGGCCGGTGCCGCCGTTTTCTTTAGGAATGATGGTGCCTATGGTTGGGCGCAGCACGCCTTCCTGCGGCTTCAGGCTATAGAGCGAGCCCACCAGCATGGCGCCGGTATTGCCAGCCGAAATAAACGCATCGATCTTGCCGGAGGCCAGCAAATAAAAGCCAACGGCAATGGATGATTGGGTTTTTTCTTTCAGCGCTTTGGTAGGGTGCTCATGCATGCCAATCACTTCCGGAGCATGGGCAATAGTAAAAGCAGCTGGGGGCAGGTTGTACTCGGCGGCCAGTTGCTTCAACTGCGCTTCATTACCTATCAAAAAAAGATGGGCCGGGGCCTCTGTTTCCGATAAGTATTGCTGAATACCCTTAATGGCTTCCAGGGGGGCATAGTCGCCGCCCATCATATCGATTCCTATATTCATGGGTGCTCAAAAATAAAAAAATCCATTACCCGATTGACAAAACGAGCAATGGATTGTGCAGTAAATTTTTGCAAATTACTTAATGGGAGCTTTTTCGGCTACCAGCTTTCCTTTGTAATACAATTTGCCTTCGCTAACATAGGCACGGTGGCGTACGTGTGTTTCGCCAGTTGCACTATCAGTAGTTAAGGTGGCAGCTACTGCTTTATAGTGTGTTCTACGCTTAGCACTTCTTTGCTGCGAATGTCTGCGTTTGGGATTTGGCATAACTCAATAATTTAAAAAATTCTGTTTTCTTTTTTACTTTAACCGTGTCCGGATCTTGGGTCGTCTGTTGTGTTCTTACTGCACCGCTCCGAACCATATTTTTTAGTCGTCAGTCATCAGCTTTTTCCGGCTGTGGACTGTCGTCTGTCGACTGTGGACTATTCTAAATCTTTAAATTTTCCTTTCAGATCTTTCCAGATCGGATTTTCTTTTGCTTCTTCATCCGCCCTCATACCGTTCAGCAACTCGCGGGCTGCCGGATTGCAGTAGGGGCCATCCATGTTCTCGTACTCACAGGTCTTTTGCATAGGTATGCTCAGGTTGATAAATTCGTAAATCCAGTTTTTAATGTCCAGGTGGCTTTCGCCTCTGGAGATATAATACACATCCGGGTCTTCTTCCTGGTCGTTCATCTCTTCCGGTTCATCCACCATTTTTACCGTAACCGCAAACTCATCAAACAACTGCAGCGGCAGGTTGTTGTTGCAACGGTCGCAGGTAACGTCTACGGTGCCGCCCATTTCAAACTTCAGCATCATAAACGAGCTGGAGCTTTTTTCCAGTATTACTTTTACCTGGGCGTTGCAGTCGCGGAAGTCCTGCTCCTGAAAATCCTCAAAGAACCTGTCGTCAATATGATATTCGAACACATGGACCCCGGGTTTCAGTCCCACAAAAGCTATCTCAAATTCCCGGCGATTGCTCATTATCAATTTTTTTCGAGTGTGCAAAGGTATAGGAAAACGCCTAAATTAACATAGCCATAGGCAATAATTTAACGAAATTAGGCCCAAAAACAGCTTTTGTATGCTGAAAAGCCTTTTACGCGACTTTAAATTGCTCTTTTTGGTGTTGCTGGCCATATTGGTCAAGGCTTTTTCGGTTCATGCGCTATTGGTAGAACAATATTACACCTATGGTGCCTATCCCGTTATTGCAAAGGTAATGCGTACGCTCTTTGGGTGGCTGCCTTTTAGCTTTGGCGACCTGCTATATGCCGGTGCCGGCCTGTACCTGGTATACCTGGTGAGCCGGCTTATATGGGCTTTTAAACAAAATGGCTTTACCCGCAATGTGGCGGCGGCAGCGTTTAGCAAGCTGGTGAAAGTGGGCCTGATCGTTTACCTGGCGTTTAACGTGCTATGGGGGCTCAACTACAGCCGGCAGGGCATTGCCTACCAGTTACAGCTGCAGGTGCAGCCGTACACCCTGCAGGATGTGCATGCGCTGACCGAGCGGCTGCAGCAGCAACTGAACTTTTATGCCGCCCAGGTAGATACCGTGCGACGCAGCACCTTGGATAATGACCAAAGGCTTTTTGACGGCGGCATAGCGGTGTACCAGGCGGCGCAGCAGCAGTGGCCGTACCTGGCCTACAGCCCGGCATCCATCAAGCCCTCGCTGTATACGGTGGTGGGCCACTATTTTGGTTTTACCGGTTATTACAACCCCTTTAGCGGCGAAGCACAGCTCAAAACCACCATACCTGCCTTCATCAAGCCTTTTGTAACCACCCACGAAATTGCCCACCAGCTGGGCTACGCCAAAGAAAACGAAGCCAATTTTGTGGCTTTTTTGGCCAGTAAGCATTCCGGCGACGTTGATTTTTTATACTCGTTATATTACGAGCTGTACCGCTATGCCCTGCGGGAAGTGTACAACCGGGACTCGACCCTGGCCCTGACCTTTAAAGAAAAACTGCACCCCCGGGTGCGTATGGACAATGAGCTGCTGAAGCAGTATTTGCAAACAACCGTTAACAAGGTGGAGCCTTTTATGTCGGCCTTTTACGACCAGTTCCTAAAGCTGAATAACCAGGAAAAAGGCGTGCAAACCTATAATGAAGTGGTGGCCCTGCTAGTGGCCTACGGAAAAAAATACGGGCTTCAGTCGATCTAAATGATTGTTAGATTGTTATAGCCGTATGAAAAATTGGGCTCGACTGTTAATTTCCGTGGCGCTGCCACTGGCGGTGGGTGGCTTTGCCAGCTTTTTTACCCGGAGTGAAATCGGTAGTTGGTATGCTACTCTTCAAAAGCCATCCTGGAACCCGCCCTCCTGGGTTTTTGGTCCGGTATGGACCACGCTTTATGTCATGATGGGCATTGCGCTGTACCTGGTTTGGAAGAGCGGGGCACCAGAAAATAAAAAACGGCCGGCTATTGCGCTTTTTATGGTGCAGCTGGTGCTTAACTTTTTCTGGTCTTCTATTTTTTTCACCTTGCACCAAATCGGCTGGGCTCTAGTAGAAATCGTTGCCATGTGGGTGGCCATCTTGCTGACCATTTTTGCTTTTGCCCGGATCAGCAAACTGGCCGCCTGGCTGCTCGTGCCTTACATCAGCTGGGTGTCGTTTGCCACCATCCTTACGTATACCATCTGGCAGTTGAATCAATAAAGCTATGCGGACCGGCTCCTCTTTGCCCAAACATTGTCGTTACATTTGATGCATGACAAGTCATGAGCTTTTGAATGAAATAAAAAGACTGAAAGCTATTGCGGATATCGGACTGCTGTACTGCCAAAACGACTATGACAGAGAACGGTACCTGGAGTTGCAGGACATTAGTTTCAGGCTCCTGGGCCAGTTGAGCGGGCATGAGATGGAAGCTTTGAAAGTGAGTTTTCCGATAATGAAGGATTACCCAACTGCAAAAGTGGACATCCGGGGTTTGGTACTTTCTGCAGACAAGAAAATTCTGCTGGTAAAAGAAAGCGCCGATGGTAAATGGGCTTTGCCTGGCGGCTGGGCAGATGTTGGCTGCAGCCCCAAAGAGGTGGTTGTAAAAGAGTGCAAAGAAGAAACGGGGCTTGACGTCAGGGTCCAGTCATTGCTGGCTGTTTTTGATAAAAGGTTTCATGCCCATCCGCCTCAACCTTTTTATGTATATAAAATGGTTTTTTATTGCGAGCCTATTTCTTTCAACCTCCAAAAGGGCTTTGATGTAGTCGATGTGCAGTATTTTGCCATTGACGCTCTTCCGGCACTTTCAGAGGAAAGAATCCTGAAAAGCCAGATTGAACTGGTGTATCATAAAGTGTTGTCTTCAGATTTCCAGGCTTACTATGATTAAAAGACGGCAGCAGCTTTTGGTTATGTAAGGCTTCAATTGAAGGAATGCCGCTTTTGTTTAATATCTGAAATCACATCCATTCCAATATTGGAGAATGCCGTACCTCTTCAAAACCCCATACCGTAAAGGAAAAATTCCTTTTTCTTCCCAATCCCTTCATCTCCCCAAATAATGGTTCAGACAATCAATAAAAAAGCTCCCTTGCAGGAGCTTTCAAAATAAAATGACATTTATGATTACAACGGTCTGATCCAGATGTTGCGGAAGGAAATGGGTTCGCTGGGGTCGCCGTGGTCCTGCAACTTGATGGGCAGGGCACCGTGTTTTTTATAAGACGGCTGGCCGATGTAAACCGTAGTTCCTTTTACTTCTGTATTGTTTTGAACCAGCAGGCCGTTCATAAAGGCCGTAATGCGGGCCGGTGATTTTACCGATCCGTCTTCGTTGAAGCGGGGAGCGGTCCAGATGATGTCGTACACGTTCCAGGAGCCCGGCGGACGGTTGGCATTGACCAAAGGTGGTGTTTGCTTGTAGATGCTGCCGGCCTGGCCGTTCACGTAAGTTTCATTGTTATAAGAGTCCAGCACCTGAATTTCGTAGCCCTCATCGCCTTTGCCCCAGCCGGCCAAAAATACGCCGCTGTTGCCGCGACCCTGGCCTTTACCGGTAATATTTTCGGGGATGCGCCACTCAATGTGCAGCTGGTAATCGGTAAATGCCTGGCGGGTTTGAATGTTGCCCGTTCCTTTTTTTACCGTAAAAGCATCGCCATTTACCGTCCATTGGGCGGCTTTGGTGGTGTCGCGGGAGGAAACCCATTGCGACAGGTCTTTGCCGCCAAATAAAATAATGGCGTCGGCAGGGGCATCGCTGTTGGTTTTACCAGGCGTTACTACCTTGGGCACGGGGGTCCATTGTTCGGTATCTTCCGGCTTGGCTTTTTGCTGCGCCTGGGTACTTAAAATGCCACTCAGCAAAGTGGCCGCGGTTAAAACAAAATACTTCATTGGTCAGAGTTATTGTTTTTTGTATGAATGATCTTTTAGGCTTCCGAATTTACAATAGCCGGAGTAATAATTGGTAAACCGTTGAAAATAAATTTACCTGGTCTTTCGCTATGAGGAGTGGAGCCAGGCAAAATGAAAAATGCAAAATGGAAAAAGAGAGGAGCATGGGTTTTTGAATCACAGATTTCACGGATTTGAAAGGGATTTCACGGATTGATGAAAGCATATGGGCTTTTGAAGGTTTGGCCCTCCCTCTGATCCCTACCCGGTGAAGAGGGAGGCCTGGCAATAAATTGTATTTCAGCAATGAAATTGACATATGGGCTTTTAAAGCTTTTCTCAGCTTTAGCTATACACAATCCACTCCTTCAAAGGCCGTAGCCGCCGAGATCTCTCCTTCGTCGGGATGACAGGACAAGAAGTACAAGAAAAACAGCCCTTCTGAAAGGGCAGAAAACCAGAAGTGCGCAGCTCTTTCAAAACCCATATCCGTTTACGAATCTGCGAAATCCTTTTTCAAATTTGTGCAATCTGCGATCCAACTGTGAACAAGTGAACTCGAGAACTTTAAACCTTGGACCTTAAACTTTAAACTTCTTCCCCATCCGCGATCAGAATTTGTTTTTCCACATCATGCTTTCTACCGGCCGGTTGGGCTGGCCGCTGTATTTGGCGCCTTTCTTTTCGTTGTATTTTACTTCAATTTCACCGTCTACCGGGAAGTAAATCAACTGGCCTACCGGCATGCCGGCGTATACCCGAACGGGTTGCTTGACCGATATTTCCAGCGTCCAGTTGCCGCAAAAGCCCACATCACCTTTACCTGCCGTGGCATGGATGTCGATACCCAGCCGGCCGGTGGAAGATTTTCCCTCCAGGAAAGGCACATGCGCATGGGTTTCGGTATATTCCAGGGTAACGCCTAAATAAAATACATGCGGCTGCAGCACAAATCCTTCTTCCGGAATTTCAAAATATTCGATCTGGTTGTGCTTTCTGGCATCCAGCACTTCGTCTTTATACTTGGCCAGCATTTTGCCTAAATGCACATCGTAACTGTTGCTGCCCAGGCATTCCCGTTTAAAAGGCTCAACTTTAATAGTGCCATTTTCCATTTCCTCTAAAATGCGTTTGTCGGACAGGATCATGCTTTATTTTTAAATTTTAAATTTTTAATTGTCTATTTGCTGCTGGCAAAATAATCCCGAATTTTTAAACATGCCTCTTTTTTTTCAACAAGATATTGACGCCGACACGCGACTAGCGATCTGGAAGATAGAAGAGGACGAGCCGTTTTTTCTGGCCAGCGTGCCCTTGCAGCGCAACATTACGCACCCGCACAAACGGCTACAGCACCTGGCGGGCCGCTACCTGCTGCGCTTGCTGTTTCCTCAATTTCCCATAGAGCTGATCCAGGTTGCCGACACCCGCAAGCCGTACCTGGAGGACGAAGCCTTTCATTTTTCCATATCGCACTGCAGCGATTATGCGGCCGTGATTGTGAGCAAAACCAGGAGGGTGGGGATCGATATTGAACTGGTAACCGACAAAGTGGCCCGGGTACAGCACAAGTTTGTAGGAGATGGGGAAAGGGAAGTGGTGAATAGTGAATGGTCAATAGTGAATAATAAAGAAAACGAAGATTTATTTCAAAACACCACTAGTCATGCGCAGTTGATCCTTTTATGGAGCTGCAAAGAAGCGGTGTATAAGTGGTATGGCCGGGGCAATATGGATTTTAAAAAGCACATGCAGGCTGTTGGGCTTATAACAAAAGGTTCAAAAAGCTATGCTGTAAAAATGGTGGTGAAAAAAAATGAAGACCAATGGCTTGATCTTCATTCCTGCTTTTTTGATGACTTGTGTATGAGTTATGTAGTTACTTGAACAACAGCTTGGCTGTTACTTCTTCCTCTTCTTCGATGCCGTCTTCCAGCAGCGGAATCTCGCCGATAGATGCGCCGGCTATGCCTTTGATAGAGCCATACATACCCGAAGTGCTCAGGAGTACTTTTTCCAGTTGCTTTTCCCGTTCTTTCCACATTTTTTCCATTTGTATGCGTTCCTTGCTGATGGAGTTTTTCATAGACAGAAAGCCTTCCACAATGGTTTCGATCTGCTGGCGAAACTCGGTGCCGGTGAGATAGCTGTACAGCATCTGCATTTTTTCGCCTTTGTTTTCTTCAGCTTTTTTAGCCTCGGCTATTCGGATGATGGTGTGGCGCAGCGCATTGGTAAGCGCCACTACTTCGCTGAACGAACAGATCCACACGCCGTCGCGTTCGCCAAAGCAGGTCATTTCCTTGGGGTACACCTGGGTGACCAAAATGGCTACATCGGCCTGCTTGCTGCGCATGTCGGCCTTCAGCTTTTCAATCCAGTTGTTGTTAAAGGCCTTGGTGCGTTTGCTTTCAAAAATGATCTTGCCGCATTCGGTGCCGATGTGGTTGCGTACCGTTTGCATACAGTCGGCGCCTTCCACGCCCTTGCCTACTTCGCTTATGGTATCGTAGGGAAAATGATCTTTTAATAATTCTTCCAGCAGCAGCTCCTGTACTTCGCCCTGCAGCTGCATGGAGCCCTGCTCGGCTTTGCGTTTCATTTCTTCAGCCAGCTTGCGCTGGTCTTCCAGTTGCTTTTCCAGTTCGCGTAGCTTTAGCTGGTACTCGGTTTCTTTTAACAAAATGCGGTCGGCTTCTTCTTTGCGGATTTGCTGGGTCAGTACGTTGCGCTCTTCCAGCAGTTTTTTCTGCAGTTGTATTTCCAGTTCCTGTTCTTTGTTTTTCAGTTCCTGCTCTTTCTTTAAAAACTCATATTCTTTCTGGCGGGCTTCTTTCAGCCGCTGTTCGTTTTCCTGCATGTTTTGCTTGAGCAGGCGCAGTTCGTTTTCGTAATCCGCGGCCATGGTCTTGCGCACCTGCTGTTGGATGTCGGCTTCCAGCTTGAGTCTTTCCTGCTGCAGCTTTTGCTGAAACAGTTCGTTTTCGCGTTTCTTTTTTTCTTCAAATATCCTTTGCTCTTCTTCCAGCTTCTTTTTTTCGCCATCCAGTTTGCTGAGGGTCTGCTGCAATTGCTTTTCGTACTGCTGCTTGAGCTTTTGCTCCACATCGGCCGACAGTACGTCTTCCACGTTTACATGAGTAGCACAGTTAGGGCATTTGATATGAGTAGGCATGGGCTTTCAGAAATTTGATACAAAATAAAGAAGGAATCCTAAACTATTTAGCAAATGTGGATAAACTGGCAATAACTTAGCCCAGGTCTGACGCATAGCAAAAAATTGACCTAAGTTAAGACCTAGGCCAGCTGGTAGGATAAATGTTAATAAATATTGATGTTGGAACATTGAATTAAATAATTCATTTACTTTGCGTCATCAAAAAAAATCAATACCAGAAACCATGAAGCAACGCTTTGTAAAATTTTTGAATGTAGCTGTTGTAGCTACCACCCTTACCTTAGTATCCTGCTCGGATGCACCTAAAGGCGACCAGGCCACTGTAGCCGGTGCCCAACAAGCCGCTACTGCCGGAGGCAACCAGTATGCAGTAGACTCTACCTTGTCTTCCGTACGGTTTGAAGGCTTTGGCGTGGGTAAAAGCCACCCGGGCACGTTCACTGTATCCAACGGTGCATTAACCGTAGCTGACGGTGCTGTGACCGGCGGACAGTTTACCATCAACATTCAGTCGCTGGTGCTGGAAGAAAAAGGCGAAATGTTTGAAACCAAATTAAAACCGCACCTGCTGAACGCTGACTTTTTTGACGCGGAAAAATACCCTTCTGCCCAGTTTGAAATTACCAAGGTAGAGCCTTACACTGCCAGCGGTACCGACACTTCGGTTATTGCCGGCGCCAACGCTTTGGTGAGTGGTAATCTTTCTTTGAAAGATTCTACCAAGAACATCACCTTCCCGGCTAAAATTGATGTGAATGGCAGCAACGTAGCGGCCACCGCCAATTTTGATATTGACAGAACCTGGTGGAACATGAAGTACGGCAATGATAAATCTTTAGGTGATAAGTTCATTTCTGAAAGAGTCAACGTAAAGTTGAATATTCAGGCCAAACAATAACACTACAGCAAGGATTTAAGTTTCATTTGCATTTGGTTAATAGATAGAGGTGAAAGCCCCGGAAGCACTTCCGGGGCTTTTTGTTTGAAGCGGTTTAAGGTTTAATGTTGAAAGTTCTCGAGTTCACCAGTTCACTTGTTCACGAGTTGGATCACAGATTTCGCAGATTTTGAAAACGGATTTCACAGATTGTTGATAAGGTATGAGGTTTTAAAGGAGTTGAAAGATTGATTGGTTGAATCGTTGGCCAGTTGACGGTTGAGTGGTTTGGTATAGCGGATGGGTTTTTAAAGAAGAGGGCACCCTTTCTATTTGAGCTATCCGGTGGATTGATAATTCAAATACCTCTTGCTTGTCATGCCGAACTTGTTTCGGTATCTCTCATTTTTATAGGGTTTTTAAAGAAGTTGAATCACAAAGTACGCGGAATTAAAAAAGGATTTCATGGATAGATAAGCTGCATGGGTTTTTGAAGAAGTTTGATCTTTTAGACACAGAGCTGAACTTGGTTCAAAAGTCCATACGTCCATTCAGTCGCTATATTAAAATCAACCGCCCGGCCTCCCTCTCCTTCAGGAGAGGGACCGAGGATGAGGTGAAAGTTCATACTGCCTCTCCACCGGGGATAGATTAGAGGGCAGGGCACCTGGTTTTTGAAATATTTAAAAGCGAAGTAGTAAAAATGTTTTAAATTAAGGCTCCTCTAACTGCTTGTTTTATGAATAAACGAAAAGTATTTACCTGGAGCATTATTGTAGCCTTGGGCGGTTTTTTGTTTGGCTTTGATACGGCGGTCATTTCCGGTGCGGAGCAATCCATACAAGCCTACTGGAACCTGACGACCGTGGAACACGGGTTTACCGTTTCCATTGCGCTGATCGGCACCATCCTGGGCGCTTTGCTGGGCAGCATCCCCTCCGACCGGCTGGGCCGCAAAACAACGCTGATTATCATTGCCGCCGGCTACCTGGTGGCTTCGCTGGGTACGGCCCTGGCAACCAACTGGTACGTGTTCCTGCTGTTTCGTTTCTTAGGCGGGATAGGTGTGGGCGCTTCTTCAGTTACGGCGCCGGTTTATATATCCGAAATTGCGCCGGCTTCCATGCGGGGACGCCTGGTAGCCATGTTCCAGTTTAACATTGTGCTGGGTATCCTGGTTTCTTATTTATCCAATTACCTGATAGGAGAAAGTGGCGAAAACGCCTGGCGCTGGATGCTGGGGGTACAAACCATTCCTTCGCTGCTATTTTTTGTTTTACTGCGGTTTGTGCCGGAAAGTCCCCGGTGGTTGTACCTGAAAAGAAATAAAGTGGAAGAAGCGGGCCAGATTTTAAAAACCATCAACCCAAACAACTACCAGGAGGTGCTGTCTTCCATCCAAACCACTCGGCAGGAAGAAGCCGCCAGCGGTGCCACTGACCAGCTTTTTTCCAGCAAGTATAGGTTTCCTATTTTCCTGGCGGTGGCCTTTGCCATCTTTAATCAAGTATCGGGTATCAATGCCATTATTTATTATGCACCCCGCATATTCGAAATGGCGGGCCTGGCCAAGTCGGCTTCGCTGCTGTCTACGGTAGGCATTGGTCTGGTGAATTTTATTTTTACCCTGCTGGCCATCAATTATATTGATAAAATAGGCCGGCGCACCCTGATGCTGATTGGCTCTTTCGGGCTTATTGCCACGCTGGGACTGGTAGCACAGGCGTTTTACAGCCAAAACATCAATGGCGTGGCCGTTACGGTTTATCTGCTGGTGTACATTGCGTTCTTTGCCTTCAGCCAGGGTGCAGTTATATGGGTTTTTATATCCGAAATTTTTCCCAACCAGGTACGGGCCAAAGGGCAAACCCTGGGCAGCTTTACGCACTGGGTGATGGCGGCCATCATCGCCTTTGCTTTTCCCTCCCTGACCGAAAAACTGGGCGGCGGGCATACCTTTTTGTTCTTCTGCATCATGATGGTGATACAACTGATTTTTGTGTGGAAGGTGATGCCGGAAACCAAGGGCAAGTCGCTGGAACAAATTGAACATACGCTTGTTTTACACTAAACTTTTCAGCATGAATGCAACACGGCACCAGGCGGTGTGTTTTGGCGAGATTTTATGGGATGTATTGCCCTCGGGCGAACAACCCGGCGGCGCACCCATGAATGTGGGGTATCACCTGCAAAAGCTGGGCATGAACCCGGCTATAATTACCAAAGTGGGTAATGACGAACACGGCCGCCGTTTAGTAGAACTGTTAAGCAGTCAGCAGGTTTGTGTGGATTATATACAAAAAGACGAGGCGCAGTCAACCGGTATCGTTAATGCTACCGTGCAGACCAATAACGAAGTAACGTATGAAATTATCTATCCCGTAGCCTGGGACTTTATAGAGCCGGAACAAAGACTAACCGGCCTGGTGGCGCAGGCCAATTTTTTTGTGTTTGGCAGCCTCAGCACCCGGCATCAAACGTCCAGAGATACCTTGTTTCAACTGCTGGAGGTAGCCGGCACCAAAGTGCTGGACATCAACTTACGGCCACCGCATTTTGATCAAAACATCATAGAAGCCCTGTTGCGAAAAGCTACTATTTTAAAACTCAATGAACACGAGTTGCCTTTAATCTCGGGCTGGTATCAACAATTAAACAACGAAGTGGAACAGGTGCAACTGCTGCAGGACAAGTTTGGGCTAAGCACCATTGTGGTCACCAAAGGCGGGAGCGGGGCGCTGTTGAATTTGAATGGCCATATTTACCAGCACCCGGGTTATCAGGTAACCGTGGCCGATACCGTAGGCAGCGGCGATGCTTTTTTAGCCGGGTTTTTAGCGAAAACTGCCGCTGGTGCAAGCCCGGAAGAAACCTTGAAGTTTGCGAACGGCATGGGGGCTTTTTTAGCTTCGCAATGCGGCGCCTGCCCGCCTTACCAACTGGCCCAGGTACATCAGTTGATGGCGGCAGATAAACCCTTGCCTGCCTGATGTGTTTTCGAATTTTTGATGGGAGACAGGAGCGCCTGAAATAAAACTCTTTCAAAAGCCCATGCCAGTTACGGTATGGGCTTTTGAAGATTTTGTGGATGCTGTAAATCACTTTTCAACCAGTCTTTTCTGCACCGGTTGCGCAGGTTTTTGCAAGAGGAATAACGGAGAAGCATTGAGCAATTAGCTGCCATTTCGGGAAGCTCAATTTGTACACCATTTATTTGAATTTTGAAAGAGGTATCGCTTCAGGAAAGTGTTGCACAAACTTATCTGATAGTTCCTGCATCCTAAACTTCACAATTGTATAGCTGCTGTCAAAACAGTCTATTTCGATGTCAGCTTCCTCCAACTGTATGCCTCCTGGTTCCCAAATTCTACTATTACCTTCAACGTAAGGGAGGCTTTCGGAGTTTGGCTTAATTGACATTCCTTTTGGAATGGCTAATATTGTTCCCCATATTATTTGTGTGCCAGAAGCAACTAACTTTTGAAATTGCTCAGTTGTTAGCAAAAAATAATCCTGGTCGAAATTGATCGGAAGATCCTGGAGTTTATCAGTTATGAAGTCTAGATCTGAAATAAGCCAGTTGTAATTCTGAATCCAATGCTTGAATGGCTCTGTAACTGCCGACAAATCTGTGTGAAACCTAATTTGCTTACTTTTCTTTATTATCCAATCCATGTGAGGTATTGAAGATGGCGCACAACTACTTTTCCTTTGCAAAGGCATCTGCCAAATGGTTCATTTCAGCGTCCTTCATTTCGTCCGATGCAATCAGCACACGGTAGCGAAAAGTAACCGATTGGTTGGGCTGCAAGGAAAAGTTTAATTCTTCTTTTCCATTGCTAAAGATCTTTCGGCCCAGTGGGTTGATCGCAAACAACCCATAACCGCGGGCATGCCAGTAAGCCGGATAACCTGTATTGGACGGATGGTCAAAAATAGCAATGGTAATGGGTTTGCCATCCTTTTGACCTTTGAGCATGGTCCAGCGGCCCTGGCTGCTCCAGACCGAATCGCCTGTCAGGCCTTGGCTGCTGTAATAACGGCCGGTTACGCCCTGGTTATTGACCTGCGCAACGGTGGTCTTATTGCCGTGGCTGTCTACAAATACATCAGCCTGCTGGGAAGGCATTTCCAACTCGCGGGCCACCCGAATCGCCAAAAAACCATCTTTAATGTCTTTAAAAACAACAGGCTGGTCCGTGGCGGTTAAAGTAGTGGTGCGGTCAATCAAAAAGTGGTTGTTTTTTACCCTAAAAACATAAGCAGTTTTTTCTTGCAGCAATACCTTGCCTTCCGGGCTGTACCAGTTGGCCGCCGCAGTCAGCAGGGCCTGATCCTTACTGATTTTCCGGTCCAGGATTTTTTCATGCTTGATGGTGCCGTACAAGTGTCTTTTTTCCGCAGGAATGGCGGTAGAGTTGTTCCAGAAATCCAGGCCGTTTACCGACTCATAATTCATCCATAAACCGGTATGGTGCGGGTGGTCGGTCCGTTCGCCCGGTACCGGCTGAATGGGGTAGCCACGGGTTATTGTAATACCATTCACCGTGCGGATGGGAAAAAGAAATGGCTTTTTGATCGAATCATAATAACAATAAGCCGTCAGCAATTTCCCATTCCACAACACCTCCACCTGCTGCTGGTCTTTTCTTTCTTTTATCTGAAAGCCGGCTGTTTTTTGTGCCGTGGAAACCACACTGGCTGAAAGCACTAAAAAAGTAATGAAGAGCTTTTTCATATGCCGTTTTGATTAGTATTTGAACGGTTTGCCACCCGCCATTACCTGGTTGGTTTTGGTATCGAAAGTTACTTTTTGGCCGGTGCGTACCGCTGCATTGGTCATGATGCTGGCAATGGAGTGGGAATAACCGGCTTCAATGGGTGCATTGGGTTGTTTGCGGCTGCGTACACACTCCATCCAGTTGCGCATATGGGCACTCGTTAACGGATCGCCGCCCGTATTGGCCGAGGCTACCACTTTTACTGCTTCGGTTACCAGGTCCATCTGGGGCAGCAAGTTAGGCTGCATGTTCATGTCGTCTGCAAACCGTTTGGTGAGGCCACCAGCCGGTGAAACTTTATTGGTAATTAAATTCAGTTCGCCGCCGTTAGAGTAATACAGTTCTGCGGGGCGCTCATCACCGTTGTGCATGCGCGAAGAAAAGATCACCTGGAAACCGGCAGCGGGATTGTCAGCAGGACCATAATCAAATACAGCGGTAGTGGTATCCCAGTTGCGGCGTCCGTCTTTCCAGGCATAGATACCACCATTGGCTACCACGCTTCTGGGGTGTTGCAAGCCTGAAAACCAATGCACCGTATCGATCTGGTGGCTCATCCACTGGCCGGGCATGCCGGATGAATAAGGCCAGAACAGCCGGAACTCCAGGTATTTCCGGGGATCCCATGCTTCGTACGGACGGTTCATTAAAAAGCGTTTCCAGTCAGTATCCTGTTCTCTTATTTTTTTCACCAGGTCGGGCCGCCGCCAGCGTCCGGGCTGGTTCACATTCCAGGTCAGCTCCACCATGGTGATCGGGCCAAATTTGCCCTGCTGTACAAAATCGGCCGCCACTTTATAATTAGCACCGCTGCGTCTTTGCGAGCCAATCTGCACGATCTTATTGGCTGCTTTTACCGCTTTCATGGCAGCTATATTATCCTCCATGGTTTCGGCAAAGGGTTTTTCGGTATACGCATCGCAACCGGCTTTTACGGCCTCAATGGTGTGGAGCGCATGCTGAAAATCGGCCGTGCTGATGATCACGGCGTCCAGGTCCTTAATGTTATACAAGGCATCGTTGTTGACACAGGCCTGTACCTCATGTTCCAGCTTTTGCTTCAGGAACGCCTGGCCTTCTTCGCGGCGCAGCTTCCAGATGTCGGATACGGCTACAATGTCAAAATTCAGTTCCTTATAATGATTTAAAAAAGAAGGCAGCAGTGAGCTTTTAAAACGGTCGGAATATCCTACAACACCTACCTGAACCCGATCGTTGGCACCCAATATGCGGCCATAGCTTTTGGCGCTGAGTCCCATAGTACCGAGGTACAGGCCGGCAGCTGCTTTGGAAGATTGTTTGATAAAATCTCTGCGTGAAGACATGGTGTGAGGAATTAGTAATTAAGAATTAATAATTAAGAATGAAGAATGAAGAATGGAAAAGACTGGTGTGTAAGGATTATTGGCAACTGGAGAAAAGAGCTATATCGTTTGGTTTCAATTCCTGGATTTTGATGCTGCGGAAGGAAACCAGGTCGCCGTGATCCTGCAGTAAAATACGCCCCTGGGGCGCCATACCAAAGTTTTTCCATTGCTCATACTTGCTGCGGGCTACCAGTGCGTTGTAGATGGGGGTTCCCCGCTGGTATTCCAATACTTTCCAGCCATTCAGCCAGTGTTCTATTTTGTTGTCGGGGTAAACCACGATCATTCCCCGGTTCCACTCACCGATTTTTCTACGGGCCCGCGGCTCGCGGTTAGAGGGAATGAGGTCGTATAAAGAAGCCAGGGTGCGGTTGCCGGCAGCGCCTAGTTTAGCGTCCGGGTGTTTGGCGTCGTCCAGAATCTGGTATTCCAGGCCTATGGCAGAACCGGTATTGTTTTCGCTTTCGGTTACAAAATATTTTACGCCGCTGTTGGCACCTTCTGATAATTTAAAATCAAACTGCAGGATAAAAGCGCTGTACTGGTTGGTGGTAACAATATCACCGCCATTGGTTGACTCGCCACCGCTGGAACGCATTACACTTAACACGCCATCTTTCATTTCCCATCCTTTTTCCGGGAAGGTGTTTTTGTAGGCTCCCTTCCAGCC
>JAEWAC010000173.1 GCA_023391895.1 Bacteroidota bacterium
CACAGAAAAAATAACAATGGCATTTTTTATAAGCAAGATGAACAGCATATTAAAAACAACAATACCCTTTTCAGTTGCTACCAGGACCATCATTACCCTTAACCTTGCCGTTATTGCGTTTCATATGTTGGTGCTGATGCAGGTCATTCCGTATAACGTCGTTTGGGCCGGAAACCTTAAAACTGAAAATGAAATGTATGCTTTTGAAACCTTATCTGTTATTATCAACCTAATACTGATTGTCGCAGTACTGACAAAGACAAAAGCTATTAAAACAAATAGCTCTCAAACTATTATCAATGTGGTACTTTGGCTCTTTGTTATTGTGTTTGCCCTTAACACATTGGGAAACTTAACAGCCAAGGCAAGTATCGAGACATATGTGGCTACCCCTTTGACTTTTATTTTAGCCCTATTATGTTGGCGGTTGGCTATTGCGAACCACAGTACAAAGAATGCCCAACATCGGCTTGCCAATATACCGGCAGACGAATAAATGTTAAACAACATCACACTGTTGAGCTTTTATACTACATCTAAGCTGACGAAACATGGAACGCCGGTACATCGGCACGCCCTGTTCGTTGTACGCCATAAAATGAACTGCTTTAAACTCATAGTTTTAGTTGCCCTGCTTTACAGTTGCAATATGCCATACATCATAGATCGACTCGCTCTATTTATATGAAAGTCGAAATAGGGTAGCCGAAGTTAAAGCTTAGCAGCATGTTTTAATGTGTTAAGAAGCTGATTATTAAAAGCTATTCCAGCCTTCCGCTCTACTTTATTTCTTCATCCGTTTGACTCGCCACTGCCTGTAGCATGTGCCACATCTGCGTTTGCGAATGGAACTTTCTCTCTGGTGTTTAACCATTGCAGAATATCGCTCATTACAGTTTTTTTATCAACGTCATTCAAAGGGTCGTGATAATGTCCTTCGTATAGCATAATGGTCTTGTCTTTGGAGCCCGCATGATCGTAAAAATATTGGCTGCCGCTTGGTTTTGTTACTTTATCCGCAGTTCCGTGTAGGATAAGCAACGGCAAATTGATGGTGTTCATTTCCGCTTTCAGTCTTTCAACTGCAAGCACTAGTTGTTGCATTGTTCTGGTTGGCTGCACCTCGTGGGCAATGAAGGGATCGCTGTTCATTTTCTCCACAAATGAGGCATCACGTGAAAAGTCTTCGTTTTTTAATTTAACTACACGCGCATGCGGTGCTAAATGACTAATCCCTTTCAGTACGGCTAAAACAAAATCAGGCGTTGGAACCTGAAAAGCAAAGTCTTCGCAGATGAATCCATTTAGCTTATCGGGGTGCTCTAATGTATAAACGGCGGAAAGCACACCACCCGCACTATGTCCTAACAAGAATATAGACAAGTTGGGATGTGCCGTTTTTGCAATGTTTACCAATTGGTCAATATCTCCAACCAGGTCGTTGTAGTCGGAAATGTAATAGCGTTCCCCGTCGGAATTACCCCGACCCCGTAAATCTAGTGCGTACACTTCATAATTGCTGGCGGTCAATTGTTCCGCGGCCCATTGATAGTATCCGCTGTGTGAATTAAACCCATGCACAATCACAACAATTGCCTGGGGATTGCCTGCTGGCTTCCAGTTGCGGTAAAAGACTTTAAGTCCGTCGTTAACATCGAAAGTGGATGTTAAAGGTTCTGCGGTGTTCTGCATATATAGTATATTTAAAAAAAAGAGGAAATCTAATTCATGGATTACGCTACATTTAAGTGCATAATTTATTTACTTTCCATCTGGAACCGGAGTATAGTCGCCTGGAGGTAACAGTTTATAGACTTTATGCAGGAGGGGTAGTGTAGGTTAATAAAGCCAAACTTCTGCTACAAAATCAAAATAAAGGTATATATTTTAGGTTTTTGGGTTAAACCAAGTTTATATGGAGCTTTTTGCTTTCACTAAACCACCCACAAACCCTTATCTATAAAGACTTTCAAAAGATTTAGGTGCACTTAGAAATAGAGGAAAAGTAAGTCTATCGGCAGCGTACAACAGGGGTTTTCCCGCAATGGCAGCCCAGTACTGGTAACCAGCTTTGAAACCACTATTCAGCATAATATCTTTATCCAGAGTAACGGAACAAGGACTGCCGCCACTGGCTGAAACACCCTGGTCCGTTGTAGGTAACTTATGAGAAGGCAATCAAAATTGCTTTTTTTTATCATCTTTTTAGCGAGCTCACTTGTGGCAGCATCTCAAAGGTGGGAAAAGGTCTTTGCAGATACTTTAGCCTTTTCTATAAATTCCATTGGTATTGCGGGCAAGAAGTATATTGGCTTCTTGAAAGAACAAAATTTCATCCTCTTAGATTCGAAGGGAGACACTATAATCCGAAAACAAGACTATTACCACCAAGTTGAATTTAAAGACTTAAACAAAGATGGGTAAAAAGACATTCTCATTTACTTGGCGAGCAACACTCCCTTGGTGATTGATCTTTACCTTTACGTACCGTCAACTAAGGGGTTCAGGCTGGTGCAAAACTCCATTGATTTTCCTGCTCCTGAAAAGATAAACGGAACAAAATATTATTACTCGTGCCACAAAAGTGGATGTGCAGACATGAACTGGGACAGTGACCTTTTCTACATTCAAGACTTCAAAGCAGTCAAAGTTGCCAATATTTCTGGCATAGGCTGCAGTGACAAAGTCGGGAAGAAAGATGGAATCTATGTCTCGAAGCTTCGGGGCGATAAAAAGCGTTTGATGCAAACCCTTCCAATTAGTACGATAGAAAGATTCAAAGATTACAAGTGGGGCTTCATTAAAGAGTATTGGACAAAAAATTATAGAAAGTTCCTTTAAAAAAGCAGCCTACAACATGATGTTTCTCAAAACAAGGCTTTTGTACAACGGCCAAACACAATATCTTTAATCACGGACAGAATGGAAAAGAAGCAAAAGGAACACAGAATTCCTTCGCTTCGGAAATCCCTCCTCCGTACGTAGCACACTATCAGGGTGTTCGATATCAACCTAAATGACTTATGAGAATAAATACAAAAATACTAATGGCATCATCTGCCGTTTCACTTGCTATAATTGGCCTTTGCTTGACCTTTCTTGCAACCGAAATAGCAGATTATTTTTTGCTTAGTTCCACAATCCTATTGCAACTCATCATCCAGATTGTAGGAGCACTGTACTTTGCCTTTGCTATGCTCAACTGGATGGCCAAAGGAAATGTGATTGGCGGGATTTACAACCGACCCATTGCCATTGCGAATTTTGCGCACTTCCTGATGGGCGGACTTGCGCTGATGAAAAGCCTTATGAAGCATCCGGAACTTCCCGGGGTTATTTGGGCAGTGGCTGGTTTGTATATTATTTTCGCTTTATTCTTTGGAATGGTGTTTTTTCGTTCTCCTGACAACCAAAAGGAATTTACTGCAGTAAATTGATGACTGGTATGCCTGGCCTCTAAGCACATTCAGTATGAAGAATCCTTTGTTAGTTTGCGAATTAAGATAGACCGTGCGCAACATCCGGCTTTCCAAAATGGCAGCTAAAAGCTAAAATGGGACTATAAAATTTAAATCCATAATAGAGCGAAAGTTTAACTGAAGAAACACAGGCTGCTGCCACTTCGGAAAGCAGCTCTACAGTAATGACAAGGATACAACCAAAACGAAACAGAATATATGAGAGCAGTTCTTTATGAACGTTACGGAACCCCAGATGTTTTGACGCTACAGGAAATTGAGAAACCTGTGCCAAAAAGCGATGAGGTTTTGATTAAGGTTTATGCCACTTCCGTTACAGCGGGTGATTGGCGCATGAGAAAAGCAGACCCATTTTTAGCCCGGTTATTTAATGGTTTATTCAGGCCTAAAAGAGTTAAAATACTGGGCTTTGAATTATCGGGTGTTATAGAGGAAGCAGGAGCTGATTTTAAATCATTCAAAACAGGTGATGCCGTTTTTGCATTTTGCGGGTTCAAATTTGGTGGATATGCGGAATACCGGTGTTTGCAGGAAACAGATGTCATTGCATTCAAACCATCCAATATGACGTTTGAACAAGCAGCTACGGTACCATTGGGCTCCTTAACCGCCTTGTCCTTCTTACGTAAAGGAAAGATCAGCGAAGGTCAAAAAGTATTGATATACGGCGCTTCAGGAAGTGTCGGCACTTTTGCCATACAATTAGCCCGGTATTTTGGTGCAGAAGTTACAACAGTGTGCAGTACCAATAACATCGATTTGGTAAAGTCTATTGGAGCCAATAAAACAGTCGATTATACAAAGGAGGACTTTACTGCTTTGGATGAAAAATTTGACATTATTTTCGATGCGGTAGGCAAAATAAACAAGTCTGCCGCTAGAAAGTTATTGAAACCCAATGGCAGGTATGTTTCAGTTAAGGGACAAGCCAAACCAACGAAGCAGGATTTGGACTTCATTAAAGAATTAATCGAAGCCGGGAAATTAACGACCGTAATAGACCGGACTTATAATTTAGAAGAAATTCAAAACGCTCATCGGTATGTAGAACAATTTCGAAAAAAAGGGAATGTTTCAGTTATAGTTGCTAAAGATTGAAAATAAAATAACTGCCACCAGCAGCAGCTTGCTATCATGAGAGTGACGTGGTAAGTAGAATAGAATGCTTCTAAAATAACATTCGTTGTTGGTTAACAATAAAGTATTCCAGATTCGCCACTACTACAAGCCTTCAGAAATTTTACGTAACCTTCAAACAGACATATCATATGGGAAAATTAGCACAAATCAAAACCAAACCAACTTCTTCAAGTGTAGAAGATTTCATAAACAGTATTGCAGATGAGCAAAAACGAAAGGACAGTTTCATTATCCTGGATTTGATGGAAAAGGCCATGAAAGTAAAGCCAAAAATGTGGGGTAGCTCAATGATAGGTTTTGGAGAAGTCAGGTATAAAAGCCCGGCTACCGGCAGAGAAGTAGATTGGTTTAAAATTGGATTTTCCCCACGCAAAGCCAATTTATCATTACACCTGATTGATCTGCAGCGACATGCTGATGCATTGGCTCAGTTAGGCAAACACAAGACCGGCGCCGGTTGTCTTTACATCAAAAAACTTGAAGATGTTGATATAAAAATTCTGGAAAAAATAATTGCGGCAGCTGCGAGATAAAAGAACACCTCTCATCATTTGACGAAGAGCCGCCATTCCTGCAATTGCGAAAGCGTAACTGATGTATTACCTTTCAAAGATAAAATAGTATTCAACCACATTGGTTAAGCAAAGCAAAAGCGTTTCCAATGCTATACCCTTGCCAATACAATGGAATTTACCAGTCATCAGAAGTGACTTCCAGTAAAGAACACCATTAACCCAATAACTTATAGAATGGCAAAACAGACAATCAGATTCAACAACGAGGTGAACCATTTTTTTGGATAGCCTTGAACATCCCTTGCGGGATATGATTGAACAATTGCGACACCAGATCCTGAGCGCTAATGCCGGGCTTTCCGAAAACATCAAGTGGAATGGTCCTAATTATTGTTTTGAGGGTGAGGATCGAATCACCATGAAAATACATCCTCCTAAGCAAATTCAACTCATCTTCCATCGCGGGGCAAAGGCGTTGGAACAACCCGACCAAAGGCTGATTGGCGACGCTCCCGGTTTTTTAGCCTGGAAAGCCAATGACCGGGCGGTTGCCTCCTTTAAAAGCCTGGAGGATATTTCGGTACATTCACCCGCTTTAACAAGAGTGGTGAATGAGTGGCTGGAAGCTACCCAATAAAGCGGTGTTTTCAAAATAACAGGGCTGCACTATAGTGTATGAAGATCAGGTTTTGGCTTATCGTAATGCCGGTAAGATAAAGAAGATTTCAACATCTTTACCATACTAATATGAAAGTAACGATCAGAAGCGCCACTGCACAAGACTACCCGGCGGTTCTTGACTTGATACGGGAGTTTTCTCTGTTTCAGGGTGCGCCTGAAAAGGTAACCAATACGGCCGCACAAATGCAGCAGGATGCGGCACTGTTTCAGGTTTTTATTGCTGAGTTGGAAAGTGGGGACATGGCAGGTTTTGCCAGTTTCTTTTTTGCCTACTTTTCCTGGACCGGAAAAGCTTTGTACCTGGATGACTTGTATGTGAAAGAAGCATACAGAAAGCAGGGAATAGGAAAACAATTGCTGGAAGCCGTGGTAGCACTGGCAAAAGCACAAAACTGCAAAAAAGTACGCTGGCAGGTTTCAAAGTGGAATGCCCATGCCATTGAGTTTTACAAAAGAATGGGCGCAACCATAGATGAGGTAGAGATCAACTGTGACTTGGTTTTATAAAGTAACTATACCCTGAGCAGGAAAACAGCAAATACACAGCTGCACATGGACAAAGCAGCACAGGAATCATTTTCTCCCTATAGAAATAAGCAACCAAAGAATAGAAAGAAAATAAGGTAATCAATCCGGCATTAAATGGTAATATCAACAATAGCTATCCCGGATATGTAGGCAAGCCGGAATGAGGCATTACTTGCTGATTAAAAATAAAGGAGGAAATATGCAGAACCTACTAACTGCTGATGCCATTACTTTAAGACCTGCCGCTATAGAAGACAAGGAGAAAATATTCCGGTGGCTGGCGCATTCCAACCTGACAAAAGAAATGCTGGGCCCGCCCAAATTTCCTGAAAACCCCATACCCAGCTGGGAGGCGTTTGTAAACGACTACGCCAATTATTATTTTGACGGCTCGCAGCCGCTGCTGGGGCGGTGTTTTATCATTATGCATCATAACCAGGAGGTGGGGCAGATCAACTATAATGAATTGGATGAGGAAGACCAGTCGACAGAGATAGACATCTGGCTGGCTGATAAAAAGTACACCGGAAAAGGACTGGGAACAGCCGCTTTACAATTGCTTTGCCGTTATTTGCATCAAACTTATAACTGCCGCAAAATTTACATTGCACCTTCAAGAAGAAACCGCACCGCCATTAAATCTTATACAAAGGTAGGCTTTACAGAAACAAACAACCCGCCCGGTTATTTTGTTCCTGACTATAGTGACACGGTTGTAATGGTGAAGTACATGGAATTGTGATAAAACACGAGGTATAATGCATAAAAACCTATTGGAAGCAGTTAGAAAGTTTCTTTGATTATTGATAGCCGAAAATGCCAGGCTGCAATAACACTGTAGCCCCAGTAGACCAGGAAAACAACTGTCGTAACCTGCCCTGTAGATTGTCGTTGTTACACCTCCTGCAGGTGCCCCAAGCAAAGTAAGTTTGTAACAGAAACTCAAAAACTTACTATTATGGCAACCAAAATTTTTGTGAACCTGCCCGTAAAAGATCTCAAAAAGTCCATCGAGTTTTTTACTAAACTGGGCTTTACGTTCAACCCTCAGTTTACCGATGAAACCGCCACCTGCATGATCATTGGTGAAAATATTTTTGCGATGCTGCTGACGGAAACCCGCTTTCAGGATTTTACTAAAAAGCCCATATGCGACGCCACCAAAAGTACCGAGGTATTGATTGCACTGGATGCAGAAAGCCGGGGACAGGTGGACGATTTAATCAGCAAGGCCGTAAGCGCAGGCGGCTCCACCTATGCCGACCCCATGGATCATGGATGGATGTACCAGCACAGTTTTGCCGACCTGGACGGCCACCAGTGGGAAGTGGTGTATATGAATGAAGAAGCCTTAAAACAACAATTCCAAAAAGAAGCAGCCGCTGCCCATAACTAATATGGGATTTTGAAAAAGTGGTAAAAGCTGAGTAGTGCTGCCTTAAACGGCTTTGCCCTGCACCCATGCTTTTACCACTTTGCTGCTGATAAGATGCAGAAAACCTGTTGCCGAAAGTGGCCATTACAGTTTAATGTCCTGCGTCAGCAACAGGAGCTTTCAGCATCTTTACAATTGATGAGTATTACAACTTAAAGTCTACCTTTTTGCCGTTTTTGACGGCGAGGTAAATTGCGTCCAGTATCTTCAGGTCTTTCAGACCTTCTTCTCCGTCTACCGGTACCACAGCCTGTTTGCCTTCCAGGATAATGCCGGCCATTTCATCCATTTGCACGGTCTGGTGGGTTACATGCGGCAGGTTCAGGTCGCCCTTATGGGTGCGGCCTTTGATGGGGCCATAACCGGTAGCGGGTTGTAGTTCGGCAAATCCCTTTTCGCCATTTAAAAAAAAGCGGTCCAGGTTGTTCATGTTGTAGGTAGACAGGCAGGAAGCCACCGCACCGCTGGGAAAACCCAGTTGAAACTGGATGGTTTCGTCTACGCCTTCTTTGAATTTCTGAGGGTCCGTTTTGGTTTCCTGAGCTGTTACCCACACGGGTTCTTCGCCGGTCATATACCGGGCACCGTTAACCGCGTATATACCAATGTCCATCAGGGCGCCGCCACCGGCCAGTACCTTGTTGAGGCGCCACTGGTTGGGATCACCAATCCTAAAGCCGCTCAGGCCCTGGAAAAACAGGATCTTGCCCAGTTCGCCTTCTTTGCGCATACGCACAATTTCCAGGGTGTTAGGCTCAAAATGCATCCGGTAGCCCACCAATAATTTTACCCCTGCTTTTTTACAGGCGTCAACCATTTCCTGTCCTTCACGGGCATTGATGGCCATGGGTTTTTCGCAAATGGCATGCTTGCCGGCACGGGCCACCCGTATCACCTGGTCGTGGTGCTGGGCATTGGGGGTAATAACGTATACGGCATCAATATCGGGATTGTCTTTAATGCGGTCAAAGTTGTCGTAGTTGTAGCAGTTCTTTTCCGGAATGTTGTACTTGCTTTGCCAGTCTTTGATTTTAGCAGGCGTACCACTGATAACACCCACCAGTTTGGCTTTTTTGCATGCCTGCATGGCTTCCGCTACCCGGGTGCCATAGCTGCCCAGACCCATAATGGCTACCCGCAGCACGGGGCCCTGGTAAGGCGTGTGGTACAGGTTCAAAAGGCTGGGGGAGTGCCAGGATATAAACGGCAAGCCTAAGGCTGAAACAGTAAGCTTTTGTAAAAAATCGCGGCGTGAACGCATGACAGATGGTTTTATATTTAAATATAAAGAAAGCCGGGCAGTGGAATTTGAATAGACCGGAATTTTTTTATCGAGTATATCTGGTAAAAGCTGCCTGATTATTTGAATAATGATAGTGGTAGTCCTCATTCAAAAGGGTGGTAAATCAGCAGTCGCATGTTTGTCTTACAGTTGTAGAAATAAACCTTCCGCCGCGGGCATTTACAGTGGGTGTAATTTTTACAAAACAGGATTGCTACAAAAAATCCGGTCTACCCATGCAAGCCGTAAGTTCCTTTGATATTGTTCTTAAAAGAAAAGTTCCCATCATTTTGAGCTTTCTTTTCGGTCTGCTTATTTTCTTCGGGTTTTATTCTTTTTTATTCTTTCTATTCCTGTTGTTCATTCAAGCTGTTACGTACGAGATAAAAGTGGCGTTTTTTATTTTAGCGGTGCCGGATTTTGTCCAAACTTCTGTCGTTATTTCTTTTGTTGGTTTCATCCTTACCTTGTTCTTGTACTTTTCAGCGAGGCTTACAAAGAAAGCATGCCTTGTTTTTCAGGAGGATCAAATTGCTATTTCTGGCAGTAAAATCAACATCTTTTTGCCTAAACATTCAATTTCCAAGATCTTTTGTAACGACTTAAAAGATGCTGCCGGAAAACCCAAAGAATAGATGCAGGTTCAAAT
>JAEWAC010000253.1 GCA_023391895.1 Bacteroidota bacterium
CAAACCCAGCAGGTTTAACCATGGTGATTTGAATGCTTTTTTACCCAGCGAAATCATAGCAGCTACAATCAGGGCAATAATGGCCGGCTTAATGCCATAAAGAAAAGGCGTTACCTGTGGCAGGGAGCCGTATTGCTGGTACGCCCAGGCCAACAAAGCCGTAAGGATAACGGCAGGCAAAATAAAACAGCCACCGGCCACAACCAGTCCCCTCCAGCCGGCTCTTTCCATACCGCAGTGCATGGTCATTTCGGTGGAGTTGGGTCCCGGTATCAAATTGGTGGCGCCTACCATGTCCAGAAAATGCTGCTGGCTCACCCAATTGCGCTTGCGCACCACCTCTTCCTCCATCATAGCAATATGCACGGCCGGTCCGCCAAAGCCAATAAGGCCCAGCTTTAAAAACAAACGGGCCACTTCTCCCAGTCTTTTTTCTTTTTCCATATCCTATTTGCGGCTACACACCACCACTCTTTTAAAACCCTATATTAAACCGCAGTGGGTTGCAGCGGTTTGTACAATGTGCCAACAAAATAAGTTGAAAATATTCAACGAAATGGAGGCTGGCTTGTTACCCTTGAAAAGCCTTTGATCATGGAAACCCAAGACGCATTGAAATTAAAAGCTTCCAAAGATTTTTCGGTACCGGCAGATCAGCTGTACCGGGCCTGGGTAGAACCGGAAGAGCTAAAACAATGGTGGCACCCCATGGGCAACCAGTTACAGGAAGTAACCAATGAACTGAAAGAAGGCGGCCATATCCGTTATGTATTTGAGACCAGCCAACACCACCACCCTTTTGAAATTACCGGCCAGTACGACGAAGTAAAAGAAGGCGAGCGGCTGGTGTACAGCTGGAACTGGCAGCTGCCGGATCAGGCAGTAGGCAACAGCCGGTATCAGCTAACGGTGGTTTTCAGCATCCAGGGCAATGGGAGCCGCCTTGAAGTAACCCAGGAAAACTTTGCCAGCGAAGAAGCCGTTCACCCTCATCAGGAAGGCTGGGACAAAGCGCTGGCGGCCCTGAAACAATATTTGGAAAAAGCGGGCTGAATAAAACCAATGTAACACACCAGTCTTATTGAGCAGCACAAATAAGAAAGGCTGCATCAAGAGCAGCCTTTTTATAGCAAGGGAGTACTCTTATTTAACACTTAAAATAAGACTCACTTGCAACTGCAGGCTTTTGCGGGTAGGCCGGCGCAGTTTACCCGCTACGTTATAGGTAAACATATGGTCTTTTAAATATTCTTTCAGCTCCGTACCATTGCCATTGATCACCTGTGGCTGGTTTACATCCATCAGGTTGGCCGACACCAGGGTGACAGGCGTGGTATTGGTATTGGAAGAAAGCGATACCTTAACGGTTTCAAAATTGGAGATATTGCTTTCCGCGTCTCCGTTCAATACTTCCAGCACCACATTTTTTACCGTAACTGACTTGGCATGACTGACACTGAATTCTCCGGCCGTATGGGCTTTGATGAGGCTGTCCAGGTTAAAGTGCAGGTCAACCGAACCCACACTGGCCTCGGTGGTCGTATTGCTGATAACTGGCAGGTTTAACACGACATCACCGGCAGCGGCTTCAAACTTTGGAAACACCAGCGATTTGGCCTTTTCGCAGGAAGTAGTAAAAACAGTCAGGAGGACAAAAAGCGAAAGGGCAGGGATGAACTTTTTCATATACGGTTTTTATAGGGTTAAATATATAAGCGGTGCTAATGTAGTGTACACTCCTGACAAACACAACACCTGTAGGTGCTTTACCTACGCGGAGCAGCAGAAGAAAGCCGCTGTTTCTTCCTGCTGGCTAACATTAAATAAGATTAAAAACACAAACACCTGGGCTTCTTACTAATTTCTAACCCGCGGATGGGCTGTTAGTTATTTTGTGGCATAATCTTTTGAGTATTAAATGTGTTGAGTTTTTATTGAATCGTGCATCTATTGGTGGTACGACCCCTGTTAGAGCGATACCATCACCCGTTTTGAAGAGGATAGAAAACGGCTTTTAAGTTGTAAGAAATAGATGTTTAAGCTATCATTGATACATGAAATCCGTTACAAAACCAGTCATATTATACGCAGAAGACGACCAGGACGACTTTGAAGGCCTGAGGGATGTATTGGAACAGCTCAGTAACAAATTTGAACTGGTGCAGGCCAAGAATGGTACAGAAGTGGTTTCGTATTTGAATGCGGCTGCCGAAGAAGACCTTCCCAGCCTGATTGTGCTGGATTTGAATATGCCTATTATGGATGGCAAGCAAACTCTTTTATGGTTAAAGGGCAACGATCTGTATAAGCATATACCCACCATGGTCTTCACCACCTCATCCCGCGAAGAAGACCTGAAGCTTTGCAAAACCCATGATTGTACTTTTTTCCGCAAGCCCACATTATACCGCGATCTGCTGCACATCGTGCAGTTAATGCTGCAAATGAGCAGCCAGAAAAGCCCCTCCGCCTGAATTGGTCTTGCCTTGCCTTTAGGCCCTAATTGCACGGAGGATGCCTAACTTTATTACTGCTATGCGTAACAACTGGAAGGGTAAACTACACCGCATTGTTTTTAATACGGACACACAGGCCGGAAAAACGTTTGACATTGTTTTACTGTGGATGATTGTAGTTAGTGTCATCGTGGTGATCCTGGAAAGCATTCCGGAACTCAACCAGCATTTTGCCCGGGAGTTTTATGTGCTTGAATTTTTCTTTACGGGCCTTTTTACTATTGAGTATGCACTCCGCATTTGGGTTTCGCCTAAACCGTATCGCTACATTTTCAGCTATTGGGGCATCATTGATTTTTTAGGCGTCGTTCCTTTTTACATGAGTGCCGTTGCGCTGGATTACCACTATTTTATTGTACTGCGACTGTTGCGTTTACTGCGGGTCTTCCGCATCCTGCGACTGTTCCGTTTTATAAGCGAATCGGATCAGTTGTTCCGGGCCCTGCGGGCCAGTGTGTACAAGATCGTGGTGTTCCTGTCTTTTGTGTTAACCCTGGTGATTCTCCTGGGTACGCTGATGTATGTAGTGGAAGGGCCGGGCAATGGATTTACCAGCATACCGCAAAGCATTTACTGGACCATTGTCACCATTACCACCGTAGGCTATGGCGACATCACTCCGCAAACCGGTCTGGGGAAATGGATCGCTTCCATCATTATGCTGTGCGGTTATGCCATTATAGCCGTACCAACCGGCATTGTAACCGTGGAAATGACGCGGCAGCGTAATAGTTCGGCAACTATCTGCGGCAATTGCAAACACCCCAATCCTAACGATGCCCTGTACTGTAATTTATGCGGCAGCAAGCTCAGTGATTTTTCCTGATACATCTGGTAATTGCTGCAGCATAATTTACCGCTGACAGAGGAAGGCGCAAACTTCTTCAAAAACCCATACGCCGTCTTGTCCATCTCACTTCTCACTCCAACACCAGCGACAGAATGCAAAAAGCATCAATGACCAGCAAGGCCGGGCTGATATCTTTGGTTTTTCCGGTAACCAGCTTTAGCGCCGTCCAGCTCAGAAAGCCCCAGATGATGCCTTGTGTAATGGAATAGGTAAAAGGGATGAGTACCATGGCCAGGAAAGCGGGAATGGCTTCGTCCAGGTGCAGCCAGTTGATTTTAATGACCGGCCGAACCATAAACACGCCTACCAGCACCAGGGCCGGGGCGGTGGCAATGGCCGGCACTACCGACAAAAGGGGCGCTAAAAAAAGAAAAGGCAAAAACAGCAGGGCACCTACCACAGCGGTCAGTCCGGTGCGGCCGCCTTCTTCAATACCCACCGCTGACTCTATATAAGCCGTGCCGGGGCTGGAGCCTACCAATCCTGCCATGGTGGTAGCAACGGCATCGGTCATCAGCGCCCGCTTGATATTGCGGGGCTCGCCATTTTCATCCAGCAGGTTGGCGGCTTCGGACAACCCCACCAGGGTAGAAAGCGAATCAAACAAATCGGTAAATACAAAAGCAAAAATCACCGGCACCACGGCCCACTGCAACGAGCCCCAAAGGTCTAACTGCAAAAAGAGGCTAAAATCCGGTGCCGCAAAGACGCCCTGAAAGTTGACCAACGGTTGTATGCCATTGGCCGTTTCGCCGCCCCACCAGCGGCCGATAGGATAAGCCGCCAGCGTGGTAAATAAAATGCCCAGCAGGATAGCCCCTTTTACCTGCCGGGTTACCAGTACGGCAGTGACCAGCAGCCCGGCCAGGAACGTAACCAGTGTAGGATTGAGCGGAGCACTGCCGATGATGGTGGCCGGATTTTGTACAATAAAACCGGCGTTGGCAAAACCAATGAGCGTAATATACAAACCAATGCCGGCCGCAATGGCGTACCGCAGGGGCCGGGGAATGGCCCGTATAATATAAGTGCGGATGTTGAACACCGTAAGCAGCAGGAAGACGACACCCGACCAGAAAACCGCTCCCAGCGCCACCTGCCAGGATACGCCCATACCTAATACGGCCGTAAAGGTAAAAAAGGCATTGAGGCCCATGCCCGGTGCCACCAGCACCGGGTTATTGGCATACAGTCCCATCATGAGCGAACTGAAAAAACACACCAGTACCGTAGCGGTTAATACCCCGGCGAAGGGCATGCCTGCCTGACTCAGGATACTGGGATTGACCACAATAATATAGGAGGTAGCTAAAAAGCTGGAAGTGCCTGCGATGATCTCCGTCTGTACCGTTGTTTCGTTTTTCCTGAGCTCAAAAAAAGACTTCATCCCGTTATGCTGTTAAAGCGGGAAGTTACTTATTGCCTTGCAACAATCCATAGCAGAGATGCCGGTGATCAGCAAAAAATAGAGTAGCTTCCCAAACCAATACGTAACAACATTTCCATTTACACTCTTCAAACTTTTTTAAAACATCATGGCAACCACTCCCCTTCCTGAACACTGGATGCGTGGCCCGGTACCGGGTATTGCGCCTTATTTGCAACCCGCAGCCCATGCCTTGCTGCAGGCCCGCGACGAAGTGAATGAACTGATGAAAGGCTTCCCGGAAAACCGGTTGTGGGAAAAGCCCGCCGGCGTGGCCTCACCGGGTTTTCACCTGCAACACCTGACCGGTGTGCTGGACCGGCTGTTTACCTATGCCAAAGGCCAGGCCCTGTCGCCGGAACAATTGCAGCGATTAAAATCAGAAGGAACCCCCAGCACCGAAGCCGAAGGTTTGGACCGGTTGTTACACAACTTCAACCAGCAGGTGGACCATGCCCTGGCGCAACTGCGGGCTACGCCGGAAGCCAGCTTAACGGAGTTCCGTGGTGTGGGCAGGGCTCAGTTACCCTCTACCGTATTGGGACTTTTGATGCACGCGGCCGAACATTCCATGCGACATGTAGGCCAGCTACTGGTTACGGTACGAATCTTAAAAGCTGCCCAGTCATAAAGCCAAGAGTTCGCCTAAAAAAATTTACAAAAACCGTTTTTAACCTGCTCTGGTGCAGTACCGAATATTACCTCCTTAAGCATAAGAACATGCCACCTAAAGCAGGTGGCATGTACTTCAAAAACCCATATCCTCTTTCATCGCAACCGTATGGTAACCTTAGCTTATTTTGGTCAGCTTCAGCCCACCCTGCATTTTAATAAACAGGTATTGCACTTTTTCATTTTCCTTTAAAAACTCCATTTCGATTTCCGGCCCCTTCAAAACAAACTGGGTTTCATTTACCGGCGACAATTCTACTTTGTCTTTTTCGCCGGGAGCCAGGACATACAGCTTGTTGTTTTCTACCGATACTTTGACCACAAAGCCTTCCTTCAATTGGTAATCGCCGGCATACCGGTTCAGCACTGCTGCGGAAAGGATCACTTCTTTTCTTAACTGGGGCAAAGTATAAAGCTCGTTAAAAGCAATGGCCGTTAAATCGCTGGCCAGTTGCTGCCCATTGGCATAGCGGTAGTTAGACAGAAAAATTATGGTGACATCTTCCTTAGGATATTTCATGAAATACGCCAGGTAACCTTCAATGGAACCGGTATGGCCATAGCCGGTGCGGCCATTCTTTTGATTGATCATCCAGCCCAGGCCATAACCGGCCTGCACCGGTGTCAATGCTTTTTGGGCAGCGGCCGCATTTAAAACCGTATGGGCAGACACGGCTTGCGACCATTTGTACAAATCGCCCAGGGTAGTATACAAAGCACCGGCGCCGGAAGCCAGGGCCACGTTAGCGGAAGTCTCCGGCTCCCATGCCTGCGTTCTGGGGTTAGTTACATAGCCCACAGATTTATAAGCAGAAGTACGATCATTCGCATCCAGGCCGGTTTGCTTCATTCCCAGTGGCTGAAAAATGCCGGTTTGCAACAACTGCGACAGCTTTTTGCCGGATGCTCTTTCGGCTATGTAACTCAGCAAAATAAAATTGAAGTTGTTGTACTCAAATTTTTCGCCGGGCTTAAAGGCCAGGGAATCATATCGAAACCGTTCTACCGATTCCGTAAGGTTGGTCGGCTCGGGCGTGGTGGTGGCAGCACCCTGAATGCCGGAGGTGTGGCTGAGCAGGTGCCGGATCTGAATCTGGTTGCCGTAGGGAAAATGTGGCACAAATTGAGCCACCGGGTCGGTCAGCGACAGTTTGCCCTCTTCCTCCAGTTGCAGGATGGCAGTAGCGGTAAACATTTTGGACAAAGAGCCTACGCGAAATTCGGTTTGCAGGGTATTGGGCTGCCGGCGGGCCCGGTCTGCCATGCCATAGCTTTTTTGAAAAACGATTCTTCCTTCTTTAGCAATCAATACGTTACCACTAAACTTTTTCTGAGCCACATAAGCGGTTAGCAGTTGGTCTGCTTTCTCTGCAATGGATTGTCCCCACGCCATCACAGGCAGCAACAGCGCCAGTAAAAAAGATGATTTCATTTGGTTGTTTATCAAATGGGACATAACCCAAGCCAAACAGGTTACTGATTTTTTGAATATTTTTTTCGGGTACCAGCTGCAATGGCTACCTGATCATCGCCTCCAATGAATGCAAAAGACACAACTGGTATTTTAAAATATTGTAATAAAGAAATATTACATTAGAAGTACCACTGCAAAAGCTTTTATATGAAGCCTGTAATATTGTTAGTAACCACGGTAATTTTTTTTCATCTTCCAACCTGGGCCCAATCAGAAACCATCACTGTTAGCTCCGGTACGGATATCGCTTCGGCGCTTTCGCCCAAGCAGTTGTACCGCTATTCGCAGTTTACATCCGGTAAAGTTTATTTTAAGGATGGAACCACCGCCAGCGGGTGGCTTAACCTCAACCTGCTGCTGGACGAAATGCAGTTTATCAACCCGGCCGGCGATACACTTACCGTAGACAACGAGCAAACCATCAGGTATCTAACCATCGCCACCGACTCGTTTTATTACCAGAAAGGTTTTCTGGAGCAGGTGGCCGGCCCGGCGACAACCCGGCTGCTGAAAAAGCAATCCCTGAAAGAACTGGACAAACGAAAGATCGGGGGCTACGGTATGAGTACATCCACATCGGCTATTGCCAACTACGACTCGTACATGGCTGACAATACGGTTTATAAACTGGCCATCAGGGGCGATATATTACTGGCCAAAAAAGTAGATTATTATTTCGGCAACAGCAACCAGGAGTTTTTACCCGCCAGCAAAAAAAACCTTATGCGACTGTTTCCTAAACACCAGGTCGCCATCAGTCGCTACCTGCAGCAAAATGAAGTGGATTATAAAAATGAAGCGGACCTGCTCCGGCTCATTTCATTTTTACAAAGCCTGTAAAACAGGCGTTGATGCAGGAAGCTACATGGTTATTTCAACTCTTTTAAAAACCCATATCTGAAAAAGAGGTACGCTAAAAACTAGCAGGGCAAAGAAAACACCTGCTACAGGAAATTATTTCCCATCACTCAATAAGGCCTGACTTTTGAGACTCCCTGTCTGTATTAAAATGAGTATCATGAAGTATAGTTTTACAAGTAAGGGTTTTGCGTTTATGTTGCTGTTGTTGTCTGCGGTAATGGTTAGCTCCTGTGGCACAGCGCGCCGCAGCATTGGCATAGAAGAAGGCTGGGAGCTGCTGGGTGAAAAAAAGGTCAACTTTGTACGCGACAAAGATGACCTGCCCGTAAGAAGCAACAACCAGTTTACGGCCATTCGCTTTAAGGTAGAAGACCGTGACGTGAGGCTGAACGAGCTAAAGGTATTTTTTCAAAACGGCGATAAGCTGGAACCCGCGCTGGATGATGTGATTACGGCCGGCCAGGCCAGCCGCATTATAGAACTGGCCGCCGACGGCCGCTATATTGACCGGATTGAATTTAAATACCGCACTACTGGTAATATCCTTAAAGGCCGGGCCAACGTACTGGTGCTGGGGAAAAGGTATTATCCTGGCTACTGACCACTTTCATTCACACGCAGGAAGTTTAGGTACGGTGGCCAATAGCAATGAATAGGGAATGTTATGATCAACGATTGTTACAGGAATAACCAACCTGCCTTCAATAACCCAATCATAAAAAAGCAAGATGCCTATCTAAAGTCCTGATTTGGAAAAAAGAACAGGTGGTGCACAACTTTCTCTATTTTTAATTCATGAACCGTTTGTACCGCCTGTTTCTTTTTTTTATTGTTAGTATGGTATTTTCAACTGCAATGGCACAAGTAAAAAATGATCGCTGGCTGGAGCAACTGCTCCTGTCCCGGGCTTCGCCCCTGCTGCAAAACATCCTGCACCACAAGGACAGCTTTCAATACCAGATTATTTATACTCAGATAGATCGAAATGCCCGCAACCAGCCGCAGTTTAAACATCATTACCTCAATGTAGACCACAACCGTTATTTCAACCCGGCCTCCACAGTAAAGCTGCCCACCGTACTGGCGGCCTTTGAAAAGCTAAACGACATGAACATTGATGGCGTGAACAAGTACACCACCCTGCTGACCGATTCCGCCTTCAGCCGGCAGACACCCGTAACGACTGATACATCAGCTGCCGATGGACTGCCCTCGGTAGCACATTATGCCAAAAAGATCTTTCTGGTAAGTGATAACGATGCCTACAACCGTTTGTACGAATTTACCGGCCAGCAAACACTAAATGAAAAGTTGTGGCAGAAGGGTTATAAGGACATTCGCATCACCCGGCGCTTTACGCCCATGACACCCGAAGAAAACCGCCATACCAACCCGGTTCGCTTTGCAAACGGGTCTACCCTTTTGTACCAGCAGCCCGCGGCTTACAGTAATGTGCAGTTCGATTTCAGCAAAGAAATACGCATCGGCAGGGCTCACTACAACCGGGAGGAACAACTGGTGCAAGAGCCCATGGATTTTACCCAACATAACAACCTGCCGCTACAAGACCTGCAACAGATCGTGCAGTCGGTTATGTTTCCCCAATCGGTACCTAAAAAGCAGCGCTTTCACCTCAGTGACGATGACTACCGTTTTTTGTACCGCTATATGTCCATGCTGCCTTCTGAAAGCACCTATCCCAACTACGATACCACGGAGTTTTTTGACAGCTATACCAAGTTTTGGTACAAAGGCGGCAAACGGAAAATCCCGGAACACATCCGCATTTTCAACAAAACCGGCTGGTCGTATGGGTTCTTAACGGACGCCTGCTATATCGTGGATTTTAAAAACAAAGTGGAGTTCATGCTTTCGGCCGTTATTTATGTCAATGCAGATGGGGTTTTGAATGACAACAAATACGAGTACATAGAAAATGGGTATCCGTTCTTTCAGGAAGTGGGCGACATTCTTTATGAGCACGAACTCAAGCGCAAAAGAAAATACCAGCCTGACCTCTCGACATTTGAACAATTGAAATACTAATACTCAATTGTTCTCAGCTTTATGCAATCCATTTCGTGAATGGTCAATGGTGACTACCCAATCATCATACAGGTAACAGTTTCGTATAAAAGGCACTACCCACCAGCACGTCCTATTGCTGATACAGTCAAAAAAAGTTGCCGCACCTGTTGAACAACCAAGTTTTATGGTTATCCAGGTGCGGCAACACTATTTTCAGGATGTGTGATGATGAATTACTGGGCGCCCTTTACCTGCATGTCAAGAATGTACACGCCTTCGGAGGCAGTGATAAACAACTGGTTTCTTTCTTTTCCGCCAAAACAAACATTGGCGGTCCAGCCTGCCGGCACGGCAATATGCTGGATCTTTTGGCCCTGCGGATTGTACACCGTTACGCCGTCGCCCGTCAGGTAGACATTGCCACGGTCATCCAGGGTCATACCATCCGAACCCTGTGTTACAAACAACTGCCGTTCTTTCAAAGTACCATCTTTGTCAATAGTATACTTATAGGTTTTTCCATCACCTATATCGGCCACGTACAGGTAGCGGCCATCGGGTGTACCGATGATGCCATTGGGCTTTACAATTGTTTCGTCTACCACTACCAGCGCTTTTTTTCCTTTGGGCAGGTAATAAACTTTTTCCCCTTTTATTTCGGCACTTTGCCGCTCCCAGTAAGGACGCTGGTAATACGGATCGGTAAAATAAATACCGCCATCCGGATGCTCCCATAAATCATTGGGACCGTTGAGGCGCTTCCCTTCATGCTCTGTTACCAGCACGGTTACTTTGCCTTTGGGACTAATGCTCCAGATCTCGTTTTTTTCATCGGCACAAGTCAGCAAATTGCCTTTTCGGTCAAAGTACATACCATTGGAGCGACCCGTTTTATCCATAAAGACGGACAGTTTACCATCGGTGCTGTATTTCCAGATTTTATCATTGGGTTGATCGGTAAAAAAAACATTGCCTTTTTTGTCGGCAGCCGGCCCTTCGGTAAACTTGAACTGTTTGGAAATCAGCCGCAGCCTGGCACCCGGTGCAATAATACTGTCGGTTTTTGCGGCCTGCTGTTCCGTAGCAGGCGTAACAATCGATTCTTTTATTTCCATCGGATAACAAATTTTTACATTACAAAAATCACCTGTGTTTCGGCCATCAAAAGGCTTTTCCGCCTGACCGTTGGCAGCCAGCAACAACAGCACCACCACAACAGGCATATGGGTTTTTGAACATTTTTTCATTAGCGTACATCTACCGGCATTGGCACCGGTAACCGTTTTTTAGGTTTGTAATTAATGCTTAAGATACTGATAGCCGCGCAAATAACCGCCTGCTTCTTTTATCATCATCCACATTTTAAAAACCCCATGCCTGATGAATCGTCTGCACCCTACTTATTTTCTTTCGCAGATTAATTATTTTTAGCTGTTTGAAACGGTTGCGGTATTCAGCATGCCAGCAGCCCGCCCTTTGGATCATTTTTTAGTTCGGCACTTTATGTTTTTTATTCTTTCCAAAATATTATTCTACCTGGTGATGCCACTGATGTGGATACTGGTGGCGTTGTTGTATGCCCTTTTTACCAAACACGCAGCCCGGCGCAAAAAAGCTCTGGTTACCGGCACGGTGCTGCTGCTATTTTTCACCAATCCTTTTTTGTCCAACGAAGCCTGGCTGGCGTGGGAACAACCACCCACCCCCATCGGTCAACTGCAGCCGTACGATGCCGCTATTATCTTAACCGGCATCACCAACCAGGACAAATCGCCCAAGGATCGTGTCTATGTCCGCAGGGGCGCCGACCGGGTACAGCACCCCTTGCAATTATACAGAAAGGGCTATGTGCAAAAGTTCATTATTTCAGGTGGATCCGGGTCGCTGTCACTCAAAGAATCAACCGAGGCGGACCTGCTCCGGCAACTGCTGCTGCATGCCGGCGTGCCCGCAGCGGACATTATTACTGAAGAAAAAAGCAGGAACACCCATGAAAATGCTCTGTATACTAATGCGGTGCTGCAGCAACACCCGGAACTGCAAAAACTGCTGCTGGTGACTTCGGCCTTTCATATGCGCCGGGCAGCCGCCTGCTTTCAAAAACAGGGAATAGCCGCAGATGTTTTTAGTACGGACTTTTATACCACGGACCGGTCCTTTACTTTTGATCAACTGGTCATACCGCAGGAAGTGCACTTATACCACTGGCAAAAACTGTTTCATGAAGTGCTGGGGTTTATGATATATAAGATAATGGGCTATTGCTGATGCCGGCGCCATCTCCAATCCATTAAAAGGAAGACCAACCAGCGAATATTTATTGTTAAAAAAATGGAACTGCAAAAAAATCTTTGCTTTTAACAAAATGGTGAAGATTTCCGGCGTAAATTACATGAATTCCATTGCAGCACCTGCTGCAGGAAACATTGTTAACCTTATAAACTTCAACCATTAAAGCAATATTCTATGAATTGGAGAGACATACTGGCTATTTTGTTGGGATATAAAAAACCGGCTTTAGTACCCATTCCTAAAAACAACCAACCCACTAAAAAGAAGTAATCCAGGTTGCATCAACAGTAGCCTGAAAAAAGATTCAATAATTTATTTCCAAAGTTGAAAGCCCTGCCAAAAGCAGGGCTTATTGTTTAAGCTCCTTTTTACAAAGGCCTGCTTTCAGTAAAGCTACCGGTTGTTGTCCTGCTCCTCACCTTCCTGCCCTGCTGTATCAAAATTGCCACCCAGGGTGCCATGATGCATATTGCCTTCCTGCTGATCAATTTCACTAATATCCCGCACCCGGCCTTCACCTGGTGCACCTTGCTTTTGCTGCCCGGCATCCTGCTTATCGGTTCTTCCGGCACCGCCCTGGTTGCCAGTATTCTGAGCGTTAGTTCTATTTGCTTCCATAACTGCTATTTAAGTGATAAGTGTATGGCTGGAACTTAAAAGAATTATGCCAACCTGCACCGCTGTTACCGTTAGCAATCACCTACGGCTGTTCATCATCACAACTATTGCTTCGGAGCAATGGCCACATCAAATTGATCAAAAACAACTTTTTTAAAAGCCCATCCTTTTGCTTTATAAAGCCAATTATTTTATGCAATCAGTCGGGAAGCATCTTAAGATACCTGTATGGTTTTTAACCAAATCCCACCAACCCACCATAACAAATAAGGCAACCTGATTTTCATTTATTTAAATAAAACAGTGGTTGCCATTTCCTGTCAACTCCCAACTTCATGGTTCAAATATCAATTTTGGCATAGTAATTGGCTATTGCGCAGAAGTTGTAAAATACAACCGTGTATTTTTCTTGTTAACCTTTATTTCTTCATCGAAAACACCAATTTACATGAAAAAAATCATGAAGAGCACTGCCGTGCTTGCGCTGGCCACTGTAGGTCTGTTCTCTTTCAAAGCAATGCAAACTGCAAGCATCAAAGGTACTGTAGCACCTGCTGATGGTTTCACCAACGTATGGGCTATAAACGGAACAGATTCGCTGAAAGCAACAACAGCTGATCAGGGTGCATTTTCTTTTACCGATGCAAAACCGGGTACTTACCAGGTGGTAGTGGAGGGCAAAGCGCCTTATAGAAACTTTGTAAAAGACAGTGTTGTGGTAACAGATGGCCAACCGGTTGATCTGGGTACGATTACATTAGAACAATAAACACTTTCGTAAATTGTTACTCAGGGCTAAACAAGCAATTGTTTAGCCCTTTTCTTTTTCAGAAAAATTCATTGTCATGCAAAAACACGGATAATGAAAATAACCGGCTGTTCCATCCTTTGCTCTGTAGCAAGCCTCTTAAAAATGCAACCAACCCAAGCTCATGAATTTGATATTTTTTTCAACCTATATCTACCGGGCCATGCTGACTCTCGCGCAGCAAAAAAGCAACCTTTATTAGTGTAGCTCTAAACGGTGTGAAGCCTCCAACATTACCGCACCATGTTTTTCATCCGGACACTTTTATCATAAAAATGCGGCTCTTTATTGCGCACCCAGCGGATGAACCGGGCAATAGCCTCGTGCTGTTGCAGCCGCTCAATGGTATGATAAAAACGTTTGAGTTCCATTTCTGTAAAAACTGCATGTATCTTATCGTGACATATTTTGTGCAGCTGAATGGTAGGCGTGTTTCTGCCTCCTTTGCTCAAGGGTATCAGGTGATGACGGTTATAAGGCTCCGCCAGTTCCCGTTCGCATAACGCACAGCTGTTGTTTATACCTTTTTCCATATCGCCCCTATCTACAACAAATATACCCGGCGGGTGGCTTACACCACAATGCACTGACTTTTAACGGTTATTAAATGATTGCAGCAACGGTTGAGCTTTTTCAAAAACCCATATCGCCTTTTCTCAGCTTAGAAGATTCAAAAGAAAAGCGCGGCTGGCACTGTTTTCGAAGCAATACCATATATGCCGGAGGCTTTTACACCAGCGCGCCGGCAGCCATATTTATTTAACCAAATTATGAACTATGAAAAAGATAATAGGTATTACAGCCTTGATACTGTTCCTGGGCTTTTCCCCTACCTTGAATGCCCAGGAAAAAGTAAAAGAAGACGTTCAAAAAGAGGCGAAAAAAGTAGGCAATAAAACAGCCGAAGTGGCCTCCAAAGGAAAAGCAAAAGTAACCGACGAAGTATATAAGGACAAAGTAGGCCCGAATGGTGAAACCGTTTACATAGACAACCACAGCAAGTATTATTGGGTAGATAAAAAAGGCAAACGGCATTATGTAACCGAAGCTGAATTGAAAAACAAAGAAGACAAGTAAGGAGCACAGACAAAAAGTATTTCAGCAAAGCCGGTCCTCAGCAACCGGCTTTGTTATGGGTATGGGTTGTAGTTTTCCTACTTGCAGTCATTAAGATCACCATCATCAGGGCAACTCTTTTAAAAGTCCATATAGAAATTAGTAACGAGGCTTAATATTATACGCGTCATTTCACACTGGCCATTCAACGCATCAACTTCTTCTACAGGCAGGTCTGTATAGCATGCCAGTTTCTGATCAGGCCCTTACACCATCATCTCGCAAGGGCAGAGCAATGGCTTTTATCATCCTCCTGCACGGGCCCTGCAACGGCCGTTGAAAAAGTTATTGATTATAAATGCGGTATAGCTGAAAAGCTTTTTCGGCTATATATTTTTTCATTTTATATACGAAAATGTACGTACCTTAAAATAACCTAAAACACTCCTCGTATGAAACCGGCTGCATTTACCAGCACGCTGTTGTTGCTAATCGGTTCAACAGCCAGTGCCCAACTTACCTTGCTTCCTCAAATTGGTTTCGAACAATCGAAAACCTCTGTTGAGTACAACAATGCTTCTTCCTTTTCTCCATTAGGCTCGCTTGGGGCTTTTAAAGCCAATATGCGGCTGGATTACCGTTTTAAAGGCGGTCACAGCCCCTTTATTGGCGTGGGCACCAGTCCGGCTGTAGTGGCTTTACAATTCACCGATCCGGCCGCTGTAATGAACAACTATACCGCAACTGCGGGCTCGCAGCAATGGCGGCTGGAGGGCGGCTATCAATACAGCTCCAAGCCCATTTACTTTAATAAGAAAGCCGCCACCAAGACTTACACAGTCGTAACCGAAAAAACAGAAACCAAAAAAACCTGCGGCGGCCGCACCTACACCATTACAAAAAAGGAAACAGCCGTTATCCAAAAAAACAACGGCCTGAACATGCGCCTGCAGCCTTCCTTAGGCATGGCTTATGTCCCCAATGTCAAGCAGGATTTTACCACCAATGGCACCACTTACCAATACAATGCCGGCAACTGGAATACAGCCGTTGTTTCAGGCCTGGGTATTGAGTTTGCCAAAGGAACCCAAAGGTTGTTTACGCTCTCTACTTTTTATACCAAAGGGATCGGCAATATGGGCACTCAAACCTTGAACACTACCCTGGAAGGTAAAAGCTACACATCACAGTTTAGCTCCAGCAGCTCCAGCTGGGGTATGATGGTAGGCGTACCCATCAACCTGCTGAAAAAGAAAGCCCCTGAAACACTGAAGCCTGCCATTGATAAAACCGTACCCAAGCCGCAACAGCAGCAAAAACAACAGCTGTACCGCAGTAAATGCGGATCGTACCGTTATAGCTCTGTAAGGCAGCTCTAACCACACCTGGTTCATATCTTTATTCTGCATGGCTATTGCCTTATATTGAAAGCAATGGCCATGCAGCATTACTTTTATCATTGAAATAGTTCAGCTGCGTCGGTGACGATGGCAGGCAAAGGAGGCAGGTGCATTATTGAAACTCAACCTTGCGGGTAGTACCGCTCAATCAAAGCTACCATTTCATCATTTTCCTGTATCCAGGCATGATCCAGCGGAGTTTTGCCCCGGGCGTCGGTCAAGGTGACATCAGCCCCATTTTGGAGCAGCATTTCTGCTATACCCAACTGGCCGAAGGTGGCAGCAAAAGTAAGCGCCGTTGCACCATTGCCGTTTCTTTGATTGACATCAGCGCCGGCATGGAGCAGCTTTTCCGCCAGCTCCTTATAGCCTTTAAAGCTGGCCCCCATCAGTGCCGTGTTGCCCGAAAAATCCTGCGCCTCCGTACGGGCACCTTTTTGCAGCAGAAAGTCCACTACAGCCGGCTGGTTGTTGTACACCGCTATGATCAGGGGCGTAAACCCTCTGCTATCCGCTGTGTGAATCAGATCGGGACGGATGGCATACAGATTTTCTACCTGGGCTATGTCGCCTTTGCGGCAGGCTTCCAAAATATCGGCTTGTTCTTCAGATACCATGTTGATAGAAGTTAACAATAGAAACACTGCAAATTTCACGCCCTGCGTACTTTTTAATTGCATATGGACTTTTTAAAAAGTTTCACCAGCCTAACTAAGCTGTATAGGTCTGTGAAAGCCGGATAACTATAGACTTTCGAACACATAAAATTTAACAATAATATATTTAGTTGCTTTTTCGTTGCTTTGCCAATCATACGCCTTAATGCCCGCTTATGCTGCTCACTGCTTTTGCAATTGTTACCAGCCTTTTCTGGGTCCTACTTTGCATTTACCTGCTCATAAACCGGCGGCGGGTGCCGTACCTGCAATCCATTGCCTTAAAAACCCATATGCCCGAGCCGCCGGTGGTCATCATCATCCCGGTGCGCAATGAAGAAACCCACCTGGAAGAAGCCCTGCAGTCGGTTTGCCAGCTTACCTATAGCCATTTCCGCGTACTGGTGATCAACGACCGCTCTACTGACCGCACGCAGGAGATACTGGAAACAATTGCCAGCCGCTATCCCAATGTTTCTTTACTCCATATTGAATTTTTACCAGCCGGCTGGCTGGGCAAGAACCACGCCTTGCACAAGGGCTGTAATGCCACCTGGGAAGAATGGATACTGTTTACCGATGCCGATGTCTACTTTCAGCCAGATACCCTTTCTAAAGCCATGCAATACTGCCAGGAACAACACCTCGACCACCTGACGGTGCTGCCTTATGTGCATTCGCGGTCCGTGTGGCTGAACAGCCTACTGGCTACGTTTGTGATCATGCTGGAAATAAGACAGCGGCCTTGGAGCATCCGCGATCCTGCATCAAGGGCTTCGCTGGGTATAGGAGCGTTTAACCTGGTAAACCGGCAGGCTTACAAAAGGGCCGGTACGCACCAGGCCATTGCCCTGCGGCCCGATGACGACCTGAAACTAGGCGAACGTATCAAGGCCAGCGGCGGCCGGCAGGATGCGCTTTATGGAGAAGGCCAGATTCAGTTGGAATGGTATGCCAGCGTTGCCGATTTTGTTAATGGATTAATGAAAAACATGTTTTCGGTATACGGGTACAGCCTGCTTAAAACCATCATAGCCGGTGTGCTGCCCACAGTGCTGTTTTTTGTGTTGCCGGTACCCCTGTTGCTAATGGCCGGCGGCACCACGGAGCGTCTGCTGGCCTTGCTTATCTTTCTATCACAATTCCTGCTGTTTGTTATTCCCCATGGCCACCGCACCAAATGGTGGTATACTTTTATACTACCGGTGGCAGGTTTGCTGATGGTTTATATCATGCTGCGATCGGCCTTGATAACGCTTAAGCAAAAAGGCATTTACTGGCGGGAAACGTTTTATCCTTTATCAGAGTTAATGAAGAATCAATAAGCGTAACAACAAGTTTATACCTGCAGCAAAACCTTTGCTAAAAGTCTTTACTACGGCTGTTGCTGTTAATGAAGCCTGTGAACTAAAAGCAAGCTTTGTTTACTCCTGGTATAAGTATTATAAAAAGCCACCGAATTGCCGGTGTTACCTGCCGGCTCTCTGCTCACACTCTGCTTCTCCAGTCTTTTCTTTTCCTTTCGCAGCTTTCTTTCCTGATGTTTTGATTTTCTTTCCTTCCGTGCCAGCTTTTTTTCATGCTTTTCAACTTTCTTCCGCTGCTTTTGCTCTTTTTTTTCTTTTTTTCCTAATTGCTTTTCCATCTTATTCAACTTGCTGCTGTCTGCACTTTGTGCTTTTATAGAGCTACTGCAAAACAGGCCGGTGGTAATCAGTATCAGCAAAAGAAGCCTATTCATATATGGCAATTTTAAAAGGCTATATAAGTTACGATTTATAAATGAAACAGATTGGACAGAAGCCACCCGCAGCACAATAATAAAAGCCCGGCTCTTTCGAACCGGGCTTTTATTATTGATTGCCTTGAACTGATTAAATGGTTTGCGGCTGCTCTATATCGTTGCGAAACACCACTACATTATCAAACACATCCACCAGCACCGGGTGTGACTTGTCAATATCGCCTGCCAGTATTTTCTTACTCAATCCATTTACAATCTCCTTTTGTATCATCCGTTTCAGCGGACGGGCACCGTACTGCGGGTCAAACCCGTGCTCGGCCAGGTGATCGATCAGGTAATCGGAGAACAACAACTGGATGCCGTTTTGCGCTACCAGGTTTTTGAGGTTGTTCAGCTGGATGCGGATGATGCCACGGATCTCGGCCCGCATCAGCGGCTGGAACAGGATGATCTCGTCCACCCGGTTCAAAAACTCCGGACGAATGTTCTGGCGCAACAAGTTCATTACCTCGTCTTTGGTTCTTTCCATCACGCTTTCTTTATTGCGCTCGGTTACATCTTCAAAGTTGGCCTGAATAATGTCGCTGCCCATGTTAGAGGTCATGATGATGATGGTGTTTTTAAAGTTCACCACGCGGCCTTTATTATCGGTCAGGCGGCCATCATCCAGCACCTGCAGCATCACGTTCCATACATCGGGGTGTGCCTTTTCAATTTCGTCCAGCAACACCACCTGGTACGGCTTGCGGCGCACGGCTTCCGTCAACTGGCCGCCTTCTTCGTAACCTACGTATCCCGGAGGTGCCCCTACCAGGCGGCTAACGGTATGCTTTTCCTGGTATTCGCTCATGTCAATCCGCGTCATCATGCTTTCATCGTCAAAGAGGTACTCGGCCAGCGCCTTGGCCAGCTCGGTTTTACCCACACCGGTCGTACCCAGGAAGATAAAGGAACCAATGGGCCGCTTGGGATCCTGCAGACCAGCGCGGCTGCGACGAATAGCATCGGCTACAGCGGTAATGGCTTCGTCCTGTCCTATCACCCGGTTGTGTAATTCATCTTCCAGGTGCAACAGTTTATCGCGTTCACTCTGCATCATTTTGCTTACCGGTATACCGGTGGCTTTGGCTACGTTTTCCGCTATATCTTCCGCATCTACTTCTTCTTTCATCAACCGCTTGCTGTGCTGGCTCAGGTCGTTCAACTGACCGGTTAAATCAGCGATTACTTTTTCCTGTTCTTTGATTTTGCCATATCGTATCTCGGCTACTTTACCATAATCGCCTTCGCGTTCGGCCTGCTCCGCCTGCTGCTTCAACCCCTCGATACCAGCTTTGGCGTTTTGTATTTTTTCCACCAGGTCTTTTTCTTCTTGCCATTTGGCCTTCAGCGTATCCCGCTCTACCGCCAGGTTGGCGATCTGCGTATTCAGGTCCTTTAGTTTTTCTTCGTCATTCTCTCTTTTAATGGCCTCCCGCTCAATTTCCAGCTGTCGGATCCTTCTTTCCAGTTCGTCCAGTTCTTCAGGCATAGAGTTCATTTCCAGCCTTAGCTTGGCGGCACTTTCGTCAATCAGGTCAATGGCCTTGTCGGGCAAAAAGCGGTCGGTAATGTAGCGGCTGGACAGTTCCACCGCGGCAATAATGGCTTCGTCTTTTATGCGTACATGGTGGTGTGTTTCGTAGCGGTCTTTTAAACCACGCAAGATAGAAATAGCATCTTCTATGCTGGGTTCTTCCACCATTACTTTCTGGAAGCGGCGTTCCAGCGCCTTGTCTTTTTCAAAATACTTCTGGTATTCATTCAGCGTGGTAGCACCAATGGCTCTCAGTTCACCACGGGCCAGGGCAGGCTTTAAAATGTTGGCTGCATCCATGGCGCCCTCGCCTCCACCGGCACCTACCAGGGTATGAATTTCATCGATGAATAAAATGATTTCGCCTTCTGACGTACTTACTTCCTTGATCACACCTTTCAGGCGCTCTTCAAACTCACCTTTGTATTTGGCACCGGCAATCAGCTGGCCCATGTCCAGCGCAAAGATGGTTTTGCTTTTCAGGTTTTCCGGCACGTCGCCGTTTACAATCCGGTGCGCCAGTCCTTCTGCAATGGCGGTTTTACCCACACCGGGCTCACCTACCAGGATCGGGTTATTTTTGCTGCGTCGCGACAAGATGTGCAACGTACGGCGGATTTCTTCGTCACGGCCAATCACCGGGTCCAATTTGCCATTGCGGGCCATCTCGTTCAGGTTCTTGGCGTATTTGTTCAGGGCATTGAACTGGGTTTCCTGGGTTTGAGAAGTCACCGTACCGCCTTTGCGCAATTCTTTAATTGCAGTGGTCAGGCCTTTTTCGGTCAGGCCAAAATCTTTTAGCAGTTTGGCGGTGCTGTCATTACCCTGCACCAGGGCCAGCAGCAGGTGTTCCGGCGTGATGAATTCGTCGTTGAACTGCTTGAGCACAGCGCCGGCTCTCAAAATCACATTGTTGGTTTCGCGGCTTACCATTTGTGCCGGTTCGCCCCCTTGTATTTTGGGCAAACGGCTTATTTGCTGGTTGAGATAATCGTTCAGTTGCTGCACGTTCACAGCATTCTTTTTCAGCAGGTACTCGGTGGGCGAATCCTGCTGTTCCAGCAATGCTTTCAACAGATGCTCGGTTTCAATATTGGCATTGCCATGATTGAAAGCCTGTTGTTGTGCCTGTTGAATGACCTCAGCCGCTTTTATGGTGAAATTGGAAAGGTTCATATACAAACTATTTTTAGTATTTTATTTAAGCGTTTTACAGTATGTTCACAAACAATAATCCAACCATATATTTTCCGCAATTATGACATACAAAATAAAATCTAACTGCCTGAATTTCAGTTCAATATTGTTATTTCTGCTTTTTTTTCAGGTCTCCTTTTCCCAGTCCGGCTTCAGCTCCCTGGATGAGGTGGTGGCCGGCCGGCAAAAAGTGTTAGGGCAGGATGTGATTCTTATGGTGGCCGATAAGGATACGGTAGTGTACCAGAAGGCTAATAAAATTTTTAACCCAAGAACACAGGCGCCGATTGGCCACAGCAGCCAGTGGTTAACCGCTGCGCTTATTTTAAAGTTGGTGGATGAAGGTACCTTATCCCTTGATGATAAAGTTAGCCAGTACCTGCCGGTTTTTGAAAAATACGGTAAGAATTATATCACACTGCGGCACTGCCTGTCGCACTTTACTGGCATACAGGCCGAAACACCCAAAGCCTTAAAGCTGTTTGAAAAAAAGAAATTTGCCTCGCTGGAAGAAGAAGTTGCTGCTTTTGCTGCCCGCGAAATTCAAACCAACCCCGGTACGGAATCCCGCTACAGCCTGATAGGACCGGCCATTGCCGCCCGGGTAGCCGAAGTGGTTACCAAAAAGCGGTTTGACATGCTGATACAGCAAAAACTGTTTCGCCCGCTGGGCATGCGCCAGACTACCTTCAGCACACTGGATGCCTCTGCCCTACAGCCCGCTACCGGTGCCCGCTCTACTGCCAACGACATGATGCTTTTTTTAAGGATGCTGCTGAACAACGGCCAGCTCCGGGGCCAGGCTGTTTTGAGTGAAGAAGCGGTAAAGCAGTTGCGGCATATTACAGCCACGGCAGCCGAAATGAAAAACAGCCCGGATGAAACCAAAGGCTTTGATTATGCTTTAGGAGCATGGGGTTTTGAACAAAATGGCACGAAAGAAGCGGCTTCCCTGACAGTGCCCAGCCTGGGCGGCACGCTGCCAATTGTGGACTGGTGCAGGGGTTATGCGTTTTTGTTGTTGCTGAAAGAAGAAAAGGAAGATAGCAAGGCCAATGTTTACCGGGAAGTAAGGGAAATTCTAGACAACCGGTTTCCCAACCACTGCCAGTAATCTGATGTACGAACATAAGTCCCAACCGCTGCTGCCGCTACACCTGTTTTACCAGCGGGTGCTGAAAAATATCGTGGTGGCCTGTGGCATCCTGGCGATCTGCCTGTTGATTGGCGTGGTGGGTTATCGGTACCTGGCCGGTGCCGCCTGGGTGGATGCGTTTCACAATGCAGCCATGATCCTGAGCGGCATGGGCCCGGTTATTACCATCGAAAGCTTTGAAGGCAAGATCTTCTCTGCTTTTTATGCCCTCTTCAGCGGCATCGTATTTATTACCAATATTGGCATTATACTGGCGCCATCCATTCATCGCCTGTTTCACCGCCTGCACCTGCAGGAGGAGTAAGACACCAACTTGTTCAAAACCCTATGGTTCTTTTTTCACCAGCACCACCCGGTTGTTATCGGCTTTATAAATGGCGGCATAATACTTCGCCAGTTCAGCCTGGTCGGCTGCCGGAAACTTGCCGGCAAAGTGCTCTATAACGCGGTAGTACACAATTTTATGATTGATGACCTTACAAGTGCTGCTATAAGTGCCAAACCTGGTTTTAAGGTTCACATCCTGCGGCAGGGCTTCCGGTTCATAACCTTTGGGAATTTCAATTTCAATGCTATCGGCATCATAATAGGCATTCCCAAACTCAAAGTCAAACAGTCGTTTATCTTCTTCGATCCTGGTTTTGCTCCGGTTCAGCACATTGGGGGTAATAAAAAGGCGTTTGCCGCTGATGGTAGCATAATGGCTCACCGTTAGGTCCAGGTCTTCCTTTATTTGCGGCAGCGGTCCTTTCTTTTCCTCATACTTAAAATCATTGATGTCGTAGGTGGCCAGGTCAAATTCTTCATTCAGCATTTTCTTTACCCGGTCTTTGGACAACTGGCTGAGCATGGATTGTAAATTATCCTGCTGCAGCCCCTCATATACCGTGGTGACTTTGGCGTCCAGGTTGCCTTCCCCGTCTATAGTACCTTTTACCGACCGCACCTGGAGGTTTTCCTGCAGCCCATACCAGGGCGTATTCACCAGCGTACCGCCTTCTTCACCAATCAGCAAAGCTTTGCGGTTGCCGGTAAATCCACCCATATAACCGGCGGGTGTCGACTGGCTGGTACACTCCAGCCATACCGTATCTTTTTTCAGCGGCACGCAAAGAATCACGTGGTTGAAAGGATCATACGAAAAGTCATCCAGCATAAAGCGATCATCCGCACTGCGGCCGGCCCGCACCAGCGCATAGTGCGACCGGATGCCGGCAGCTTTTAGCAAGCTGTACATATAGTTGCTCAATGCCTTACAATCCCCATAGCCTTTTTTGGCTACATCCGCCGCCGGAAAGGGCTGCAGACCGCCAATGCCCAGCTGAATGCTGATGTAGCGGGTGGTTTTCTGCATATACTCATACAGCGCCTTTACCTTTTCCTTTTCATCGGCAAGCGGTGCCGTTAACTGCTGCACTGTTTGCATCACGTTGTCAGGCAGTACATCCCGGCCTTTGTTCAACGTCCAGGAAAACTTGCCAAACTCCTGCCAGCTGGACATATTGCCTTTGTAGCCGTCCATTTCAAAATCGGTCGGTGCGGTATACATTACGGTGGTCAACTCGTGCCAGCGCGGCGGTGCAAAGGGCAGCGAAATAGCCGGCAAAGCCGCTACCTGCCACATGGCAATGCGCTTACTGCCCTCTGTAGTTACCACCGGCTCGCCTTTGTAATTGAAGATGCGGTTGCGGAGGTTATAGCTTTGCGGCGTCACCAGTGTAAAGGAGCTTTTTTCTACCGACAGCTGTTGGCTGTTTTGCGGCACCCAGGACGGCGCGGAATAAGTATGATTTTGTTTGATCTCCAGCTCATATTCCACCGTATAAGGGTAGGCCGTGTGGTAAAAGTTGTGGCTTTTAACGCGGCTGTCATCCATCAGGTTGTTGTTATCTACCGCGCTTTGGTCTTTGATGTCCTTGCTTTTGAGCTTTTTGAGCAGCCTGCCCTGCGCATCGTACAAACAGCCTTCAATGGAACGGATCTGGCGAAACTTGTCATACCAGAGTACCAAGGCGGCATGGGCGTCGCCTTTTTCGTTCAGGATGGTTAAGGCAAACTTTCTTTTCACCACCGCTTCGCTGTTGCCCTTTATTTCAAAGTAAAAGTCTTCCATTCTTTTTACCACGTTGGCATTTTCCTTCAGGGGGGCCGGAATGGCACTGACCGGGTATTTAATGTCCGCTGCATGGGTTTTTAAAACCACCAGGGTAAAGGCCAATAGCAAAAGGTTTTTCATCTTACTTTTTCTTTTTGAATACAATTTGTTCGTTGTGCTTGCTCACCACTATTTTAAAAAACTCCCGCAAAAAGTCATATTCTTCCGGATCATAAAAGGCCCGGTTCAGCCTTAATCGGCTCCGCAGCGAAACGGTAGTGCCCGACTGGGAAATCAGGTATTCAAAATAGCCATCGCCTTCTTCGTTCAGCTTCAGGGCAATCTGCTTGGGCAGTTCATCCACTTCGTACCCGATGGGCACCTGCATGCTAAGCACATAGGTTTCATCAAAGGTGTAGGGCATTTCTACCGGGTACAGCCGTTCTTCCGACTTGAACGGATTTTCTTTATACCCCTCGCCAAACATGGGGTTGATGTACAAAATATCTTCATTCTCCTTGTTCAGCACAAACTGGTACTGCATGAACACAGGCTGCTCATAATGGTGCAGGGAGTCAATGGCAGGCTTTTCAATTTCGATGTCTACGCCATAGGCTTTTTTGATGTCTTTAAAAAGTCCATCTTCTCCTTTGTCTTTTACTTTTTCCCGGATGTGGTACGACTCGTAATAACCGGAATTTTGTTTCATGCTGCCAACCCACCGGCCCTTATCGTCGTTGGTGATGAATACAGACGTCATTTTTCTTTCCTTCAACGAATCCGCCACCAGGTCCAGCGGGGTGGCCATTTCATTCACCACCCGGGCGTGACCATTGTAACAGTCGGGCGTGAGTTTGCCAAAGCCCAGGCGGGCATGGCTGGCATCCAGCGTATAGGCAACGCCGTTGATTTCCGCCTGGCAAATCACGTAGTTGAACCGGTTGATCAGCGGGTACATGGCATAGGTATAACCATGACCGCTGGTGCTTAATATCACCGGGTCGGCGTTCAGGCCGGCATAGCGCAGCATGGCCGTTAACAGCAGGTTGATCTCCGCTACATTTCCGTTTTTCGACTTCAATACGTTTCTCAGGTTCTGATCCATGTACACGGCGCTGTAGTCGGTGCAGGTGGTATTGTCGCGTACATAAGCATAAATCTTTTTAGCTTTTTCCAGGTCATCTTTGGCATTGCTGATCAGGGGTTTTACCACATCCGACAACCAGCTATTGTTGTTTTTCAGCGTGCTGCCAAAATATTCGCTGGCTAACAGTTCTTTGGTCAGGCCCGGCCAGGTACCCATAATGTTGCGCGGCGTCAGCGGGTGCTGAAAGGCAGACAACTGGAACTCGATTTTGGCAATATGGTTGTCCAGCGTAGAGGTAAAACTTTCTTTTTTCAGTTCGGGCACGTCTTTCATGGCCCAGCGGTATTCGGTGACGCCGCTGCTGAAAGAGTAGTTCTGGCTGCGTGACGCCCCGTTATCTTCCCGGATGGAAAAATGCTGCGTCCGGTCTTTTTTATCTCTTGCATAAAAGGCATGATACCCCTGGCTTAAAAAGGCATAGTTGAAAAACTGCGGCACCGTAAACCGGAACTCGCTCCACAGCCGCGGTGCCGAGCCCTGAAAAGCCCATGGCCGCAGTACCTGCAAAAAGTCGGAAGAAACTTTATATTCAAACTCAATGATGCTGCCTTCTTTTACATTGGGCAGGGTAAACTTGCGCTTGCTGTGGTTCTTATCGATCTTTTCCTTGAATACGTTGGATTTTTCCAGTTTGGTTTCTACGATTTTTCCGTTTTCCAGGTTGTAGGTCACGGCTCTGAGATTTTCCAGCTCTACTTCCATACCGTTGGCGGAGTAAAGCGGAATTTCAATATCGGCCTGGTAATACCCATTTTTGTTTAAAATGTGTACCCGCTTGTGGTATTTGTAAATGACTGAAAACCAGCCTTTGGTATTGCCTTCAATCTCGGCGCTGCCAATGTCGGCCAGCACCACCGCGCTGGCGTTGCTGTCAATGGCATACCCCTTCCGTTCCAGGTCTTCGGGCTTTATTTTACCATATTTAAAAGAGGGCATTTCCTGCGCCGCAGCCAGAAAGGCTCCGCATAAGCAGGCAAGAAGGGTAATATAGATTTTCATCGAAATTAGTTTTGGTGAGGGCAATATCTTAAATATATTTTAATTAAGCAAAGTGCCGGAATAAAATATTATCCGCAGACCTTTGCCTTTTGACATGTACAACCATCATTTGCACCATACCACCCTGGTAAAACAGCTGGCCACCACTTTTGGCTTTGATTATTGCGGCATTGCCCGGGCGCAACGGCTGGACGAAGACGCCCGCCGCCTGGAGGCCTGGCTGCAACAGGGCATGCACGGCGGCATGCAGTACATGGAAAACTATTTTGACCTGCGTATAGACCCCACCCAGTTGGTGCCGGGTGCCAAGTCCGTTATAACACTTTTAAAAAACTATTATCCCGAGCCGGTAACAGCCGTTGCGGACTATAAGATCTCGAAATACGCCTACGGTAAAGATTACCACACCGTCATCAAAGGCCAGTTGAAAGCCATGATGGCCGAACTGCAGGATAAGATCGGCCAGTTCAGCGGACGCGGCTTTGTAGACTCGGCCCCGGTGCTGGAGCGCAGCTGGGCCACCCGAAGCGGCCTGGGCTGGATTGGCAAAAACGGCAACCTGATTACCAAACAAAGCGGATCTTTCTTTTTTATTGCCACCCTCATCACCGACCTGGAGCTGCAGGACGACGATCCCTTTGCCAAGGACTTTTGCGGCAGTTGCCGCAGGTGTATCGATGCTTGTCCTACCGAGGCTATTTTGCCCGACAAAACGGTCAACGGCAGCCGCTGCATTTCGTATTTTACCATTGAGCTGAAAGACGAAATCATTCCCGGCGAAATGCAAGGCAAATTTCAGAACTGGATGTTTGGCTGCGACATCTGCCAGGACGTTTGTCCCTGGAACCGCTTTAGCCAGCCGCACCAGGAGCCGCAGTTTGCGCCCCTGCCGGAATTGCTGAACCTCAGTACGCAAGAGTGGGAAGCCTTAAGCGAAGAAGCCTTTAAAAAAATATTCAAACCCAGCCCGCTCAGCCGCGCCAAGCTCAAAGGCATTCAGCGTAATATTAGATTCTTGCAGGGCAGTGAAAAGGTTTAAGGTTTAAAGGTCTCGAGTTCACCAGTTCACTTGTTCACGAATTGGATCGCGGATTTCACGGATTGGAAAGGGATTTTGCAAATAGTGGCTTTATGGGTTAGTGAAGAAGTTGATAAGTTGAATAGCTGATTTATTAAGTATGGGTTTTTAAAGTAGTTGCACACTTTTCTTATTGTTGCTCTTTCGGATGGGATGTTTTTCCTGCTGTCTCTCGCTCTGTCATCCCGACGAAGGAGGGATCTCCGCGACTACAACTTTTAAAAGCACCGCCATACGCAGCAAGCCACACAACCGGTACCATTAGTCTGTTTTCATTTAACCTTACCTGTGCTCCTGCGAAATGGTTATGGGGTTTTGAAAAAGTTTGTTCGGGAAGATGTTGGGCCACGAAGACACAAAGACATTAAGGAGCACAAAGAAAAAGAAGCTGCGGGTGTGGGATATCTCGGCTCAAGGCCGGGTTGACAGGACGGAGGGTTCTTTGTTTATGCTACAGGCTTTAGGAGCAGGTAACTTCTTTAAAAACACCTATGGACTTTTGAAGCAATTTACAGCTTTGTGCGCTTAGCTGAAATACCTTCAAAAGCCCATGGGTCCATTCTAAAGCTAAATGAATACAAACCCTCTGTCCCTCTCCACCGGGGAGGGATCGAGGGAGGGGCCCCTATGGGTTTTTGAAAGACTTTCTCCCATTCAACTATCAACGGTCATCTGTCATCTGTCAACTATCACCGGCCAACCATCAACATCAGAACTGAAACCCGGCTTTAATGGAAATTCTTTTCAACCGGTAATCAAAACGGTTGACCCGCTGCGGCATATTGGGCGGTCCCCAGATGTAAGGTTCCTTTCTTAACTCAGCCAGGGCTTTTTCCGAATAACCGGCACTGACCACGATTGCATTGCGGGCATTGACCTGGGCACGGTAGCCCAGGCCTGCCTCGTAAAACAAACCATTTTTATATTCCGTTTCCATCCACCCGCTTTCCGCTGCTTTTTTTATCCATGGAAAATGAACACCCAGGTCGCCGTAAATAAACAACGGCACTTTTTTACTCAGGTCTTTTCTGATATCGGCAAACAAGGGTATGCTTCTTTGAAAATAATAATCCAGCCCCACGCCAATGCCGCCAAACCAGGTTTTGTACTGAAGGCCGTTGATCCATTGCAGCTGCATCTTGGTTTCGCGTTCACCTTCCAGAATACCTACCTGCGTTAGCGCATGAAAAACCGGTTTAACAGGTTGAACGGAAATAGTATCGGATTGCGCCGCAGCCATCCAAACGGTCAGGCAGGCTATAACCGCTAAGGTCATTTTTTTTAAATGCATAGGGAGCCGTTTATTTTGAAATACCCATTTTGCTGATCTGGCGGATGTTGTTGCGGTCAGTGTAATCAAACTGGTACAAGCCGTCTTTGGCCACCACCAGCGCTATGCCATTGCTGGCAATCACGTCATAAGTTTCCAGGCTGCCAATAGTTTTGATGGGTTTGATGTTGGTGGCTTCTGCCGCGTCATACACCTTCAGGCCGTCTTTTCCATCGCAGATAAACAGGAGGTCACCTTCTTTTGACAGGCCGTGTGGGTTGGTGAGTGCATAGGTTTTCTTCAGCACCGGGCTGGACAGGTTGGTGATGTCAAGCACCTCCATCTGGTTGGTAAAGCCCGCACACTGGGTTCCGGAGCGCAGGGTTACATAAGCATATTCATCATCGGCAATAACGGGATCGCAGCTGCGTACATGGCTGAACTGTGCCACCAGCGAAGGATCGCTGGCCTGGGTAATATCATAAATAAACATGCCGGTAGCAGAGCCAATAAACAGGTTGTTTTTGAAAGGATAAATGGTTTCAATATTCCACCCAATGTTCTTTTGATTTTGCAGTACCGGTTCTACCGCATGGCTGATATTAAAGGCGTTGAGATGGGAGAAGGAAACACTGTACAGATAATCGTTGACGATGCTGAAACGGGCCATGGAACCACCTACGCCTTTGGCCGGAGCGGCGGCCGCTGCTGCAGAATAAAACTTGTTGCCGGAAGCGTCTTCCAATAAACAGGAAGCACAACTATTCCAGATGTTAACCGTTTCGCAGTTCACCGTGGTATCTTTTGTAGTGTAGCCTACGACCACCTGTACCGAATCAGGATTTGTGCTACTACCCCAATAGTACATGCCGTTGTTCGGAAATACATTATTGACAAATTTTTTGGCCGTAACATTTTGAGGATTGGCAACATCCAGCACCCCCAGGTCGGAATACGAATCGGCGTACAGGTAGTTGTCTTTTACCGCCAGGTCCACATTGCCCGGAATGTTGATGAATGAAATATTGCGGGGCTGGGCCGGGTTGCTGTTGTCAATGATATGAATACCAGCACCCAGTTCGTTCAAAAACACATATGATCCATACAGGTACAGTTTGCCGGTATTTTTTAAAGGCTGCACCGGACCGTTTTTCATTCCAGCCCGCACCTGTGAGAGCGATTTATAAATGGGCCGGTACATCGTGTAGGTGTTGCTGCACTGGTCTTTTAAACAACCGGCAAACAACATCGCTACCAACAGTCCTACAGAAGTAAAGACCGCGTTGGATAAACTTTTTTTCATATGCATTTTTTTAGCTTGACACCGCTCTGGGAAAAAGCGTTGCGCCAGCCCGGGCAATCTTTTTAAAAAGTCAGGCGGGTATTCAGGCCGGCCCAAAAGAGGTGCTGTTTCCTTTGCGCTTCTGCTGTTTGCAAAGGCGTAAGCCCCCATTGCAGTTGCGGTCCTGTATAAAGCGCTAACCGGCTTCCTTCCAAAAGCCGGTAATCGACCGTCGTAAACAGGTTTACCGCCGTTTGACGCAGCCAGCGGTCCGAAGGATAATAAATGGCGGCCTGCCGGTCGTATGTCAAGGCATTGTTGTGCACCAGCCGGCCCACACTAATGCCGTGCCGAAGGTGCAGGGGCAGTTTTTGAAACAACTGGTATTCAAAACCAATGGGCAGCTCAATATAATGCAACTGGGTACGGTAAGACTGGGTGCTGGCGTTGCTCCTGTAATACGTTCTGAAACTGGAAAAATTGCCATTATTTGCAACGGCCGTATCGCCGGAAACCCTGGCCCCTACCTGGCGCACAGTGCTGTAATAGCTGTATTGCAGTCCGGCCGTAACAAAGCTCCGCTTGCCGGCTTTGCGCCGGAGACCGGCACCTACCGAAAAAGAAATGCCATTGGAGCTTTTGGAAGAAGACTGCAGGTTGGGCGCATTGCTGCCCGTAGGAGCCGGCGCAGCCGAAAAGTCCATCGCCTCCTGACTGGCAAATACGTTCAGCATTTCCGTTCTTACACCGGACAACCCTACACGGGCCTGCACTTCCCGCTGCCATAGCTTGTTGGTGGTAGCCACTGGCGCAGGGGTAACAGCAACGGCCGAATCTGCACTGGCAGCAGGTACGCTATCCACAACCGAAGGCAAGGCCGAAATTTCTTTTTCTGAAGCGATTGCAGCTACAGCTGTTGTGGTATCATTTCCTGAAAATATAGATTCTTCTGTATTCGTTGGAGCAGCTATTGTATGGGCGGCAGTTGCACGGGTCACTTCCCTGGGTGCCTTGTTTGTTTTTACTTTTGCTATTGTTGATTGGCCAATGCGTACAGCACCCTTGCTCTTTTTATGTTTATTTAAAAGAACATAATCTTTTTGCAACGGCTTTTGTGTGGATTCATTGTTAAGTACTGCGTTTTGACCAGGTATATTAGCCGTAGCAGAAGTGGTTGTTTGCGGCTCACCGGAGGAATTGGTTACATTTTCTTCCCTGGTTGAAGTTCCGGCAGTTGGGTTATTCGTATATGGACTTTTAAAAGAGTTGTTGTTTGGGCTTAGTGTCGCGGCGGTGCTTTCTGTTTTTTCTTTGTTCAAAACCCCATACTGCCACCATACCACGCTGCCAGTCAGCAGTAGCAAAGGCAGCAGCCAGGCCACCACACGCCGCCTTTCCTTTTTTTGTTTGATCTGCGCTTCCACCTTTTGCCAAACAGGAGCGGAAGGCGTAAAGGAAAGCTCCTCCATCTTTTGCTGCACCTGTTTTTCAAAATTGTTTTCTTGCATACAAATTATTTTTTTTATCGCCGTTCATCTTTTCAATCCAGCTAATCAGCAAGCCCCTGGCACGGGCATATTGCGACCGGGAAGTACCCTCGTGTATACCCAGCAGCTCCCCTATCTCCACATGGGTATACCCCTCCACTGCGTGCAGGTTAAAGATGGCTTGGTAACCCGGCGGCAATTGCCGGATGAGTTCGGCCAGGGCTTTTGCATTCATTCTTATTTCCGGGTGATCATTGGAAACGGCATGCAGGGTATCGTTATCAAACAACAGCTCGGTCTGATAACGTATATTTTTTTTCAGGTAATTGATGGCGGTGGTCACCATAATGCGCCTGATCCATCCGCCCAGTTCACCTTCTGACTTGTATTGATGCAGGTTTTTAAAAACCTTTACAAAACCTTCCTGCAGCACATCTTCGGCATCGGCCATTGACTTGGTATAGCGGTAGCATATGCCCAGCATCGGACCCGCAAAAAGGTCATAGAGCTGCCGCTGGGCAGCCGGCTTTTCCCGTAAGCAGTCTTTTACAAGCTTGTGTAGATCCATTTGGGCTGATGTAATGCGTTTGACAACAAGAAGGTTGAAAGCGTTGCAGCAAAAGAAAAAATTTATCCTGGCGCCTCTTTCCCATGCCCTCAAAGTACAAAGCGCCTAATGATGTACCGCTTCTTTGAGGTTAAACAATCCCCGCTCCATCATCACGCCATAGGTTTTTTCGTAAAACAGGCTGCCAAACTTTTCCCAGGGGTACCAGGGCAGGTTAAAATCCATGTACCATTGCAGCGTCAAAGAATCGGTGCTGGCAAACTCGTGCAGTTGCCAGCCGTTGATCACCGGCCGGCGGCCCTCTTGCTGCCACCGCATCGTCACCAGGGTATCAGAAGTCTCAAGGGGTGTGATGGTGATTTTATTTTCCTGCAGCAGTTGCGGCATGCTGCCCCGCTGAAAAGCCGGGTGCCAGCGGGGCCATTGCTCCTGGTCCGCAATCAGCGAAAAAATGGAGTCTCTGTCGGCCAGCACGTTGACAGCCTTGGAGATGCGAATGTGCGACGGTATCAGTAACGACATGGCCGTAACAATGGTAAACAGTACCACAAAAGAGATCAGGGCTAATTTAATCAAACGCATAATAAAAATTTACTCCCACCGGAATACTTTAATGGCCACACCATACGCCACCACACCCCACGCCAGCAAAATGCCGATCTGCCACCAGCAATCGCTCAGGTGCGCCCCTTCAAAAGAAATTTTGCGCATGGCGTCGTTGTAATACGTAAGCGGCATGGCCCTGCTGATGGGCTGCAGCCAGTCCGGAAAAGCATCAATGGAAAAAAAGGTACCGGCCAGTAAAAACTGCGGCAGTGTAATCACGTTGGCCAGGGGCGGAATGGAGCTTTCGCTTTTGGCCAGCCCGCTGATGATAAATCCAAAGCCCATAAACACCAGCAGGGCAATAAAGCTCAGGACCAGGATTTCCAAAAAAGTGATCCAGCCATTGACCAGGGTAAACTGGAAAGCATAATGACCGATGCCCACGATGATGATAGCTGTGAGTAACTGAAAGATCACCCGGCTCAATCCTTCGCCCAGCACTATATAGCCGCGCCGGATGGGCGTGGCATAAAACCGCTTGAGCACCAGTTGCTGCCGCAGGCTGTAAAATAAAAAGGCCACCCCGAAAATACCGGCGCTCAGCAGCGAAAAGCCCAGTTGTCCGGGCAGGATAAAATCAATAGCGCGGTACTTGCGCACCGCCCGGATGTCGGGCGGCAGCAGCTGCGCATAGGTTGGCTGGTTGGTAAAAATCTTTTTATCAATCTTGTTAATGGTGTTTTCCAGCAGGGGCAAAAAAGTACCCCACTTGTCGGCACTGGCCGTGGTGGAGCGAAACTGCACCGCGTACTGGCTTTGTCCGCCCGTATGGTTTTTTTGAACGTTTAAGATGCCGGTGATCCTTCCCTTCACCAGGTCCGACTCGATGGCGGCGCTGTCGGTAGCCGGCAGCAATTGAACAAAAAAACTGTGCTTTAAAGAATCGATCAACGCATTGGCGGTATCGCTCCGGCTGTCCAGCACAATGCGGTACGTGGTACCGCCCCCAATGCCAATAAAGCCAAAAACCAGGATAAAGATCAGGGGAAAAAAAATTGAAAACACCACCATGGACGGACTGCGCAAGATGGCCCGGAAGCTGGCCCTGGTAATGGCCAGCATGGCCCTGATCTGACTGTACTTTTTTGACATTAAGCGTGAATACGGCCGCAAATGTAGGTGTTAATGAATAAAGAAGTCGTAAGGCAGGCGGGCCTGCACCGATCCGCACCACTGCTGCACCTGCTGCAACTGCTGGTAAACCCGGTAGTTTTCCTCGCCTATTTCTTTTTTGATCAGGGCTTGCGGCGACGGCCGGGTTTTGTCAAACAGGGTATTGAACCAGGTTTCGGACTGGGGGTATTCCCGCAGGCGGTAATCGCTCACCTTGGCCAGCCGGGCAGCACACTCCACAGCGTCCTGCAGGCTGCCAATTTTATCCACCAGGCCTATCTGTACCGCATCTTCACCGCTCCATACCCGGCCCTGGGCCACGCTGTCTATATAAGCCAGGTCTTTCTTACGGCCCTGGGCTACCCGCTGCATGAACTGCAGGTAGATTTTATCAACGCTTTGCTGTACGAACTTTTTCTCAGTTTCGTTTAGCGGACGGTACACGGCGCCGGCATCGGCATAAGGTGCTGTTTTAACCCCATCGAACGTAACGCCCATTTTATCTTTAAAAAACCCCTGCATATTAGGTATCACGCCAAACACGCCAATGGAGCCGGTAATGGTATTGCGGCTGGCAAAAATGCTGTCTGCCCCGCAACCAATATAATAACCACCCGAAGCTGCCACGTCGCCAAAGCTCACCACCACCGGTTTATCCCTTTTTGCCAGTGATAACTCGCGCCAGATGTTTTCGCTGGCCAGGGCACTGCCGCCACCGGAGTTCACCCGCAGCACAATGGCTTTGATGGATTTATCCAGCCTTACTTTACGGATAATTTTACGGAATCGTTCGCTACCAATATCCTGCAGCGTGCCTTCACCATCTACAATATTGCCTTCCGCATAAATCAGCGCAATACGGCCCGAGCCGGTAGCTGCATAATTCACGGCATCGGCATAGTCTTTTAAAGACACCAGGTTCAGCTTGTCGTACTTGTCCAGCTCCAGCCGTTTTTTAAATTCATCTTTTACCTGGTCGTCATATCTCAGGCCATCCACCAGCTTGTATTTCAGCGCATCCTCGGCATTTTGTATCGCACCGATACTGGCCAGCTGGTGCAGGGTAGACGTGTCTATTTGGCGCGCTTCGGCGGCACGCTGTAAAAAATACCGGTACAGGTCGCCCAGCCACTCGCTGGTCTGCAGTTTGTTTTCCGGCGTCATTTTTTCGGCCCGCAGCGGTTCGGTAGCGCTTTTGAATTTGCCGGCATAAAAGATCTGCGGCTCAATGTTGAGCTTTTCCAGCGTGCCTTTTACAAAAAGCAATTCGGAGCTAAACCCACTCCAGTCCACCGAACCTACCGGGTTGGAATAAAAACGATCGGCCACGCTGGCTACAAAATAGGCTTTTTGCGAAACCATATCGCCATGGGCAATCACAAACTTTTTGGAGGTTTTAAAATCCAGCAGGGCATTGCGCAGTTCAT
>JAEWAC010000432.1 GCA_023391895.1 Bacteroidota bacterium
ATGCTGGTTCGGTTCTTTATAAGTGCCCAATAAAGCGGGAGATACCGAAACAAGTTCGGCATGACAGTGCAAGCGGTATTGAAATGACATTCCACCAGAAGCGGCAATGCTACTTCTTCAAAAACCCATAAGCACCAGCAAACCTCTCAACTTCTCAGCCCATCAACTGCTTCAAAAACCCATATAACTTATTACTTACAACTTACTACTTATCACTTCTCCCTCTGCTGTGGACTGTGGACTGTCGTCTGTCGACTGTGGACCTCTCTCTCATCCCTTTTTCGCTTCTTTGGCCCAGGCGTCCTTCAAGGTAACGGTGCGGTTAAACACCAGCCGCTGAAAGGTGTCCTTGGTATCAAGGGTAAAATAACCCTTGCGCAAAAACTGGTAACGATCGTTCATCCGGGCGTGCATCAGGGCCGGTTCGGCATATACCGTTTTTACTACCTGCAAAGAATCGGGGTTGATGTAATCTTTAAAATCACCTTCCTCGCTGCTGGGGTCTTCTACTTTAAACAGGCGGTCGTACAGGCGCACTTCGGCCGTTACGGCATTGGCAATGGCTACCCAGTGCAGCGTACCTTTTACATGAATGCCGGAAGTATCGCTGCCACTTTTGCTTTCCGGGAAATAGGTACAGCGCAGCTCGGTGATGTTGCCCTGTTCGTCTTTAATAGCTTCGTCGCAGCGGATGATGTAGGCATGCTTAAGGCGCACCATACCACCAGGAAACAGGCGGAAATATTTTTTGGGTGGGTTTTCCATAAAGTCTTCCCGCTCTATGTACAGTTCGCGGCCAAAAGGTATGTCGCGGCTGCCGCTGGCTTCGTCTTCGGGGTTGTCTTCACCGCGCAGCATTTCCACTTCCCCTATGATTTCGGGGTAGTTGGTAATCACCACCTTTAGCGGATCGAACACCACCATGCGGCGCAGGGCAACTTTATTCAAATGCTCCCGCACGCAAAACTCCAGCAGGCCGACATCCACGATGTTATCGCGTTTGGCCACACCAATGCGGTCACAGAAGTCACGAATGGCTTCCGGCGTATAGCCGCGGCGGCGCATACCGCTGATGGTAGGCATGCGGGGATCATCCCAGCTTTCCACGTACTTTTCCTGCACCAGTTGCAGCAGCTTGCGCTTGCTCATGACGGTGTAGGAAAGGTTGCGGCGGGCAAACTCATATTGGTGAGAGGGGAAGATCTCCAGGTTGTCAATCAGCCAGTCGTACACATCGCGGTGGGGCACAAACTCCATGGTGCAAAGCGAGTGGGTAACATTCTCGATGCTGTCGCTGGGCGGGTGCGCCATATCGTACATAGGATAAATGCACCATTCATCGCCGGTGCGGTGGTGGTGTGCATGCTTGATGCGGTACAGCACCGGGTCGCGATTGATCATATTGGGCGAAGCCATGTCCATTTTGGCCCGCAGCACCCGGGCCCCGTCGGGGTATTTTCCGGCCCGCATGTCTTCAAACAGCTGCAGGTTTTCTTCCACAGAGCGGTTGCGGTACGGACTTTCGGTGCCCGGCTCGGTAGGTGTACCTTTTTGGGCAGCAATTTCTTCGGGGGTGGAGTCGTCTACATACGCCAGTCCTTTCTGGATCAGCTTTACGGCAAAGGCGTACAGTTGCTCAAAATAATCCGATGCGTAGTTTTCGTGCTTCCACTCAAAACCCAGCCACTTTACGTCTTCTTTGATGCTCTCCACATATTCGGTTTCTTCGGTAATGGGGTTGGTGTCGTCAAATCGCAGGTTGGTATAACCACCATACTTTAAGGCCAGGCCAAAGTTGAGGCAAATAGAGGTGGCGTGTCCTATATGCAAATAACCATTGGGTTCCGGCGGAAAACGGGTCACAATGGACTGGTATTTACCGCTGGCAAGATCCGCTTCTATGATCTCTTCTATAAAATTCAAACTCTTTTCTTCGCTCATGCTGTTCCTTTTAAGGACGGCAAAGATAACATTTGATGAGAGGAGTAGAAAATCAGCCGGTGAATAGATTCCGGCGTAGCTAACCGGCCGTTGACAAACCGCAATACCCGCCAGCGGGCAATACTTAAAAGCGCCATTCCATGCTATCGGACAAGGTTCAAGGCATAATTTTTTCGGTGAATAAAAAGTTTTACAAAACCATATTGTTGACCTTTTTAAAAACTCATACTATGGGACAAAGAGATCGTGACCAACGTTTTTTTGATTCCGACAACGACCGTAACCAGGATTGGAACCGCTCCAACTACCGCCATGATCCTAACGACTCCTATAATCCGGGTGGCTATGCCCAGGTGAATTACAACCAGGATGACGAAAGGGATCATTTTCGCAGTGCCGGCGGCAACTACGGCAGCCAGTACGGCTACAGCCCTTACAATCAGGGCCGTGGGTACAACCGCCAGCAGGATATGTACGGCAGCACCAATTATGGCAGCCAGTATGGCGATCCATACGGCAACCGGCGCACTGGCGGCTATACCCAAAACCGGGATGATGAACCCTATGGTACACCCCAGGGTACCGGGTACGGCTTTGGCGGCAACGATTACCGGAACCGGCAAGGGAATGATAACTCCAACAACTATGGCAATGCCGGCTACGGCCGCGATCTGGACGAGCGCTACCGCCAGAACAGCAACTGGAACAACCGTCGCGATTACGGCCGCGGGCGGGAGGATGACCGCAATTGGTGGGACCGCACTAAAGATGAGGTAGCCTCCTGGTTTGGTGATGACGAGGCCGAACGCCGCCGCGAGTTTGACCGTATCAGCGGCCCGCACCGTGGTAAAGGCCCTCGTGGCTATAAACGTTCCGACGATCGCATGCGCGAAGACATCAACGACAGGCTGAGTGATGATGATTATGTAGACGCATCGGACATAGAAGTAACCGTAAACGATGGCAATGTACTGCTGAGTGGCACGGTAGACAGCCGGGACGCCAAACGAAGGGCAGAAGATATAGCAGAAGCCGTTCGGGGCGTTTCCAATGTAGAAAACCGCATCCGGGTGGGTCAAATGGCCACCACAGCAGGCAATTCAACAACGATTCAAACCGAAACAAAAGAGGCCGATAACAAGCGCTCCAAAAGCGGCTGGTTATAAAAACTGCGTTTTCTCTTGCAAAAGCCCCGATGGCATCGGGGCTTTTGCAAACGCTCACTTGAAGAAGGTTTTGGCAGCCATCATAACGGTTACGTTTTAAGAGCTTGCCTTTACAAAATTCCGGAAGAAGAAGGCGCCGGATGAAAGGGACAGATGTACCGGTAATACCCGATGCAAACCATTGACCGCATATTGCTGCAGCTGAGCAGGTGCAACTACAGGCAGCGGTCTCTTTTTTAGCTTACAGGCCCCGGTAATCGCCATGACCATTCCGCGAATAAATACCTCGCCGGTTTTGGTTTATCCTGTTTATTTTATCAATGTCCGTTTCCTCTTGCCTGGGCTGAGGTGATTCTGCGTCTCTTCCTGAAGTTCTTTGTCCGGCTTCCGTGGAAGCTTGCCGGCTGGATTGATGATCGCGTTTGGTTTTCTCCTGCGTCTCCTTGTTTCTTTTCTTAGCCATAACGCACTTTTTATTGAAAGAATAGGATGTCACTAAAGGAGCCACAAAAAAAAAGCCGCAATCTCCCCGAAAGCGACTTTTTCCCTATTTATGTTCATCTGTTTTTATAATAGGTTCTATTAGACCTCCTTTGGCCTTTTACGGCTGCTTTTTCAAATCATTATGGGGTTTTGAAGCGGTTTTATTTTGTTGCTTTTGACCAAAAATTTCATCAAAGAACAGCTTCATGTGTTCCCACGAACGCCGGTCCGCTTTTTCGTTGTAGGCTGCACCGGCCGCTTTGTTATTGCCCGCTGCCGGGTCGGTAAAGGCGTGCACTGCATCGGCATACCAGATCATCTGCCAGTCGGCCTTACCTTCATTCAGTTCCTTTACCAGGCTTTCTATTTCTGCCTTGGGCACAAACGGGTCGTCGGCACCATGCAGCACCAGCACTTTGGTTCTAATAGCACCATTGCTACGGCTGCTGTCCTTGCCCAGCCCGCCATGAAACGACACCACACCGGCCAACGGGAACCCGGCCCGGGCAGCCTCCAGCGCACCGGTACCGCCAAAACAATAACCAATCACCGCAATCCGATGCGGGTCGGCTCCCAGCTGAATGAGCTGGTCGATGGCCGCCTTGATCCGCGACTGGTACAAGGGGTAGTGGGTTTTGTAATAGCCGGACTGCTTACCTGCCTCCTGCGGAGAAGTCGGCTTATCGCTGCCATATACATCGGCCACAAAGGCATGATAACCCAAAGCACTCAGTGCCTTGGCGGCGTTTCGGCTATGGGCATCAATCCCCATCCAGGCAGGCAGCACCACCACACCAGGTGCTCCTTTTTTGCCACCCCTGGCGGGAACATAAACACCCTTCAGGCGGGCGGCGCCTTCCTGGTAATTGATTTCTTTTTCCTGTGCCATAACGGTGCCGGTACAAAGCACCATCAACAAAAGCAATGCTAAAAACGGTTTCATTTTATTGATTTAAACAGTATGAATGATGATTGAACATTTACCTAACCATTGGGTTAAATGTATAACGGGATCTTTTGTTACCATTCGTGTACCACCAACCACGATTGCGGGTGGACCCAATAATCGTAACACGGCAAAAAGGATGTACTCAATTCTACATTATAGTAATAAACGCTACATCATCTCTTCAAAAGCCCATATCCTGCTGTATGAAAATTGTTACGCCTGTTTTTACAATTCTTTCTCCTCTACGCCGTTTCTGTGCCTGCCTACAGGTTGCGCAACCGGATATTCAACTGTATGGTGGTATTGGGTTTTACGGCAAACTGGTTGTCGGCAAAAGCAGGCGCCGCGGCAAAGGGCAGCTTGTTTTTAGAAGCCCCATACCCTTCTTTGGGAATGCCCAGAAAGTTTACGTCCAGCTTGTTGTTGTTATTGGCATCATGAAAAACCGAAACGGCATAATTGCCTGCCGGAATGTTTTCAAATACCACTTCTGCTTTTTGGTTATTGACTGGCACCTGCACGCACTGCACGGCCTGACCTTCCTTACCGTTAAAGGAAGCAGCCGTATTAAACAGGCAGGCCCTGCAAACACCTTTGCTGTTAGTAAAATTGGAAATACGGGCCTCTACTTTTCCCTGCGCGGCCGCAGGATAAATAAAGCCGGTCAGTAAAAAGCCCAGAAGCAAAACGAATTTTATCTGCATGGTTCAACAATAACAAACGGTACTACCCTCAAACAATCTTCAGCCTGATAACAAAATAAGATGCATTATGTTCAGCAGCCTGAATACAAATGAGCAGCACCGATACATAAAAAAATCCTGCCAGCCTTTTACTTACAACTTATAACTTAATATCAAGACTGCTTCAACAGTGTTTTAGCCTCCTGTGTCATGCAGGAAACCATTTTCATCAGCAGTTCTTTTTCTTCATCTTTCAGGTTGATGTCAATGACCTTGTTGTTGCTGCCGGTAAGGCGAATGGTGCTGACCTTGCTGGTGGCCAGTCGTTGCAGGGCCGATGCGGTGGTGGGAGTATTGCGGAAGGTAAAGTGAAAAAGGCCTTCGCAGTTCATGCTGCCGGTGTTTTTAAAGTTGGTCTTCAACCGAGTGCCTTCGTATAGAATGGTGGCGGTGGAAGCATCGTCAAAACACTTTTGATCGCCGGCACTGTTGAAGGCAAAAAAGAAATCAATTTCCCGGCTGTTGGCATCTATCGATAGCAATACGCGGTCCAGCCCTTCGTTAAAGGGAATGAAACCGGTGGTTAATTTGGGTTCGCTGGTAAACTGGTCCACTTCTTTTTTGATCTTGCATTCCTGGGCAGCAGAAAATAAAGGCAGTACAAACAACAGGGCAATAATGTGTTTCATAACAGATAAATGGGCTTAAAAGTAACCTTTGTTGCGCAGGCCGGCAAACGGTCCATGTTAAAAATTGTTTTAAAAGTCCATATATGGTAATGCCTGACAGATGCCGGTATGGCTGCTTTTATACCAATTTATTTTCAACTTGAAGAATCCTGTCGTCAATGTTGAATGGTGAATACTTATAGCAAGCCACTATCCAGTAACAAAATGATGTCTTTACAAAATTGTAAGCGCAAGAGCTACACAGCTGCATTCGTACTATGGGATTTTGAAAGAGTTGATTTTACCCTAATCCTATTCCCCTCTTGTTATCAATACAATGATTTGGTATTGACGATTCACCATTAACGATAGAATTTCATAAAACTGAAAACTATTGAGTATGAAAAGATTTTAAAAATAACTGCCATCGCTCCGGCATTAAACCGGCAGTAAAACAGAAAACGTCGCGCCTGCACCCGCCTGGCTTTGGGCGCCAATAAAACCCTGGTGGTTTTCTACGACTTTACGGGCAATGGACAAGCCCACCCCGGTACCGGAATATTCTTTATTGCCGTGCAACCGCTGAAAGATGTTGAAGATGCGTTCTGCATCGGCCTGGTCAAAACCAATGCCGTTGTCGCTTACTTCTATCAGGTGGTACAGGCGGTTCATATGTTCGGCCGGCAGCGACAGGCCGGATTGGGCACCTTGTATTTGCCGGGAGCGTACCTCTACCAGCGGCGCCACCTCTTTTTTGCTGTACTTTAAGGCATTACTAATGAGGTTTTGAAACAATTGCCGCAACTGCAGTTTATCGCCGTTGACCACAGGTAGATCTTCCTGGTGGATCACCGCATTTTTTTCCTGGATCGCGGTTTCCAGGTCTGTTATCACTTCGCCCACGGTTTCGTTCAGCGCTACTACTTGCAGTTCGCCGGTTTTTGAACCTGCCTGCGAATACGCCAGCAAATCTTCTATCAGGGTCCGCATGCGCTGAACGGCTTTTTCCATGCGCTCGTGCATACCCAGGGCTTCGGGGTCCAGCGGTGTACGGCTTTTGAGCCGGTCGGCAAAGTAGTTGATCTTGCGCAAGGGCTCCTGCAGGTCGTGTGAGGCGGCATAGGCAAATTCTTCCAGGCTGGCATTGGACCGCTTTAAAGCCTCTACTTTTTCTTCCAGTGTCAACTGCAGTTTTTTGAAAGAAGTAAAATCGGCAAAGGTTACCAGTACTTCATTACCCAGCCGGGTACACAATATATCCAGGTATATGTCCTCACCTTCGTTGTTGCAATGAAAGTCGAAACGTTTTGTTGTATGATGATGGTAGATGTCTACATAGGTATCAAACAAACCACTCCTTTTGTAGTCCGGGAAACTGATGCTGACCAACTCTCCCACCAGGTCTTCGGCCCGACGCCCTACATATTGGGCTACGGCCGGATTGACCAAGCCAAACCTGAAATCTGTAATCATGCCTTTTCCGTCTATCATGGGCACCAGCGTATGAATGCCGGACTGCGACGTGTTGATGATGGCATGCAACTGCTGCGCCGTCAGCTCAATGGCCTGCTGGTATTCGGCCAGACTTTCATTGGAAGACCTCAGCTCCTCAATGGTGGCTTCCAGCTCTAACTGCAGCATTTTAATGGGGGTAATGTCGTTTAGGGTCACCAGCAGGTCGTTGCCCAGCCGGGTATACAGGGCATCATACCAGGCTGCTGTGCCATTGCAGCTGAAATGCGTTTCCAGGCGTTGCGGCTCGCCCGTTTCAAAGGTGTGCCGGAAACGGTCAAAAGTGCCATCGGCTTTATATTCCGGATAAAACTGGCTAAGGGGCGTATCGGGCGTTTTGCCCGATCCTTTTTTAAAAAACGTTTCCGCCGTACGGTTCATCAGCCGGCAGCAAAAGTCTATCACTTCTCCCTTTTCATCTAGCACGGGACTGAATATAGACACACTGCTTTGGATGGAGTCAATAATATTTTGCAATTGCCTGGCCGCATCTTCAATAGCCTGTTTGTCACGCTTTTGTTCGGTAATGTCGTTAAAAGTGACCACCAGCCCCTTTTCTCCAAGCTTTACCATCGATACATCAAACCAGGCATCCATGCCGTCGCCATTGTAATATACTTCCCTGCGCAAAGAGGCGCCCGTTTCTATTACCTGGCAGTTCAGGTCAAAAAGGCCAATCTGCGGAGCGGTGGGATACAGGGCCAGAAACGAACTGCCTTCTATTTCAGCAGCGGGCCTGCCCAGCATGCGGGCAAACGTGGGATTGACCCGGGTAAAAGTAAAATCGGTGATTGTTCCTGCGCTATCGCAAACCGCCTCCAGGGCAAAAACGGCGTTGAGTGAAGCATCCAGGATGCTGTTCAGTAAGTTATTTTGCCGCTGCCGCTCAATTTCTATCAGCACCTGTTCGGTACGGTCCCGGGTCACGCTCAGCACGCCCTCCATCACCTTACTCCTCAATACACTAAAATACTTATCCAGGTGCTGGTTGTAGTACGTATGTTCCAGGTGCTCACCGGTTTGCAGCACCCGACTCATTTGCCCAAAAAGAAGCTGGTTGGCATCCGCGTCCAGCAGGTTGCCGTGCAGCATGCGGGCACCTATGATTTTTTCTTTGGGCGCCTTCAGCAAGCCTACGGCCGATTGATTACAATACCCTATTTCAAAGTCTGTAACCTGAGGCGGCTCCGCATCTGACGACCAAACCGGTTTGGTCCAGACCACCGCTTCGGGTTGCGCATCAAACAATTCGGCAATTAGTTGTTCACTTGGTTTTGTACCTACCATATGTACAGGATGAAATAATTGAAGTTACACCATTAATCCATTCCAATGGTGGTGCAGCTTTAAATATTGATCCTGTACCCTATTTGCAGCAAACCCTTGCAGATGCTATTGCCACGCAGCGCCAAACAATAGCAGGCGGACCCAGCCAAAAAGATGAATTGATTACAGGCGCTTGAAGATTTTGTTATCGGCATAAAAAGTACCAAAAGGCACTAACGAAGCCAGCAGGGCCAGGGCTGTTTGACCTAAGGACAACCGGTAGGTTTCTTTTACCAGCAGCACGCTGATCACATACCAGATAAACAAGATGCCGTGTGCCATACCAATGTAGCGTACCGGTTCGGGAATGCCCGCCATGTATTTTATAGGCATGGCAATAACCAGCAGCAATATAAACGAAATGCCTTCTAAAAGGGCGGATAACCGGATATGGGTTTTTGAAGAAGTTAAAGAGTGTTGTGCCATGGGATGCGGTTGAAAGCCGCAAAAATAAGCCCGTTTGCTTAACTAAATGTTATAGGAATGGTAAGCTATGTGCCATGCATTCCGCTACCGTGTTCGGCCAGCACCTTTATTAACCACGGATTCAAATTTTCCTTTTTGATGATATGGGGTTTTAAAAAGATGATGAAGGAGCAAACCTTTTCAAATGCCCATGGCTTCTTTTGTTTTACAAAAACAGTCCCGGGAACTTCGGGACTGCTGCATTAATAAAAATAAACGTCCGGCTTATGAATAAGGCGGGCCGGGATTATCTTCTTTGGTGGTGTTGCGATTGGGATGACGCACCGGTACATTGTCATTCAATTCATCAGGACCGGTTGTGTATTTTTCGGTCATTTCCTCATCACTTTCCAGTTTATCCGGCGGCATGGTTTTTCTTAACCCCAAACCTTCGTTCTTATTAATACCGGATGGCTTTCCTCTGTGATCTTTACCCATAATCTGCAATTTTAAAAGTAAAACAATGTATATGTCCTTTGCCTGCAGGTAGACCGACCCTGCGCCTCTTTTCACTTGAACGCATCTTTCGGCCTTCCTTCTTTCATCTGCAAGCACCAGAATAAGGCGCAATGAACATGCCATGATATGTCACCCCAGAAAATGGGGAGTTGAAAGACCGGGCTCCATCACTTATGGGAGTGTTTATTTACGATAACTAATCTTTTCATTTACAAGTTCAGGTAAACCCTGTCCTGCTGAACAGATAGCTTGTAGGTATTGATTTTTTCTCTGGCGGGCCCGGCGGTAACCACACCGGTTTGCACATTAAATTGCGAGCCATGCCAGGGGCAATGTACAGTACCACACATCATGCTGCCGCCGGCCAGCGAACCGCCCTTGTGGGTGCAGCGGTCGTCAAAGGCTACATAGCCGGTTTCGGTTCGGCCAATAACAATACGCCTGCCGTTTATATGCACCAGCTTCATTTGGTTGACTTTAAGTTCATCGGTCGCCGCTACCGCCACCGGCCCTTGCGCCTGATTCAAATATTCCTCCTTCCATTTGCCGGCATAAGCATAGCGGGGATCTACGCCAATCTGGTTGCGGTACACCAGCGTACCACCCATCCAGCCGGAAATAAAAAGCAAAACCGCAGCAACCAGCTCCGCCCCTATTATTACATACACCGACGCCTCCTCCTCCTGCCGCCGGTAAAACCAGGTGGCCAAATGGATCAGCACCACAACGATATTGATCAACCCATGCTGGGTAGCCCGTTTTTTAGCGGAGCTTTGGGGCGGTACGGTAAAGAAGTAATCAATAATGCCTGGAACAGCAGCCAGCAACGCAAAGCCCACACCTGCAATTTGAAGATAATAACCCGTTTGCCAAAAGCTGTCCTTGTCCAGCAACAGCCCTAATGCATCAAATAAAAAAGTACCAATAAAAAATGCCAGCGGAAATACAATCAGGATGGGATGCAACGGGTGGCCTTTGATGTGTGCTTTACTTTTCATGGTTGAGTTGTTTAAAAAGTGAGTTCTTCAAAAGGTCATATCGCCCTTAATCAACAGGCATGATATAAAGTAACGATTTGATGCTTGCGGCACCAACGCCTGTCCGCTTTCATTCGCGGCTACGGAAAGGTCCAAAAGCATGCATGGGTTTTTGAAAAGATGGCATTAAAAAGATTCGTACCTGGCCCTTATGAAATTGAATAAGCCATAACAGGCCAATCCCAGCCCTACCGCACCCAGTAAATAAGAACCGTAAGAAGCCCCCTGCAAAAACCGGAACGCCTCCGCCGTATCGCCCGCTTCCGCGGCATTGGCATGCAAGGCCGCCCGGATCAGCATCCAGGCGATGACCAGCCACACCACGCCCCGGGCCACATAGCCAATTTTGCCGGACCGCAGCAACAGGCGGGAAGCTTCGGAGCTGCCTCCCATGGAAGCCAGATGCTTTTTATACTTTTCCGAAAGCCCATAGTAAAATTGGTAAATGCCCACGCCTGCAATAAACAAAGCCACCAGCCCTACCAGCCATTGCCCCAGGGGCTGCTGCATGAGCCTGGCCGCCATTGTTTCGTTAGAGTTGCCGCCCCCACTGTCGGTACTGTCCATCACCATTTTAAAAGCGCCCACTGCCAGCGAAAGGTAAACAAGACCACTGAACAGGTAGCGTATTTGCTTACCCGCTTTTTTGGCCTTGCTGTCGTTGCGCCGCCGGTAGGTAAACGCCTGAATAAACCGCCAAATGCTATAACACACCAATCCTGCCGCTATGGCCAGCAGCAACCACTTGCCCGCCGGCTGCTCATTAATGAAATTTAAAACGCCTTGCTTGTCGGCCTGGCTGCTGGATTGTCCGCCCAGATGGAAGGCCGCCATAAAAGCCAAAATACCCACCAGGCAATAAACAATGCCCTTGGCGGTTAGTCCCGCCCTTGCCACCGGTGGTAACCAGGAAAAAGCTGCACTTGTTTGCATACCTTTTTTTATATAAAAAGATTGCCAGCCTCACCGGTTACCCAATGCCGGGCCTCCGGGTTACCTATCTGCACAGGATCCAATCACAATAAAGGACACCGCAGCTTTAAAACGGCCTTCCCTCTTTTATACCATGGCGGCAGCCCCCAAAATGCCAGGGCTTGAATGCGCAACGGGATCTACCTTTAAAACCCTATATGGCTTTTTCAACCATTTGAATGGGGAACAGTATGTACATAATCTTATTTTTCAAAGCCCTATACCTCATCTCATGCAAGTTTTTTATAACAGGTATGAATTTAGCATTAGCTATCCCGTTTACAATTTTTAAAAGGCTGCTTACATAAAAGCGGTACACAGCATTCAACCAGCAAAGGCTTTCAAAAAGCTATAGCAAGGAGATCAAATATGAAATTATCTTTTCACGGTGCGGCGCGGACGGTTACCGGCTCCAAGCACCTTATCACCTTAGAAAACAACACCCAGATCCTGCTGGATTGCGGTTTATTTCAGGGCCTGGGACCCGAAACCGATGATCTGAACGAACACTTTGGATTTAACCCCAAAAAAATTTCCTGTCTTTTACTTTCTCATGCACACATCGACCACTCGGGCCTTATTCCCAAACTGGTCAAAGAAGGCTTTGAAGGCAAGATCTGGTGTACACCGGCAACCAGGGACCTGACCGAAATTTTGCTGCTGGACAGTGCTGAAATTCAGACTTACGAAGTAGAACACATCAATAAGAAACGGGCCAGCCGCAACCAAAAATTGTATGAGCCCTTGTATACGGCAGACGATGTGGTGGCTGCGATGCAGCTGTTTGAAACGGTGGATTACAACCAATGGTTTCGGCCGGCTGATGGTGTGGAAGTAATGTTGACCAATACCGGTCACCTGGTGGGCAGTGCGGCCATCAATTTAAAGATCCGGGAAAGGGAAAAAGAAACCAGGCTGTTCTTTAGTGGCGATGTGGGCCGTTATCGCTCCGTGCTGTTACAGCCGCCGGCCGAATTTCCGCAGGCCGATTATATTATCCTGGAAAGCACCTATGGTGATAAGCGCCACGACCTGACCTTCAACACCATTGAAACCCTACACAAACACATCAAGCAAACCTGTATTCAAAAAAGCGGGCAACTGATTATACCAGCCTTTAGCGTAGGCCGTACGCAGGAGGTGTTGTATGCCTTAAACCAGTTGAGCCTGGAAAAAAGACTGCCGGAACTGCATTATTTTGTAGACAGTCCTCTGAGCCTGAAAGCCACCGAAGTCATCAAAAAGTATACGGATTGCTTTAACGAGCGGCTGCAACAGGTATTACGTATCGACGACGACCCTTTTCATTTTCCGGGGCTGAAGTACGTGGAAACCGTAGAAGACAGCAGGCGGCTTACAGACCACGAAGGGCCGTGTGTGATTATTTCGGCCAGCGGAACCGCCGATGCCGGCCGGGTACGCCACCACATCAACAGTTGCATCAACAGCAGCAAGCACACCATCCTGATGGTGGGTTATTGCGGCGCCCAGTCTTTAGGCGGAAAGCTGTTAAGCGGTGCCAGGGAAGTGGAAATTTTTGGCGACGCCTGTACGGTAGAAGCCAGCATTGAACAGATGCAGGGCCTGAGTGCCCACGGCGATTGCGATGACCTGGGCCAGTATTTAAGTTGCCAGAACGCAGCGCAGGTAAAAGCGGTTTTCCTGGTGCACGGAGAGTATAAAGTACAACAGGAATTTGCGGCCAAATTAGAGCGTAAAGAATTTAAAAGAGTGGAAATTCCGGCCCAGCATCAGGCATACGATTTAGCAGCGCAACAAGCCACCGTATTGGAG
>JAEWAC010000367.1 GCA_023391895.1 Bacteroidota bacterium
GTCAATGCCAGAAACCTGGTGGACAAAAACGCCGCTTTAATGGTCAAAGACAGTGAGGCTTTGAATAAGGTAGTGCCCCTGGTGACTGAGCTGGCCCAAGACAGCGGCAGAAGAAATGAATTGAAGATCAACATTGGCAAATATGCGGTGCAGAATGCCGATCAACATATAGCAGAACAAATATTGAACAGTATATAAAAACATGAGTAACGAAACCAACATACCAACTACAACACTCACTACTTTAGAGGGGGTGCGTAGTACGTATTTTATAGGCATAGGCGGCATTGGTATGAGCGCCCTGGCCCGTTACTTTCATGCAAAAGGAGTAGCCGTTAGCGGGTATGATAAAACAGAAACGCTTTTAACCAAAGCTTTGGAGCAGGAAGGCATTGCGGTTCATTATACCGAGAACGTCAGTATTATTCCCAAAGAGGTAGACCTGGTAGTTTATACGCCGGCCATTCCAAAAAGCCAGGCGGAACTGGTGTATTATCAAAGCCATGGCTATAAGGTAGTCAAGCGGAGCGATGTGCTGGGCGCCATTACCAATGATTCGTTCAATATCTGTATAGCCGGTACGCATGGCAAAACCACTATCACTACCATGGTGGCGCACCTGTTGCGCCATACCGGTTACGGCTGTAATGCCTTTTTGGGCGGCATTGCGGCAAATTATAATACCAACTTCTGGAGCAGTGATAATAAGGTGGCTGTGATAGAAGCCGATGAATACGACCGGAGCTTTTTGAAGTTGTCGCCCGACATTGCCATTATATCTGCCATGGATGCCGATCACCTGGATATCTATGGCGACGCGGCCGCCGTGCAGGAGGCATTTATTGCATTTGGCAACAAGGTAAAAAAGGCCGGCTTGCTGCTGACCCGGTTTGGCTTAAAGCGGGTCGGGGAAATACAGGCGCCGCAGAAAAGCACCTACAGCCTGCAAAACGAGGCAGCCGACGTGTTTGCAACCGATATAAGGATTGAAGAAGGCGGTTACCGGTTTAATGTGCAGTTGCCCGGAGCCTTTATAGCCGATATAGCCTTGCACATGGGCGGTATGCACAATGTAGAAAATGCGGTAGCGGCTATTGCGGTGGCGCACCAGCTGGAGATTGATGCTGAAAAAATAAAAGCGGCGGTAGTGGACTTCAGAGGAGTGAAGCGGCGGTTTGAATACATTATTCCCCTGCAGGAAAAAATGCCCGGCAGTTATACTTACCCGGTCATGATTGATGATTATGCCCATCACCCGGAAGAACTGAAGGCTTTGCTGAAGAGTGCCCGGAGCTTGTTTCCGCAGCGGAAAATAACGGTTATTTTTCAGCCACACCTATACAGCCGAACAAAAGACTTTGCCGACGAATTTTCTGCTAGTTTAAATATAGCAGATCATATAATTTTGCTGCCCATTTATCCAGCCCGTGAGGTGCCCATGGCAGGTGTTACCAGCGAGCTGATCCTGAAAAACATCGAAGCAGGAAAAGGGCAGGTGCTGGACAAAGAGGCACTGTTGCAGTGGATGCGGGAATACATTAAAACCATTGACAAGGAATTTGGGGAAGTAATTATAACGGCAGGTGCCGGCGATATTGATATGCTGGTACAGCCATTAAAAAAAATAATAGAACTGGGATAGATTGAAGCTGAACAGAACCATACGGAAACTGATTGTACTGGGTGCCTGGCTGATGGTAGGGTGTGGTCTTGCTACACTGCTGATTGCGGCCAACCGAAAAGATCAGGCGCACCTTTGCAAGCAGGTGGTGGTCAGCATCAGGGGTGGTGGTGAAAACCTGTATATAGACAAGAACGATATTCTGGGCCAGATCAAGTATGCCACCCAGGGTGGCGTAGTGGGTAAGCCCGTAGCGGAAGTGAACCTGGCCATGCTGGAGCAAATGCTGGAGCAGCAAACCTGGATAAGAGATGCCGAGTTGTACTTTGACAGCAGGGATGTAATGTACGTATGGATTGCGGAAAGAGAGCCGATTGCCAGGGTGTTTACCCGTGCCGGTAACTCTTTTTATATTGACAGTGCAGGCCAACGCATGCCGCTGCTGGATAAGGTAAGTGCCCGGTTGCCGGTGATCACCAATTTTACCGCTGACAAAAAGCTGGGCAAAAAAGACAGTGCCTTGCTGCGGTCGGTGACCAGCCTGGCGCAATACATTCGGGCCGACCGGTTTTGGAATGCACAGATAGCGCAGATTGACATTACTGATGCCGGCACGTTTGAGCTGGTACCGGTTATTGGTAACCATATCATTCGTATAGGAACGGCAGACGAGGTGGAGGAAAAGTTGCACCGCCTGTTTGTCTTTTACCAGCAGGTAATGAGTAAAGCCGGCTTTGATAAATATGCGGTGGTGGATGTGCAGTTTAAAGACCAGGTGATTGGCATTAAAGACAAAGGCGCCTCAGCGGTGGATTCCATTCAGTTGCAAAAGAACATCAAAGCGCTGATTGAGCAAACCAAACTGCAGGCGGCTGCCGAAAGCAGGGCGGCAGAAAGAAAGACGGCCGTTGCCTCAAAAGATACCGTAAATCAACAAGCTATATCTGTAGAAAAAACCAAACCAACCCTTGCAAAACCCAAGCCGGCGCCTGTAAAGGTGGCCGCATCCAATGTTGTTGAAAAACCAAAAAGCACCAAACCTGACCGGCAGCAACCCAAAGCGGTGATGCCCAGGAGGAGTAATTAAGTGTAAAAGTTATGAGATGGCATTACAGAAAATTAGGAGGTAAAGGAACGGCAGGAGGCGAAAGCCATGGCATCCGATAAACTTGAAAAACTTGATCAACCAAAACTGGAACAACTAAAAACAACATAAGACATGAACAACGAGCAACCAATTATTGTGGGGCTTGACATTGGAACAACTAAAATTGCTGTGATTGCCGGACGAAAAAACGAGTTTGGTAAACTGGAAATTTTGGGTTTTGGTCGGGCTAACTCAAATGGTGTAAAGCACGGGCAGGTGCTGAACATTGACGAAACGATTAAGGCTATTCGTACCGCCTTGGAAAACTGTTATGCTTCTAATCCCAACCTGGAGGTAAACGAGGTGTATGTAGGCATTGCAGGCCATCACATTAAAAGCCTGCAAACCCGCGGCGACATTGTGCGCCATGATACCGATGATGAAATTTCGCAAAAGGAAATTGACCAGCTGATCAATGATCAGTACAAGACGTACATTCCTGCCGGCGACCAGATCATTGATGTGATTCCGCAGGAATATACGGTGGACAATTTTCAAAACATTTCCGACCCCATTGGTTATGGCGGCGTAAAAGTGGGCGCCAATTTTCACATTATTACCGGCGACAAAAATGCCATCCGCAACATTAACCGCAGCGTGGAAAAAAGCGGGCTCATCACCAAAGACCTGGTGCTGCAGCCGTTGGCTTCTTCTGCTGCTGTGATGGCGCAGGAAGACCTGGAAGCCGGTGTAGCCATTGTGGATATTGGTGGCGGTACTACCGACCTGGCCGTATTTTATGAAGGCATTTTAAAGCACACGGCCGTAATCCCGTTTGCCGGCGAGAACATTACCAACGACATCAAAACCGGGCTGGGTGTTTTAAAGCAGCAGGCCGAGCAAATGAAGGTGCAGTTTGGTAGTGCCCTGGCCAACGAGGCCAAGAACAACGCCTATATTACCATTCCTGGTTTAAGGGGCATGCCGGCCAAGGAAATCAGCGTGAAAAACCTGGCGAACATTATTCAGGCCCGTATGAGCGAGATCCTGGATTTTGTGACCTACCATTTAAAGCAGGTAGGACTGGATAACAAAATGCTGAACGGCGGTATTATTTTAACCGGCGGCGGATCGCAGTTAAAACACCTGATTCAACTCACCGAGTATGTAACCGGACTCAATGCCCGTGTTGGCCTGCCTATCGAGCACCTGGCGCCCGGTCATATCGAGGAGCTGTCCAAGCCCACTTATTCTACGTGTCTGGGATTGATTTTGAAAGGATATGACGATTACGAGCAGCGACGCAAGCATTTTAATCATAGCTTTTTTAAGGTAGAAGTACCCGAAGGCTTGAAAGGAGCACTGGCTGGTGAAGCAGAAGAGGAAGAAGAAGCCGATGCAGAAACGATTACCAAGCCCAGAACCTCAAGAAAAGGATTGCCGAATTTCTGGAGCAAGTTTAAGAACAGTCTGATTGACATTTTCAAAGAAGAAGAAGACAAACATTTTTAATCAGCACCCGAAAACTACGTGAAACCATTCTTCATCCAATAACATTAACGGCAGTTACGGCAACACCGTGGCAGCGCAAAATAATTAGCTATGATTCACTTTGATTTACCGAAAGAAAAATCCTCTATCATAAAGGTGATAGGTATCGGTGGCGGCGGCAGCAATGCGGTAAACCACATGTACAGCCAGAATATCGAAGGGGTAAACTTTATTATTGCCAATACCGATGCCCAGGCCATTGCCCTGAGCGAAGTGCCCAATAAAGTGCAGTTGGGTCCCCACCTGACCCAGGGGCTGGGCGCCGGTGCCAACCCCGAAATTGGTCGCCAGGCTACCGAGGAGTCGCTGGAAGAACTGAAGGCAATGCTGGAAGTAAACACCAAGATGGCCTTTATAACGGCCGGCATGGGCGGCGGTACCGGTACGGGTGGTGCGCCCATCATTTCCAAGATCTGTAAAGACCTGGGTATTTTAACCGTGGGTATTGTTACCACTCCTTTTTCCTACGAAGGCCGCAAGCGCCAGATGCAGGCCGAAGAAGGCATTAAAAACTTAAAGCAGTATGTAGATACGCTGCTGGTGATCTCAAACGACAAGCTGCGGCATCAGTTTGGGAACCTCAAAATGCGGGATGCATTTGCCAAAGCTGATAACATTTTGGCTACCGCGGCCAAATGTATTACGGATGTAATCAACAGCACCGGCCAGATCAACGTGGACTTTGCCGATGTCTGTACCGTCATGCGCAATGGCGGTGTGGCCATCCTGGGTAATGCAACGGCAGCCGGCGAAAACCGGGCTCAGGTGGCCATTGAGGAAGCCCTGAACTCACCCTTGCTGAACGATAACGATATCCGCGGTGCCAAGTGGATCCTGATCAACATTAACTCGGCCGAAGGCGAGCACGAGTTTACCATGGATGAAGTAGACATTATTCAAAACTACCTGTTGAGCCAGGCGGGCGAAAACTCGGATGTGATTCTGGGTTTGGGCTACGACAACTCGCTGGGCAACAAAATTGGTATTACCCTTATTGCTACCGGCTTTGAGCATAACGATCCGTTTACCACAAGGCAGGCGCCCAAGGCGGAACCTTCTAAAGGTGAGGAAAAGATCATTATGACCCTGGGTGGTCAAAACGAGCCGCCCAAGCCAAAGGCCCAAACAGCCCCGGTAGA
>JAEWAC010000407.1 GCA_023391895.1 Bacteroidota bacterium
TAGCGGGATACAGCGCCTGCAGTAGTTGACCTCAACACGCAAAAAGACCTGAACTTTTTCGAAAAACCCATAGGACGCTCCATAACTTATAACTTATTACTTACCACTTATAACTTCTTCCTTGTGCGCGGGCTGACTAAAGGGGCGGAGCCTTCGGGTTGGCCTTGAACTTTTTGCTCCCCTTTTTCGGGGAGAAAAAGTATGAAGCGCTACCTACAGAAGTACAAACTATAGTCATATGGCATCTTTATAAAAACCTCCATATGGGGTTTTGAAAGACTTTCATTCTGTCAACTGTCATCTATCATCTTATTATGAGTTTTTGAAAGCAATAAATTGGTTTTAACTTTCATTCCTCTTTTATTATCCTTATGGGGTTTTGAAGGAGTTGAATCACATATCTCATAGACTCTATAGGTTCAGCTGATAAGAAAGGCTTATAAACTTTTCAACACACGATCATGCATAACTTGCCTTCATTCGATTTTAGTCAGGATTACATTTTAGAAGATGCGTCCGTTTTGCTGCGGCCGCTTCAACCCGACGACTTACAACACCTGCTCCCCTTTTCGCTGCAGGAACCGGAACTCTGGCACTACTCACTGGTGCAAGCAAACAGCCCCGGCAACCTTCAACACTATATGCAGCTGGCGCTGGCAGGCAGACAAAACAAACAGGAATACCCTTTCATCGTATTTGATAAAATGCAGCAGGCATACGCCGGCAGCACCCGCTTTTATGACATACAGCTGGCGCACCACACACTGCAGTTAGGCTATACCTGGTACGGCAAAAAGCACCAGGGCACCGGGCTGAACAAACACTGTAAATACCTATTACTGCAGTTTGCTTTTGAACAAATGCAGATGGAGCGGGTGGAGTTTCGGGCCGACAACAACAATAAAAAAAGCATAGCCGCCATGAAAAGCATCGGCTGCGTGGAAGAAGGTGTATTAAGAAGCAATGGCCTGAAGCCGGATGGCACCCGAAGAGACAGCATTGTACTGAGCATTCTGAAAGAAGAATGGCTCAGCACCGTCCGCAATACCCTGGAAAAGAAGTTAACCAAAAAACTTCAATAGCTATACCACCACTGGCTTTGCCAACCGGCTTTACAGCTTCTTCAAAAACAGCTATGGGTTTCAAAGCTATCAGAAAAGTCAACTAATATATTCCTTTTGCATCCTCTGACCTTACCATCCACACCACTAGGGTGTTGCACGGTATTTCTTTTGAAACGAATAGGTCAATCTCAGGTCGACAAAATCGGCTACATGGCGGTGGGCCTGAAGGTTGAAGCCTATACCCCAATGCCGGCTGATGCGGTAGTGCAGACCCCAGCGGTGGTAAATGAGGTCGTAATAAGGCGTTTGATCAAATACATACACGCCCAGGCGCTGGCTAAACAAAAACCGACCCAGCAAAAACTCATGCCCCACTGATATTCCGACCTTTACCGGGCTGGCATTTATAGAGTCGCGTTTCAGTTTGGAATCCAGCTCTTCATCGCGGTATACTTCGGCGCCCAGTGTTAAGGCATTGATGCGACCTACCTGCTTACTGCCCTGCAATACTAAACCCACCAGGGGCAGCCGCCGGCTATGGCCGCTTTCATCCAGCGCCTTTCGGGCAATGCCAAAAATGCCGACATCCCAGCGGGGCGAATTGTGTATCCAGTACTTTTCATGGGCGCGGGTGCCTCTGTAATAAGGCCTTGTGTTTTTCTGGTAACTGACGGCAAATCCTGCCGTAGGCCAGTTGATACCTTTATTGGGTTGCTTGCGCCCGCCATTGGATTCGTGCTGGTAATTGACCGACGTATTCAACCACCAGCGATTACCCACCCGGTACCATAAACCTAGACCCAGCGCTAAGTAAGCACTGGAATGGGTACTGTAAGACTGGTTGGTAGGATTGCGGATACTGTCAAAAGGGTTGGTAAGATAAGAAAGGCCGGCGGCCCCTTTAAAAGAAAAAAACAGCCTGTTGCTGAGCCGGTAAGCAGGCTCCAGAAAATAAGCCGCCGTCAGGCTTTTACCCAGTATCCAGGTATCGTAGTCGTAATACGCCAGCAAAAGTCCTTTTCGCGGATAACAATTGCACAACGACCATACTGCGGCATCATTTCTTTGCCAGCTCAGGATAGCCTCCACGCCGGTGGGATGAGCTCCGCGGGTGTTTTGCACCGCCTGTGAATGCGCAAAAATAAAACCGTGTTGCAGGCCCAACCCTATGGAGAACAGATTGGGCAGTTTGGCCGTATCGGGCGCCTCAACAGCAGTGGCCTGCTGAGCGGCAGCCTGGCTGCAGCCGATACTTACAAACATCCATACCATAAACGTCCGGCACCACATACGCTGCCTCTTTTTTAGGGGTTTGGAGTAGCAGGCCAGCAAGCTGCTCCGGTCATAATTCAAATTTCTGCATTTTATACTTAATCGCCAGCAAGGCGGCTTCCAGGCGTTCAGCATCACGAACTACCTGCTGCTTACCATAACAGTTAAGCAGCCATATGGGTTTTTGAAAAAGTGGGACCGAAAGCTGCTACCACCAAAGCTTGCTTTCACCCTATTATCCGGCAATTTCTTTAAAAACCCATATGGCATTTTGTAACCAATCGGTGGCGGTTCGTACAGGATGACGTACTTTGTACTATCGATACATTACCATGAACCGCATTGACCGCTTATTGGGCATACTCACGCAGCTGCAATCCAAAAAATATGTAACAGCCGAAAAGCTGGCTGACCGGTTTAAAATTAGTGTGCGTACAGTTTACCGGGATGTTAAGGCCCTGGGTGAACTGGGTATACCGGTAAGCTTTGAGCAGCACAAAGGCTATTTTATTGTGCAGGGCTACTTTCTGCCACCGGTTTCGTTTACCACCGAAGAAGCCAACGCCCTGTTGCTAACCGAAGCCCTGGTGCAGGGTTTTGCCGATCAATCTATACAAACCCATTATGCCAATGTGCTGACGAAAGTAAAAGCGGTACTGCGCACTTCGCAAAAAGAAAAAGTGGAAGTACTGATACCGAGCATCAAGCTACAGGTGCCTTCCTGTTTTCAGCATAACTATGCTTACCTATCCGTTATCCAGGATGCCATTGCGGCCAAATGCATTTTGGAAATGGAGTATACAACAAAAAATGGCGAAACCAGCCGGCGGCAGGTAGAAGCTATTGGTCTTATATTCTATGCACTCAACTGGCACCTCATTGCCTGGTGCCATAAGCGGCAGGAGTACCGCGACTTCCGGGTATCCAACATTCAGCAACTTAAAAAGCTGGACCTGCCTTTTCAAAAAAGAGACCACATGCCGCTGGATGAGTACATGAAATTATTGCCGGTAAATTATTAAAAGTACACTGCCATAGGGTTGTCAGTGGGGCTTGATTTCTTTGCATTGAAATCAAAATCAAGTTTTATTATGAACATTATTCAACTGCTGTTAAAAGAAATGGATCAGGAAGCCCAGATAACCCGCAAAATGCTGGAACGTGTGCCCAATGACCAGTACCAATGGAAACCCCATGAAAAAAGTATGAGCATTCAACAGCTGGCCACCCACATTGCCGAACTGCCTTCCTGGGTAACGATGACACTGAACACCAGTGAACTGGATTTTGCCAACAACCCTTACCAGCCCAGGGCGATCAACCAAACCGCTGAATTGCTGGCTTATTTTGAAGAATCGCTGGCTGACGGGCATGCCCATTTAAGCAAGGCTTCCGAAGAACTGCTTTGGGACCAATGGACGCTGCGCAATGGCAACCAGATCTATTCCACCTCCTCTAAATACGAAGTGATCCGCATGTCTTTTGCACAAACGATCCACCACCGGGCACAACTGGGCGTGTACCTGCGCCTGCTGAACATCCCCATACCCGGCAGCTACGGTCCCAGTGCAGATGAAATGAATTTTTAAAGCAGAAAAAAAGGACTGCCATCAATTACAAAGCAGTCCTTTTTTCTGCCACACTTTTAAAAGTTCATCAAACTTAAATCCGCATTGTTCTACCTGCTTATAATAAAAAAGCCCTGCAGTTGCAGGGCTTTTTTACTTAAAACGCTTTCAAATTGTATTTATGATTATACCGTTCGTTCAGCTGTTTCTGCTTGTCATTTAAATCAATTTTACGGCCCTGGATAAACGCATCCGTTACAGTGCTGGTACGCATGTCCAGAATATCGCCGGTACTGATCACGATGTTGGCATCCTTGCCTACTTCTATGCTGCCGGTTTTATCAGCAATGCCCAGCACTTTGGCGGCATTTAAAGTAATGGCCTGTAGCGCCTGCTCTTTGGTTAACCCGTAAGCAGCAGCGGTGCCGGCATTGTACGGCAGGTTACGGCCACGGGTTTGACCATCTTCATCGTTGATAGCAAACGTAACACCGGCCTTTTGCAGCAGGGCGGCTGTTTTATAAGGCTGGTCAATATCATCGTCAGCCAGTGTGGGCAAGTTGTGCGGCTGGTTTAAGATCACCGACACATTGTTTTGTTTTAACAGGTCTGCAATCTGCCAACTGTCGCTTCCACCCACAATCACCACGTCAAAACCAAACTCTTTTACAAAGTCCAGTGCCACCAGTATTTGTTTAACAGTATTGGCATGTACATACAGCTTCTGGCTTTTGTCAAACAAGCCTTTAACAGCGGCAAACTTCAGGTTGGTTTCTTCCCGCTTGTCCAATGCGGCGTAAGCCTTGGCTTCCTGGAAAAAACTTTTCATGCGGTCTACCTGCTCCAGGCCTTGCTTCACCATGTCTACCTCCGGCTGCTGGGTGGCCGTTCTGCCCCCAAAACCACGCGGACGCGCCAGGAAAGACGGCATCCAGAAATGAATACCAGCATCGGTTTTATAGGCCGCGTCTTCCCAGTTCCAGGCATCCAGTTGCACTACAGAGGATGCACCACTGATGAGGCCGCCTTCCGGAACAATGTTGGCCAGCAAAATACCGCTGGAACGCAGGGTATTGATGACTTTAGAATCGGTATTGTAGGCTACAATCGAGCGGATGCTGGGGTTCAGCTCGCCAATTTCCCGCACATCGCTGGTGGCCCGTACACTGTTTACTTCTACCAGGCCCAGGTTGCTGGCGGGCAGAATAAGTCCCGGGTAAACCTGTTTGCCTTGTGCGTTGATGGTAGTGGCGCCGGCCGGAACGGATACATTCGTTCCCACGGCAGCAATTTTTCCGTCCGTAATCACCACGGAAGCATTTTGCAACACCTGCCCATTACCAACATGCACGGTAGCATTGGTAATAACCGTGGTGCCCGTTTGCTTCGGTGCCGGGTAAACCGTTTCCTGCGCATTGATCTTTAGCAGGAAAGCAAGAGAGGCTATGCTTAAGAATATTTTTTTCATTGTTTTGAATTTGGAAGTTTACAAGTTCACTAGTTCACGTGTTCACCAGTTATAGCTCCTATGCTCAACTCTCGGCTTTTGAATTTTTGACCTTTCAATTCAGTTTGCTCTAAATAGTTGATCAGCTTTTGTAATAAGACTCTTACTTCTTTAGCCAGAGCAAAAATTTCATCAAACTCTTGTTGTTCAATATACTTGCTATCCAAAGCTCTGTACAATTGCAATCTGAATTCACCACAGGAGCCCTTTGCAATATATAAGAATTGAAGAAACGCCCTGTTACCGCTTCTCTCAAAACCCTCAGCAATATTGTCCATCATAGAGCCGGCAGAACGCTCAATCTGGCCAATCAAGCTATAGTTATGCTTAAACCGGCCGGAGTTAATATAACTGCCAAGTGTTTGGTTGAGCATCCTCGCCTTTTGCCATGATTGTATGTCTTCAAAACTTTTAATAGTTGCCATAACCAACTCATGAACTTGTGAACTGAGAACTTTTGAACTATTTATTGAATTTCATCTGCATCGATAGTTAACAATCCATGGCTGTGATAGTGATCGCTGCAGGTTTGCATGTACTGATAAGTAGGCTGTGCAGGTCTCACGGCAGTACCAGAGCGTTTTTCACTGATCATTTTATTGATCAGCCGGCTTCTTTCTGCTGCCACGGCTTTCCTTAACTGCTCATCTTTTTCGCGGTCGAAGTAAACGGTGCCGTCTACAATGGTGTACAAAGACTTAGCATAAATGCTCAGCGGATGATCGCTCCAAAGCACCACATCACCATCTTTGCCCACTTTCAGGCTTCCTACCTTATCTTCTACATGCAGCATTTTGGCAGGGTTCAGGGTAACCATTTTCAATGCTTCTTCTTCGCTTACGCCACCGTACTTCACGATCTTACCGGCTTCCTGGTTCAGGCGGCGGGCCATTTCTGCATCATCGGAATTGATGGCTACGTTCAATCCTACCTTATGCATAATAGCGGCATTGTAGGGAATGGCATCGATCACTTCCATTTTATAATTCCACCAGTCGGAAAAAGTGGAAGCATTAGCACCATGCGCTTTCATTTTATCAGCCACTTTATAGCCTTCCAAAATGTGGGTCAGCGTATTGATGGTGTAGCCCATTTGCTCGGCCACCTTCATGGCACTGTTGATCTCGCTTTGCACGTAAGAGTGGCAGGTAATAAAACGCTTGTTGTTTAAAATTTCCACCAAAGCATCCAGCTCCAGGTCACGGCGGGGCGCCACAGCACCTTTTTTGCCTTTGTTGGCTTCGTACTCTTTCCAGGCCTTTTCATAATCTTTAGCCCGGGTAAAGGCGTCTACCAACAGCTGCTCTACCCCCATGCGGGTATCCGGGAAACGGTTGTTCTGGCCCGCCTGTGCAGGTGAACGTTTTACATTCTCACCCAGGGCAAACTTGATCTGTCCGGGCCAGGCCTTGAACTTCAGGTCCTCGTCGTTGGCACCCCAGCGCAGTTTGATCAGCTGTGTTTGTCCGCCAATGGTGTTGGCCGAACCATGCAGGATGTGAGACGTAGTAACGCCACCGCTTAACTGCCGGTAAATGTTGACATCATCAGGGTTAAGGTTATCGGCTATACGTACTTCGGAGGTAACGCTTTGACCGCCTTCGTTGATGGAAGCGGCAGCGATGTGGGAGTGTTCATCAATAATACCAGCAGTAACGTGCTTGCCGGTTCCGTCAATGACGCGGGCACCCGCAGCAGATAGGTTTTTACCCACACCGGCAATTTTACCGTTACGGATGAGCACATCGGCATTTTGCAACACCCCTTCTTTTTCATTGGTCCATACAGTGGCATTTTTAATTAAGATGGTTTCCTGCTTAGGAGCCTGCCCTTCTTCCCAGCCAAAGGGCTCAAAAGGATAGGTCACTTTTCCTAAAGCACCGGCCGGTTTTTTGCGGGCACTGTCCTTGCTCTCCGCCCCGGCCTTATCGTAAGTGGCGGTCCAGGTAAAGCGGTTGCCGGCGCTGTCTTCGCCATAACCACTCCAGGCATTGTTGCTTACAATACCGCTTAAGCGCAGGT